>NZ_SMKI01000008.1 GCF_004348415.1 Streptomyces hainanensis
GGACGGGCACCCGGCGTTCGCACCCGTGACGCCGACGCCGACCGGGTGGTACGCATGGGGCAGCCGTTGTCCTCGACCAATGGAGCCACCGCGACATGCGATTCGTCCGCCTCGGCGAGCCCGGCGCCGAACGTCCCGCCGTCCTCGACGACACCGACCAGGCGCACGACCTGACCCCGCTCACCCCCGACATCGACGGCCGGTTCCTCGCCGCCGACGGGATCGCCGCCACCCGCCGGGCGCTGGCCGCCGGCGAGTTGCCGGTCATCGCGTCCGAGGGCCTGCGACTCGGCCCGCCGCTGGCCCGCCCCGGCGCCGTGCTGTGCGTCGGCATGAACTACGCGGCGCACGCCGCCGAGTCGGGCAGCGCGCCGCCCGAGCAGCCGGTGATCTTCTTCAAGACCCCGAACACCGTCGTCGGCGCCCACGACGCGGTGCTGATCCCCCGCGGCTCCGAGAAGACCGACTGGGAGGTGGAGTTGGCCGTCGTGATCGGCCGCCGGGCCCGCTACCTCGACTCGCCGGCGGAGGCGCTGGCCCACGTCGCCGGCTACACCGTCTCCAACGACGTCTCGGAACGGGCCTTCCAGACGGAGCACTCGGGCGGCCAGTGGTCCAAGGGCAAGTGCTGCGAGACGTTCAACCCGCTCGGGCCCTACCTGGTGCCGGCCGACGAGGTGCCCGACCCGCAGGCGCTGCGGCTGCGGTCGTTCGTCAACGGCGAGATCCGGCAGGACTCGTCGACCGCCGACATGATCTTCTCGGTGGCCACCCTGGTGCACCACCTCAGCCAGTACCTGGTGCTCGAACCGGGCGACATCGTCAACACCGGCACCCCGCAGGGCGTCGCGCTCTCCGGCCGCTACCCCTATCTCGCGCCGGGCGACGTGATGGAGATCGAGATCGAGGGGATCGGCCGCCAGCGGCAGGTGCTCACCGCGGCCTGAGCGGAAGCCAACACACCAGTTGCTTGCCCAGAGGCGTTACCCGCACCTGCCAACCGGGAGCGAGGTAGTCCACCAGGCCAAGGCCGCGCCCCGACTCGGCGACGTCGTCGTCCAGTGGCATGGCCGAACGCTCGGGCAGCCGGTCCGCGTCGGGGTCGTGAACCTTCACCCAGACCCCGGCGGGCCCGGCGTCGACCTCCACGACCAGCGGCACGTGATCACCGCAGGCCCGCACCGAGTTGCCGATCAACTCGGAGGCGACCAGCTGCACGTTGTCGCACATCCCCGCGTCAACGCCGGCCTCGCGCAGCGTCAGCGCCGTCAGCTGACGCACCAGACGCAGGTGGGCGGCTGAGGCCGACAGGTAGGCCGCGAACCCTATCGTCCGCGGCTTGACGTAGAAGCCCTGCGCCGCGATGACCGGCTGCTGGAACGTGTGAAGCACAACTGCCTCCTACCTGCGGCGCTTTGGCCGCTCCACCTCAGCAGCCAAGAATGCCCATTTTCCCATGAGGCCGCAACCTTTCTCATTCATTCGAATGAAGGACCAGCCCAACCAAGTCGAATTGCAGCAGGAGGTGTAAGACTGCGGCCATGACCCATCAACCCTTCGAACCGACCTTCCGCCACCTCCGCCTGGGCACGACTCTGCGGACCTTGCGCACCCAGGCCGGCATGACGCTGGAGGGCGCGGCCACCGCCGTGGGCTGGCAAACGCCCAAGCTGTCGAAGATCGAAAACGCCCGGCAGCAAGTCCGCCCCGCCGAGGTCACGGCGTTGCTCGGCGTCTACGGGGTTACCGATCCTGACGCTGTCACCGCGTTGGAGAACCTGGCCCGCGATGCCCGCAGGCGGGGCTGGTGGCAGAACTACCGCGCCGTGGTTTCGCGGGCATACACGGACTACATCTCGCTGGAAGACGAGGCGGAGCGAATTTGCGAGTGGTCGCCGCTGCTCGTTCCCGGCCTGCTGCAGACCGCCGCTTACGCGCGCGAGACGATCGGTGCCGCAGCCAGTTCCACGCCACCCAACGAGGTCGCCGCGCTCGCCGAGGTACGCCAAGCCCGCCAAGCGGTGCTGTCGCGTCCCGACCGCCCGCTTCAGTTCTGGGCGATCGTCCACGAAGCCGCCTTGCACCACCGGTTCGCCATCCGACCTACTGTCATGCGCGAACAACTACAGCGCATCCTGGATGCCGCTGAGTTGCCCAACGTCACCGTCCAGGTCATGCCGCTGGACTCCACGCCCCATCCCGGCATCGTGGGCGGCTTCTCGCTGGTCAGCTTCCCCGGCTCCATTCCTGACGTCGTGCTGGTGGAGAACCTTGGAGGCGACATCTACCTTGAAGGAGACGCCACCTCGCCCTTCACCACCGCAGCCCAGCGCATTAGCGCTGCTGCCCTGTCGGTGGAGGACTCGCTGGTACGCATCACACAGCTGAAAGAAGGACACCGGAAGTGAACGAAGCCCAACCAAAGTTGCGCTGGCGAAGGGCTACGGCCAGCGGGCCGCAAAACAACTGCGTGGAGGTCGCCAACCTCCCGCCGCGACAGGTCGCGGTCCGCGACTCCAAGGACGTCGAGCACGACTGCCTGAGATTCCCCGCCGGCGAATGGTCGGCCTTCCTGGGGGCTATATCCCGGGGCACGCTCTGACGGCACCCAGGCGCTGTTGACGGCCAGGACCGCCTGCGTCACGATGAACGAGCAACTTTCTTTGACTTGGAGCAAGGAAGGATCAAGCCGTGCGCGCTCACTTCCTGGGTAAGGACCCCGAGTCCATGGAGGGCGAGTCCCCCACCCTGTTCGCCACCGACCGCACCGACCGCGTAACGTACATCGCGCAGGGATGGAAGGTCACCGACCCCCAGGTGCTCGCCGACGTCGGCCCGGTGCCCGACCACGAGACCCTGATCGAAATCCCGGAGGAAGTCCTCAAAATGTACGCCCGTCGCTACCTGGAGCGGGAGGGAGAGCTCTGAGCTTGCTCATCGGGGACGACTTCAGCAAGCTGTTCCGCACCTTCGAGCACACGGCGTTCCGCTTGGAGGTGCGGGAGAGCTATAACGCACCGCGTGAGGTCGAGTCATTCCGACGGTTCCGAGCTGGCGAGCCGGTTGACTTGTCATGGGCCGAGACCTGGTTCAGCATGATTCGCCAGGCGACCGCGGAGGGCCGGCGCTTCGCACGAGTGCGCGTCGTGAGCGTGCCACTCTCGGACTACAGCCGCTTCGGCCTATGGGCGGCTCACCACACCTGCGATGCGGGCGAGGACATTCGCTATCTTCCCCGTGATGTAGCCGAGCGGCTTGATCTACCCCATCATGACTACTGGCTGTTCGACTCACGCAAATTGGTGCGGATGCACTTCGATGAAGCCGACAAGTTTCAGGGCGGCGAGATCATTATGGATACCGCCGAGATCGTACAGCACAACCATTGGCGCGATGTAGCCCGGCACCACGCCATTCGACGGGACGATTTTGAGGCCAAGGTCTAGTGGTTCGAGCGGGGTCGAGGAAGCCAGAGGCGCCCTAGGTCAACGACTCCGCGAGCTCCGCCGTCAAGCGCACCTCAACGGCAAAGAGCTTGCGGAGTCGTTGTCGTGGCAGCCATCGAAGGTCAGCAAGATTGAAAACGGCAAGCAGACGCCCACCAACGACGACATCAAGGCGTGGACGCGGGCAACGAACGCCGAGCCCGAGACAGAAGCCCTCCTAGCCTCGCTGCACACGCTTGAGGTCCAACATGCTGAGTGGCAACGAGTACTCAAGGCCGGGATGGTCGGCCACCAGCTTGAGCTGTCCGAGCAGGACGCCAGGACCAAGCTGTATCGGTCGTTCGAGCCGGCCGTAGTGCCTGGGTTACTTCAGACAGCCGAGTACGCGCGCGCGTTGTTCTCAAGGGCCGTCACAGTACATCGGGTGCCCAACGACGTTAGTGATGCCGTGGCAAAAAGGATGCTACGGCAAGAGATGTTGTATCGCGCCGACAAAGCGTTTCACTTCGTCATCACCGAGGGGACGCTCCGCAACAGGGTTTGTTCGGTAGACATCCTACTTGGACAACTTGACCGCCTGGTTTCGCTGACCTCACTGCGGAACGTGCGTCTTGGAGTCATCGGGTACGAAACACAGTACGTTGTCGATCCTCGTCACGGCTTCATGCTGTACAACTCCGAACTCGTGCGGGTCGAGACTTACTCCGCCGAGCTGAACCTTCGGCAGCCACACGAGATCCATCTGTACACATCGACGTTCGAGAAATTGGCTGCCGTCGCCAGCTACCGCGGGGCTGCGCGGGCGATCATCAACCGGGCCATCCATGACCTGACGCCTGACCAGCCCGAGGACGGCTAACTGGCAGTAGTTCCGGCTTGCGTTGGCGCTGGCTCGATCTTGCTTTCACCTTCACACCTTCGTGGGCTTGCAAGCAATAGCTAGCAATTTGCTTTTCAGCTCCGATACTCCTTCCTACTCTCCCGTCAGGGACGCCGAACCGCGTCCGTCCTCAAGGGATTCGGGAGTCAGCCAGGTGGTCACCCATGTTGCCCTGCTGAGCAGGGATCAGATCGATCAACTACCGGAGCGCGCCCGCGAAGTCGTGGAGTACCGCAAGAGCGGCCTCAGCCTGAACCACATCCAGGGTTGCCCGCTGGACTGCGCGTACTGTATCCGGCACACCTACGGCCTGTGGGACCAGCGGGTACCGCGAGCGCTCATGTCCGATGCCCAGGCCGTCGAAGAGCTCGTGACTCATCGGTACTTCCAGCCGCACGTGACCCCGGTACAGGTGTTCAACCGGGCCACGGACCCGTTCCTGCCGGTCGTCCGGCCGCACACCCTCGCTGTGCTGGAAGACCTGGACGAGCTCGGGCTGACCAATCACGTCCTGATCATCACGCGGCACCAGATGAAGCCGGAAGACATCGAGCGCCTGAACCAGCTTCGGTACCTGAAAGTGACACTGCTGTTCACCTACTCCGGCATCGAGAACTCGGACATCGAGCCTTATCCGTCGCATGTGGCCGCCGAGTCACTCAAGCTCATGAGCAGGCCGGCGCATCGCCGGTATCGGACAGTTCTGTACTGGCGTCCGCTGGTGCCTGGTCTCAACGACTCACCGGAACACCTCGATTCGGCGTACCGGCTGGCTGCTCACGCCGACGCGACAGTGTTCACTGGCCTCTTCTACCGGAACGAGATCGCGGACTACTACAAGGCGAACGGCTTGCCCGAGCCGTACGACGACACCGCGCGCCGCAAGATCGTGCCCGAGACGCTGGAACAGCGCGTGCTCGCCACGTTCGACGCCGCAACCCCGTTGTTCCGTAAGACCTCGTGCGCGGTCGCCTACGCGCATGGTCTGCCGGACTACAACGGCCACTACGGCATTGGGCACGAGCTGTGCGATATCTGCCCGTTGAGTCAGCTTGAGCTCTGCGCCAATGCCCATCGCCCCCCGTCACCCGAGCGGTTGCGGGAGGTCGCCAGCACCTTGCCCGAGGCTCGTGGTCTTGTGGTCGTGGACATCACCGAGCGGGCGGCCGTGGTGTCTGGCCTGGAGATCGAGCAGCCGCGCTACTACCTGCAACACTCACTCGGCTTCCAGGTGCACGACGCGCGCCACCCGCACCGCGAACGTCGGCATGGTCGCGCCGACATCGGATGGAAGGACGAGAGGCAAGATGACTGACTGGACGAGCGTGAGCTTCGTGGTCGTGGACGTCGAGGGCAACGGCCAGCAGCCGCCGGACCTGGTGGAGGTGGCCGCCGTACCGATCGTTGGCGGAGTCATCGGGGAGCCGGTGAGCTGGCTGGTTCGTCCGGAGTCGCCTATCAAGTTCTACGCCACCAGGATTCACGGCCTGACCAACCAGGACGTTGCCGACTGCCCGACCTTCGAGACAGTCAAGGTGGATGTCCTTCACGCCTTGTCGCACCCGGCGCTCATCGCGCACAACGCCCACGTCGACCTGGACGTCCTCCAGCGGAAGATGACCGGCTGGGAACCGCCGGAGGTCTTCGACACGCTCAAGCTCGCCCGCCGGTTGGTGCCTGGTCAACGCGGTTACCGGCTTGGTGAATTGGTCGAGGCGTTCGGCCTCGCCGATGGTCTGCCGGACGACCTCTCGCCCCACCGTGCGACCTACGACGCGCTGGTTGCCGCCCGGCTGTTCGTCCTGCTCGCCACCAAGGCGCACGACTTGGAAGAACTGCGCAGCCAGCGACCAGGAGAGGGCGAGGATGAACATCCGGCGCTCTTCTGACCACCACCGCGGCTTGTTCGTCAGCGTCGACGGGCCGAGCGGCGCCGGGAAGTCCACGATCGTGCACCACCTGGCGCAACTGCTCGTGGCCGCCGGCGAATACGTTCACACCACCGCGGAGCCCAGCGACGGCCCTATCGGCGCACTATGCCGCGAGGTGACCGAGTCGACCACCGGACACGCCCTGGCCTGCTTGTACGCAGCTGACCGCTACCACCACCTTCAGGCGGAGGTCCGGCCGAACCTCGAAGTCGGCCGCATGGTCCTGAGTGACCGCTACATCCCGTCCGGCCTGGTAATGCAGCGCTTCGACGGCGTTGATCCGGCCTTCCTCTGGCGCGTGAACGCCGAGGCTGACCGGCCCGACCTGGCCGTGATCCTGGAAGCTGCCCCCGAGGTCATCGCGGAGCGGCTGAGCGAACGCGGCCCGCATAACCGCTTCCAGATCTCGCCCGGCAGCAGTCACGCCGAGGTCCGCTTTTACCGGCCGGCCACTGAGCGGTTGATCCAAGCCGGTTTCGACGTGCTGCGGGTGGACGTGAACCACCTGCCTCCCGAGCAGTCCGCAGCGCTCATCCGTGACCGCCTGCTCACCTTCTTCGCTTCCGCTGCGGGGTGAGGCCGCGCCTTTCCATGCGGCCGTGTGGTGCTCACGGAGCACAACCCGGCTCGGCCGTCACCGTTCCCCCCGAGAAGGAGCGGTGACGGCCGAAGAAACGTTTTTTCGCCTTATCGGCGGTCAGGCCAGATAGACCGGGATCTCCGCGTTGCCCAACGAGATCAGCGAGTCGACCTGCCGCAGCTCGGTCTTCGCCAGCCGCATCGCCGGGAAGCGGTCGAAGAGCGCCGGCAGCGCGGTGCGGGCCTCCAGGCGCGCCAGTGGGGCGCCCAGGCAGTAGTGCGCGCCGTGGCCGAAGGCCAGGTGCTCGCCGGCCGGCCGGGTGATGTCGAAGCGGTCCGCGGTCGGGCCGTGCTGCTCGGGGTCGGTGCCGGCCGCGAACAGGCCCATCAGGATGGGCTGGTTGGTCTCGATGACGAGGCCGTCCTCGATCTGGATCGGCTCGGTCGCGTAGCGCAGCGGCAGGTTGGCCACCGAGGGCGCCCAGCGGAGCGTCTCGTCGATCACCGCGTCCCAACTCGCCTCGCCCGAGCGGACCATGGCCAGCTGCTCGGGGTGGGTGAGCAGCGCGTGCACCGCGTTGCCCAGCAGGTGGACGGTGGTCTCGTGCCCGGCGGTCAGGATGAGCAGCAGGGTGTCGAAGAGCTCTTCCTCGGTGAGCCGGTCGCCGTCCTCGTCGCGGGTGCCGATCAGGGCGCTGGCCAGGTCGTCGCCCGGGTTCTCGCGCTTCTCGGCCGTCATCTCGCCGAGGATCCGGTAGAGGCTCTGGTACGCCGTGCCCATCTCCTCGGGGGTGGCCGAGGTGCGGAACAGGAAGTCGACGGAGTGCTGGAACTCGGCCCGCGACTCCTGCGCGAGGCCGTAGAGCTCACAGATCATCCGGATCGGCAGCGGGTTGGTGAAACCGCCGAAGAGGTCGGCCGGTTGGCCGGCCGGCGTGGCGGCCAGGCCGTCGAGCAGCTCGGCCGTGATGCTCTCGACCCGCTCCGTCATGGCCACGGTGCGGCGGTGGGTGAAGGCGGGCGCCACCAGCCTGCGCAGCCGGGTGTGGTCCTTGCCGTAGGCGGTGAACATGTTGTTCGCCGCGACCCAGAGGTAGAGCGACCAGCCCTCGGGTATTCGGCCGGCCTGGAAGTCCGGCCAGTGCTGGCTGGCGTCCTTGGAGACCCGGGGGTCGGTGAACAGCCGCTTGGCCACGGCGTGCCGGGTTATGAGCCAGGCCTCGACGCCCCCTGGGAGGGTTATCGGGACTGCGGGGCCGGTGTCGCGGAAGGCTGCGGACTCGGTTCGGATGTCGCTTCCGCTGGGGTCGATGACTCGAGGTTTGAGGTCCACGGGCTGGTTCCCTTCTGATCCGGGGCGATCGGCGTGAAGCGGGCGGGCAGGGCGACCAGACCCCGGTGGAAGGGTCCTGGCCGCCACGACAGCTCTTCATAGGGAACCGACAGCGTGATGTCGACCAGCCAACTGGTCAGTCGGTCGATGGCGGTGGTCGCGATCATCACGGCCGGCTGCTTGGCCGGGCAGCCGTGCGGCCCGGCGGCGAACGCCAGGTGGGCGCCGGCGTCCGCCCGCGAGCCGGGCGGCAGTTCGGCGGCGGCTCCCGCGTTGGCCGCGGCGTAGGAGACCAGGACCGGGGTGCCGGCCGGAATCCAGGTGCCGTGCAGGTCGACGTCACGACGGGGGAAGTGGGTCGAGTAGTTGGCCATCGGCGGGTCGTTCCACAGGACGTCGACGACGGCGTCGGACGAGGAGAGCGAACCGGCGGACAGCGTGCGGTAGTAGCGCGAGTCGGAGAGCATCCTGGCCAGCGCGTTGCCGATGAGGTTGGAGGTCGGCTCGTGGCCGGCCGTGGTCACCATCAGCAGCTGCCAGACCAGCTCCTCCTCGGTCAGCTCGGCCGGGTGCTGGAGCAGCCAGGACGTGAGGTCCTCGCGAGGCTGCTCCCGCTTGAGCGTCGTCAGGTTGCCCATGTAGGCGTTGAGGTCGTTTATGGCCGTGATGGCCGCCTCGGGCGCGCTGGAGTCCATCAGGCTGGTCATCGCCGAGACCAGCCGGGCGCTGTAGGAGTCCGGCAGGCCGAACAGCTCGTTGAAGATCAGCAGCGGCAGCACCCGGGCGTACTCGCCGATCAGCTCCGCCTCGCCGCGCTGCGCGAAGTTCCGGATCAGCCGGTCGGCCGACCTGTGCACCATCTCGCGCAGGTCGTGCGGCTCGATCAGGTCGAGGCTGTCGGTGACCGCCTGCCGGTAACGGGCGTGCACGTCCCCGTCGTTGAAGAGCAGGTTGGGCCGCCAGGCCATCATCGGCATGATCTGGCTGTCCTGCGGGACGGTGTGCTGCCACACCCGCGGGTCCTTCGAGTACGTCTCGGTGTCGTGCAGCACCTCGAGGGCCGCGCGGTAGCTGGTGACCAGGGTGGCGACCACCCCGGGCGCCAGCTCCACCGGGGCACACGCGCCGAACTCGCGCAGCCGGGTGTAGACCGCGCGCGGGTTCTCGGCGAAGTCCGGCCCGTAGAGGGGGACCGGGCCCCGGGCGTCGGCCGTTTGCGGTGCGGGCCCCGGTGTTGGGTGGGTCACGACTGCTCCAGAACGGGAAGGTTCAGCAGATGCTCGGCGAGCCCCAGCAGCGCGGCCAGGGAGGAACTCCGGTCGCGCGCGTCGCAGGTGATGAGGGGGGTCTCCGGGGCCAGGTCGAGGGCCTGCCGCAGCTCCTCCTCAGGGTACTGGGGCGAGTCGGGGAAGATGTTCAGCGCCACCGCGTAGCGGATCTCCTGCTCCTCGATCAGCCCCATGACCTCGTAGGAGTCGGCGATGCGCCGGGTGTCGGCCAGTATCAGCGCCCCGAGGGCGCCCTGGGTCAGGTCCTCCCACAGGGCGTGGAACCGCTTCTGGCCGGGTGTGCCGAAGAGGCAGAGGGCCAGGTCGTCGCTCAACGACATGCGGCCGTAGTCGAGTCCGACGGTCGTGGTGGTCTTGTCGCGGACCCCCTCCAGATGGTCGACCACCGCGCCGGTGGCGGTCATGACCTCCTCGGTGCGCAACGGCGGGATGTCGGAGAGGGTGTTGATGATCGTGGTCTTGCCGACGCCGAACGGGCCGCTGACGATGACCTTCACCAGGCGCTGGTCAGGGTTGCGCAGGTAGATGCCACTACTGGAGCGCTCGGAGTCCACGGATCACCCTTTCAAGGAGCTGCTGGTCTGGCATGCGGTCGTCCTGCGCGGGGGTGGGCGCTCTGACGATCAGCCAGCCCTCGTCGAAGAGGTCGCTGACCACGACCTTGACGAAACTGACGGGCAGGGAGAGATGGGCGGCCACCTCCGCCAACGGCAGGGCTCCGTCGAGCAGTATCTCCAGCACCCGCCGACCGGCGGGGGACAGGCTGGCGGGCACCTGGTCGGTAGCCGCGCGCAGCACGGTCAGCCGGTCGAGCACGTTCCGGCTGGGACGGGTACGGCCGCCGGTCCACACGTACGGCGGAATCAGCCGCCGGTTCATGCCGGGAAGCCGTCTCCGCCGCCGAGGTCGGAGCGCGGCGGGCTGCCCATGGCCTTGCCCAACGTCTGGACCTGCTTCTGCATCTCGTAGCTCACGTTGTCCATGGCCACGTTGGGGCCGGTGAACACGGCGAGATAGGTGTTCTCGGCCGCCGGGATCACGAACACGTAGCCCTCGTACGTCTCGACCATCACGAGGCGCAGCAGGGAGCGGCCGCCGAAGTAGGTGTGGCTGGTGCCGCGGCTGGAGGCGAGCAGGGAGGCGAGCACGGCGGACAGCTTCTCGGCCGTCTCCGCCTCCAGGCCCGAGTGGGCCTCGAAGAAGCCGTCGGCCGTGACCACCATCGCGTGCTGGACGTTGGGGATCTCCAGGATGGGTGTCAGGACGAACGACAGGTCGACCTTCGGCCTGCTGACGGGCACTCGGGCATTCATCGGCTATCCCTCTCTGACTGATCCGCATCATCTGCGGGGGTGGCGGCGGGCTCCTCGCCGATCTCCGCGCGCCCACGCGCCGTGCCACGCTGCAGCGCGCCCATCCGGGACGCGGCGTCCTCGGGGTCGCGGTGGTACATGTCGGGCGGCGGCGGGCTCTGCGCCGCGTGCCGGCCCGACCGCTCGGGGCGGCGGTGCCGGCGCTGGGGCAGCCCGGACAGCGTGCCGCCCGCCTCCGCCTCCGCCGCCGGGTCCGCCGCGTGCGGGTCGTCGACGGCCTCGGGCGCCGGTGCCTGGCTCACCGGCCAGGCGGTCGGCGGCGCCTCGGCGGGCGGCACGGGGGCCATCGGCGCCGACGGCGCCACCGGGGAGCCGAACGAGGCGGGCGCGAAGCCCAACGGGGCCATCGAGGCCGGGGACTGGGACGACGCCGTCCGCATGGTCGGCGGCGCCGGCACGTAGGGCACCGGGGCCGTCGGCAGGTGGGGCGCCGCGCCGGTCGGCGCGGGGCTCGGGGTGATCAGCGAGCGCGGCGCGTCGCCCGAGACGGCGTGCAGTAGGTCGCCGGGGATGAACAGCACGGCCTTGATGCCCGCGTAGTGCGAGGGCTCGACGGAGACCTTGAAGCCGAACTGCTTGCAGAGCTGGCCGATGGCCGCGAAGCCGGTGGCCGGCGGGTCGCCGAGCTCGGAGAGGAAGACCTTGGCCTCGCCGGTGAGCAGCCGCCGTGCCTTGCCGAACTCGTCGGCGTTCATCCCGATGCCCGCGTCGTTCACCACGACGACGGCGCCGTTGTGTGCCTGGTGCAGGCCGACCTCGACCGGCAGCGAACCGTGCGAGTGGTGCACGGCGTTGGCGAGCAGTTCCGCCACCACGACGGCGACGGACTCGGCGGCCCGGTCGGCGACGGCGACGGCGCGCGGCAGGTGGTTGTCGATCCGCACCCGGTCGTAGCTCGGGATGCGGGAGCTGGCGCCGAGCACGAGGTCGGGCAGCAGCGTCTTGGTCCGCACGAGGCCGGCGCCGGCGCCGCAGACCACGCGGGTGGCCTGGAGGCGGCGCAGGATCTGCTCGTTGAGGTAGTCCAGAGCGGCCAGCTTCTCGGCGAGGTCGGGATCGTCGTACTTGTGCAGCAGTTCGTCCACCGCGGTCTGCATCTGGTAACACATCGTCTGCAGTTTGGTGGTCGCACCGCGCATCGCGGACTGTGCCGCGCCGTCGATCCGGGCCCGTTCGTCGAGAATCGCCCTGGTCGCCTGGTCGAGGACGGTGTCCAGGGTCGCCCCCGCGGCGCCGCCCGCCAGCTCGGGTTGCAGGGGCCCCGGCACCCGGATGTGGGGGTGTCGGGAGTTACGGGCCAGGGCGGGCATCCGGGTCTTGGCCAGATGGCCGATCTCGGCCCACATCATCTGCTCGCGCCGCTCGGCCTCGGACAACCGGCCCCGCAGTACGGCAAGCTCCGCGTCCGCGGTGTCCGCCCTGCGCCGGAGGCCCACGACCATCCGACGTCGGGGTGGCCAGAGGACGGCGAGGAACACCGCCGCCACCGAGGCCACCACGAGGCACGCCACCGCCGCCGCCGGTATCTGCATGGTTCAACTCCCGAGAAAATGCGACGTGGATGCACACAGCGCCCAGGCAACCACCCGGGAGTCGACCGAGCACACCAACCCCGGCCGGGGAGCTCGCCACAGCCGACCCACCTGTTCAACGCGCGCCACGGGGGTGCCGGTTCGCAACGCCAGGGCAGCAGGGGCCAAATTCAAACAGTCGCCATCCCAGCACGCAAGGCGGCGGCCGTTGTGTGCTGGCCGAGTGGGGCGTGCGCCGGCGCAAACAACCCGCAGAGCGCAAGCCGCGTCTTCACAAAAAGGAGGGGTGGTGAGCGCCCCCGGTCTGAAAGGCTTCTCGCGTGGCCACCACCAGCACGGACTCCGCACCCGCCCCGTCCGCCGACTCGCCGACCGCCCCACCGACACGCCCGCCGTCCGAGGCACCGTCCGATCGTCGTACGGACCCGCCGGCCTGGCGGGTGCTCCTCGGATATGTGCGGCCGCACCGTGGTGCGCTGCTGGCCGGCGCCCTGCTGTCGCTGGTCACCAGCGGCACCGGGCTCGCCCTGCCGCTGGTGGCCAGGAGCCTGATCGAGAACCTGTCGGACGACGGCCCGATCGGGGCCGCCCTGGTGTTGATGAGTTTCCTGGTGATCGCCAACGCGGGAGTGGGGGCCCTGGGTTCCTACGTGCTCCAGCGCACCGCGGAGTCGGTGGTGCTGACCGCCAGGCGCTCGCTCATCGGCCTCCTCATCCGGCTGCGGATCTCCGCGGTGGACGGCACGGAGCCCGGCGACCTGCTCTCCCGCGCCACCTCGGACACCACGCTGTTGCGCGCCATGACCACCAACTCGCTGGTCGGCTTCGGCACCGGCGGCCTCACGCTCGTCGCCACGCTGGTGATGATGTGCTTCGTCGACCTGGTGCTGCTCGGCGTGACGCTGACGGTGATCGCGCTGGCGGCCGTCGTGATCGGCCTCATCGTCCCGCTGATCAACCGGGCGAGCAAGCGGGCCCAGGAGTCGGTGGGGCAGATGGGCGCGGCCCTCGAAAGGGTGCTCGGCGCGCTGCGCACGGTGAAGGCGTCGGGTGCCGAGCGGCGCGAGGAGGAGGCGGTGCGCCGGGCGGCCGAGGCGTCCTGGCGGGAGAGCGTCCGGGCCGCCAAGTGGTCGGCGCTGGCCGGCAACACGGCGGGTCTCTCGATGCAGATCGCCTTCATCACGGTGCTCGCGGTGGGCGGTGCCCGGGTGGCCACGGACAGCATCTCCGTCGGCACGCTGGTGGCCTTCCTGCTGTACGTCTTCTATCTGATGGCCCCGATCCAGGAGGTCGTGCAGGCGGTCACCCAGTACCAGGTGGGCGCGGCGGCGATCAGCCGGATCCAGGAGGTGGCGGCGCTGCCCGCCGAGCCGGACGGCGGCGCGGTGCCGGCGCCGGCACCCGGCGCGGCCCTGGCGCCCGCCTCGGTCGCCTTCGAGAATGTGCGCTTCCGCTACGCGGAGGGGTTGCCTGAGATCCACCACGGCGTCACCTTCACCATTCCCTCACGCGGCATGACCGCCTTCGTCGGCCCGTCGGGAGCCGGCAAGACCACCGTCTTCTCGCTCATCGAGCGGTTCTACGACCCCACCGAGGGCCGGGTGTCGGTGGACGGCGTCGACGTGGCGGCCTGGGACCTCACGGAGCTCAGGGGCGCCATCGGCTACGTCGAGCAGGACGCGCCGGTGCTCTCCGGCACGCTCCGGGAGAACCTGCTGTTCGGCGCCCCCGACACCGAGGAGGAGGCGCTGCGGGAGGCCGTGCGCACCACCCGGCTCGACGGCCTGGTGTCCCGCCTGCCGGACGGCCTCGACACGGTGGTGGGGCACCGCGGCACCAAGTTGTCCGGCGGCGAGCGGCAGCGGGTGGCGATAGCCAGGGCCCTGCTGCGCCGGCCCCGGTTGTTGCTGCTCGACGAGGCCACCTCCCAGTTGGACGCGGTGAACGAGGCGGCGCTGCGCGACACGGTGGCGGAGGTGGCCAGGGAGACCACGGTGCTGGTGGTGGCCCACCGGCTGTCCACGGTGACCTCGGCCGACCGGATCGTGGTGATGGACGCCGGCCGGGTCCTGGCGGTCGGCACCCACGGCGAACTGGTCGCCGGCAGCCCGCTCTACGCGGAGCTGGCGGCCACTCAGTTCCTGGCCACCGCGGAGCTCGGCTGACCTGCGGCGGGGCGCCCCGTGGCCGAATCCCGGCTCTTGCCACGTCCATATCCTTGGAGACATGCGTATTGGCACGCTGGCACACGCCGCAGGGGTGACCGCCAAGACCATCCGGTTCTACGAGCGGGCCGGGTTGCTTCCCGAGCCCCCGCGTACGCCCTCGGGGTACCGGGACTACCCGCCCGAGAGCGCCGACCGGCTGGTCTTCATCCGGGGGGCCCAGGCGGCCGGGCTCAGCCTGGCCGAGATCCGCGACGTGCTCACCATCCGGGACAGCGGCCAGCCGCCCAACGGCGCGGTGGCGGACCTGCTGGCGGCGCAGTTACGTCAGATCGAGACCCGGCTGGAGGAACTGACGCTCGCCAGAAACGCGTTACGCGAGCTGGCGCGCTAGTCGGCCCGCCGCGGTCGGCCCGCCGCGGTCGGCCCGCGCGGGGGCGGCCGTCACCGGCTCCCGGTCCCCGACGCCGCCCGGAGGCGGTCGGCCAGCACGCCGATCCGCTCGACCAGTTCCGGCGGCTCGTGCGCCTCGAACCCGACGTCCGCCAGGGCGACCCACACGACGATCTCGTCGAGGCTGTTCGCGCCGCACCTGAGGACGCAGGTCTCCGCGTCGAGCGGCTCCACCGTCCCCACCGTCGGCGCGATGCGCCGGGCCACGGTCTGCGCCGGGGCGTGCAGGGTGAGGCGCGCCCGGTAGCGGTACGGAGCGCTGGAGACGGCGCGGGAGGTGTAGGCCGCGAGGTCCTCGGCCGGCGGGTCCCGGGGGGCGAAACGCGGCCCGTTCGGCGTCCTCGGCCGCAGCCGGTCGACCCGGTAGGTCCGCCAGTCCGCCCGGTCGACGTCCCAGCCCACGAGGTACCACCGGCGCCCGGAGTGCACGAGGCGGTGGGGCTCGGTCGCGCGGCGGCTCTCCTCCCCCTGGTGCGAGCGGTAGTCGAACCGCAGCACCTCGTGGTCCCGGCAGGCCGCGGCGATGGTGGTCAGTACCTCGGCGTCCACCGGTGCCGCCCCTCCGGCCATGGGCACGGTCATCGACCGCAGCGCGTGGACGCGGCGCCGCAGGCGTGGGGGCAGCACCTGCTCGAGCTTGGCGAGCGCCTGTACGGACGCCTCCTCGATCCCGGCGACCGAGCCGCCGGCGGCCGTCCGCAGCCCGACCGCGACGGCGACCGCCTCGTCGTCGTCGAGCAGCAGCGGGGGCAGGTCGGACCCGGCGCCCAGCCGGTAGCCGGGGGTGCCGGCCGTGGCGTGCACGGGATAGCCCAGTTCCCGCAGTCGGTCCACGTCCCGCCGTACGGTGCGCGTCGTGACGTCGAGCCGCGCCGCCAGCTCCGGGCCCGACCAGTCCCGGTGGGCCTGGAGGAGGGAGAGCAGTCTGAGAAGTCGAGCCGAGGTCTCCAGCATGCGCTCCATCCTGCCGTCCCCCTAGGACCGAATCCGTCCTAGCCGGCTCCTAGCGTTCCGGGCATGACGAGCACGAGCATCAACCCGTTCCGCATCGACGTTCCGCAGGCCGACCTCGACGACCTCCGCGACCGCCTGGCCCGCACCCGCTGGCCTGACGAGCTGCCCGGCACCGGCTGGTCGTACGGCGTCCCCACCTCGTACGCGAGGGAGTTGGCCGAGTACTGGCGGACCGCGTTCGACTGGCGGAAGCAGGAGGCGGCGCTCAACGCGTACCCGCAGTTCACCACCGGGATCGACGGGCAGAACATCCACTTCCTGCACGTCCGCTCCCCCGAGCCGGACGCGCTTCCGCTGATCCTGACGCACGGCTGGCCGGGCTCGGTCGTCGAGTTCACGAAGGTCGTCGGCCCGCTCACCGATCCCCGTGCGCACGGCGGCGACCCGGCCGACGCCTTCCATGTGGTGGCGCCCTCGCTGCCCGGTTTCGGGTTCTCGGGGCCCACCCGCGAGACCGGTTGGAGCCCGAGCCGGGTGGCCCGCGCCTGGGCCGAGCTGATGCGCCGCCTCGGCTACGACCGGTACGGCGCCCAGGGCGGCGACACCGGCGCGGTGGTCTCCCCCGAACTCGGCCGCGTCGCGCCCGAGCACGTCGTCGGCGTCCACGTCAACGGCGCGCTGGGCTTCCCGACCTTCGCCCCCGACGAGTCGGAGGGGCTCACCGCGGCGGAGTTGTCCCGGCTCGCCGAGTACACGAACCAGGACCGCGCCGGCTACGCCATGATCCAGTCCACCCGCCCGCAGACGCTGGCCTTCGGCCTGCACGACTCCCCCGCCGGCCAACTGGCCTGGATCGTGGAGAAGTTCAAGGAGTGGACCGACCCCGCCCACGAGCTTCCCGAGGAGGCCGTGGATCGCGACCAGTTGCTCACCGACGTCACCGTGTACTGGCTCACCGGCACCGCGGCCTCGTCCGCCCGCCTCTACCGGGAGGGCTCGGCCGACTGGGGCCGGCCCGTCGAGCGGTCGGAGGTGCCCACCGGGGTGGCGGTGTTCCCCGGCGACGCCGCTGTCCGCCGTGTCGCCGAACGCGAGCACCACGTCGTCCACTGGTCGGAGTTCGACCGGGGCGGCCACTTCGCCGCGATGGAGGCGCCCGACCTGCTGGTCGCCGACGTCCGGGCGTTCTTCCGGCGGGTCCGCTGACCCTGCCCCCTACCGGGGGGCGTTCCCGGCGGCCGGGGGGCCGCCGGGGACGCCTCCGGGATCACGGCGCGGGCGTCGTCACGGTGAACGGGGTGCCGTCGCCGAGGTGCAGGATGCCCTTGCCCGGCGTGGGCTGCTCGACGGCCGCGCTGCGCGGCAGCTTGGTGCCGATCAGCTCGCCGACCCGGTGGCTGCTCGGCGAGAGCAGCACGCCGCGCCTGGCCTTCTTGACGTCCACCTGCCAGCCGGAGAAGCCGCTGCCCAGGTCGGCCTCGTCGCCGCCGAGGATCAGGTAACGGCCCAGCTCGGAGCCCTGGTTGAGGATGGTCTTGAGCTCGTCGCCGGCGTCGCAGCGGCGCAGGTCCTCGCCGTCGTCCATCACGAAGACGATGGGGTCCGCCAGCGAGGAGGTGCCCATCGCCTCGCGCACCTCCTTGTTGGTGAGGTTGTCGCCGGTGAACACCTGCACCACGCCCTCCTGGCCGGCCAGTTCGCGCAGCGGCGAGGGCCGGGGGGCGGCGATGACCAGTCGGATGCCGCGCTTCAGGTAGGACTTGGCGAGCATCGTCAGCACCGTGGAGCGGCCGGACTTGGCCGGGCCGCCGACGACGAACGCCGGGGTGCCCTGCCCGAGGTCGGGGCCGTAGCCCATCAGCTCGTCGCCGCCGACGCCGACCAGGCCCCAGAGGCGGGACTCGGAGGCCTCCGGGTCGCGCATCTCCCAGGCGTCCTCGAAGGTGAGCCGGCTGGGCAGCACGTCGACCCGCAGCGGCCGCTTCGCCCGCGGCACGGCCGCGTCCCGCTCGTTGGCCCAGGCGCCGATGGCCTCCAGGGCGGCGGCCTGGGCCTGCCCCGACAGTTCGTCGGCGAGTACCGCGACCTGGATCTGGGTGGCGACCTGGTTGCGGATCATCCGGCCGTCCGGGATGTTCTCCGGCACCTTGCGGGCGCTGAGGCCGACGTTGCTGTAGTCGCCGCGGTCCGGGAGCCGCAGCGCGTACCGGTCCTCGGTGAGGGTGGCGATCCGGCCGGAGAGCACGGAGCGGTCGCCGGCGATGATCAGGTGGATACCGACGCTCGCGCCCTCCCGCATCAGGGTGTACAGCTCGTCGGTCAGGGCGCCGTGGTCGATCTCGCCCAGCGTGTTGCCCCAGCCCTCCCAGCGGTCGAGGAGCACCACGATGTGCGGCAGCCGGTTCTCCTGGGCCGCCACCGAGCGCTGTTCGCTGATGTCGGCGAGGGCGTCCCTGGCCAGCAGCTCCTGGCGCCGGTCGAGCTCCTGGCGCAGCCGGCGCAGCAGCCGGCGGACCCGCTCGATCTGGGTGCGGCTGACCACGGCGCCGCAGTTGGGCAGCTTGGTCAGGGCGTTGAGCGCGCCGTTGCCGCAGTCGATGCCGTAGATGTGCACGTCGGCGGCGGAGTGCACCCAGGCGAGGGAGCCGGCGATGGTGCGGAGCAGCTGGGAGCGGCCGCTGCGCGGCTGGCCGCCGACCAGCATGTGGCTGAAGGTCTTGAAGTCGATGGCCAGCGACCGCCTGGCCTGCTGCTCGGGCAGGTCCTCGACGCCGAACGGGGCGGCCCGCAACGCGCCGACCGGAACCGGGTGTTCGAGCTCGGCGAGCAGCGTCTTCTCGGGCAGCGCGGGCAGCCACGGGCTGTGCTGCTTGGGGTAGCCGAGCTGTTGGTCGGCCTCGATGACGGCGTCGACCAGCACCTTGAGGTCGGTGATCTCCTCCTCCTCGGACTTCTGGCCGGCCGGGCGCCGCAGTTGGGCGCGGCCCAGGTCGTGCCAGTCGAGGCGGCCGAACCAGGGCCGGGAGATCGTGGTGTCGACGGCGCCGGGGCGGCGGCCGCCGACGCGTCCCGACTGGAACGGCACGAGGGAGGCGTGGCCGAGTCGGACGTAGGCGCGGCCCGGCGTGGACTTGGCGATGAAGCCGGCGTCGGGCGCGTCGATGACGTCCGTGGACTCGCTGCCGTCGGTGACCCGCAGCGCGATCCGCAGGTTGGTGTTGGCGCGGATCTCCGGGGAGACGACGCCGCTGGGCCGCTGGGTGGCGAGCAGCAGGTGGATGCCGAGCGAGCGGCCTCGCTGAGCGATGTTGACCAGGCCCTTCACGAAGTCCGGCAGTTCGCGGACCATCGAGGCGAACTCGTCGATGACGATGAGGAGTCGGGGCAGCGGGGGCAGGCTGCCGGGGTTGCGGCGCAGCAGGTCCTGGTAGTCCTCGATGTCCTTGGCGCCGACGCCGGCGAGGATGTGCTCGCGGCGGGTCAGCTCGGCGCCGAGCGACGCCAGGGCGCGCTCCACCAGGTAGTTGTCGAGGTCGGTGACCATGCCGACGGTGTGCGGCAGTTGCACACAGTCCTTGAACGCGGAGCCGCCCTTGTAGTCGACCAGCACGAACGTCATGTTCTCGGGCGTGTTGGCCACGGCGAGTGAGGCGACGATCGTCTGGAGCAGCTCGGACTTGCCGGAGCCCGTGGTGCCGGCGATCAGGCCGTGCGGGCCGTCGCGGCGCAGGTCGATGGCGAAGGCGCCGTCGTAGGACTCGCCGATGACGGCCTCGGTCGACTGGCCGCCGAGCCGCCAACGGGCGGCGATGGCGCCCGAGGAGGGCGGCTCCATCTCGATGACGTCGAGCAGCCGGCTGGACGAGGGCAGCGCCGCGTCCTCCGACTCGCCGCTGATGTCGCGGATGGGGGCGAGCGAGCGGGACAGCAGCTCGCACCACTCCGGCAGCACCCAGTCGGGGCGCACGCCCCTGATCCGCCAGGCGCCGGCCTGTTCGACGCGCAGCCGGTCGGCGACCTGGGTGAGGGTGGAGCTGGCGGGCTGGCCCATGCCGGGCGTCGGCGGGCCGGCGGCGGGGGCGCCGCCCGGGGTGGCGAGGAAGGTGTGGAAGCCGGTGGCGTAGCCGGCCTGGCGCGGGCCGCTGTCGGCGACCCGGTCCGGGTTGGGCTCGGCGACGACGACGGCCTGGCACTCGCCGGGCAGGAAGCGCTCCTCGTCGTCCAGGCAGATCGCGAACATGGACGCGTCGCGGCCCTCGGTGAGCAGCCGGATGACGCCGGGCAGCGAACGCATCCGCCGGGAGCCGTCGAAGACCACGACGATGTCGGGGTCCTTGAAGGTGGTCTGGCCCTTGCTGCGGGCCTCCTTGCGGGCCTTCTGGCGGGCGTCGAGCAGGGCGGTCAGCTCGGCGATGCGGGCGCCGATGGTCTCGGCGTCGGTGCCGACCAGCACGTTGGTGTTCTGCTCGGGCAGCGGGCGGGCGTGCGGCAGCCAGCGCACCCAGTTCCAGCTGTGCTGTCCCGAACCGTCGGTGAGGACGAACAGTTGGACGTCGACGTGGCTGTGCAGCACGGCGATCTGGCCGACCGCCCAGCGGGCGAGGGCGCGCGCCGTGTCGCCCTGGCCGGCGAAGCCGACGACGCCGAGGGTGCGCAGCGGCAGCGTGATGGGGGCGTCGGCGATCTTCCACAGGACCTGCCGCTTGTGCTCGTCCTGTTCGGGGTCGTTGAGCATGACCTCCGAGTCGAGCTGGGCGGTGCCGATGCGGAGCAGCAGATGGTCGTTGTCGGTGCGGCGGCGCTCCCACAGCCGGGTGCGCGGGCCGGTGGCCTGGGCGAGCACGGTGGCCGGGTCGGGCGCGGCGTGCCGGCGGGCGAACCGCTCGGCGATCAGCGCGGTCCTGGCGTCGGCCTCGACCCTGGCCTTGCGCGCCCCGTACTCGGCGACCTTCTGGGCGTGGGTGACGCGGCCCCGCTTCTTGTCCATGAAGTAGTTGCCCAGCAGCATCACGGGGCTGAGGAACGCCAGCGCCAGGAAGTACCAGCGCCCGGTGAAGGACGCCATGGCGACGGCGCCGACGATCGGCAGCAGGGCCATCAGCCAGGGCATCGGCCGGCGTTCGCGCTCCCCGGGGGGCCTCGGCAGGGTGAACTTGGTCTCCCGCTCGGGCGGCAGCAGCCGGGGTGGCCGGTTGTAGTCGAGGCCCGCGCCGTCCTCCGAGACCTTGAGGGCCGCGTTCGGCGGGCCGTACGGGGTGAGTTCGAACAGCGAGTCGCCGATGGCGATCTGCTTGCCGAACTTCCAGTCGGCCCGGTCGCCCTCGTCGTGCGTGAACGGCTCGCCGTCGATCAGCGGCTGCGTCTCGGTGTAGACGGTGACCTTGGCGGTGGCGTCGGCGGCGACGCGCAGCGTGAAGGCGCGTTCCGGCAGGGTCGGGTCCTGGACGCGGACGTGCACGTTCTGGCCGCTGCCGACCTCGACCTTGCCGACCCCGACGCGGTGCACGGCGCCGGCCGCCGGGCCGCCGACGACCCGCAGTTCGACGGCGCCGGCCGGCTCGCCCGGCCAACTGCCGGTGGGGTTGTGGAGGCTGACGACGCTGCCCTCGCGCAGCGACGACTGGGCGAGGGTGAGCGAGGGATCCAGATACTCGCCGTTGGCGAAGAGATGTACGGGCTCGCCGCCATAGCCGCCGGAGCCCACGACCTGCGCGAACTCCGGGGCCAGATCGGCCAGCTGAGTCTCGGCGGCCGCGTCGACCACCGTGTCGGCGGCGTGTCCCCCCACCGGGTCGACGACTGTCAGCGTCAGACGCACGGCGCTCCTCCCCGTTCCTGCCCTACGTTGCCTGCTTGTCCGTGATGGACATGCCCATAATTGCATCCCCCGGCACGGCGGGATTCGGGCGTGCACGACTGCAACCGCCGCGGCCCGCCTCGCGTCCAGGCTGGTGACGATGGCGCGGGGGACGACCCTTGACGGGGGTGTCGGCTCGTGCTTCCCGGGCATAGGCTGCCAGGTGCGTGGTTGTGCCGGGAAGTCGGTGCACCGCGTCAGACAGAGCAATCCCGCGGGGGGACGGGCCTCCGCAGAACGAGGAGGGGGTCTTCGTGGCCGACCTGAATATCACTTATGACCAGATGCGGGAAGCCGCCAACCGGCTCAAGTCCGAGTACCAGACCATGGACGCCAAGCTCGACGAGCTGCGCGGCTACATCGAGGGTCTGATCGAGGACGGTTACTCGGCGCGTTCCGGCCGTGCGTTCGGCGAGTCCTTCACCGAGTTCACCACCGGTGCCCGGCAGATGCTGGAGGGCCTCGACGGCCTGGGCGGCTTCCTCAACACCGCCGCGGACGCCATGGAGGAGACCGACACCTCCCTCGAGAGCGGCATCCGCGGCGGCTGACCGTCATCCGGTCGCCCGATGCGGGGCGGTGTCGCGGCGCCGGGTGTGCGCCGGGGCACCGCCCTTCGGCTTCTCACCGGATCTCCCCGAGATCCGCCTGAACGCTCCGCTGGAAGAGCCGCCACGGGCCGTTCCTCGTCCGCGGCGCCGTCGTGGCTGGTCGCCCAGTTCCCCGCGCCCCGCCGGGGCTCCGCCGGACTGAAGCGCCCCGACACCGAAACGGACCGCGCCCGACCTGCTCAGTGCGGAGAATCCATGACCGTCGCCCGGTCGCTCTCGCCGTCGGAGAGGAACGCGGCCATCCGCCGGCCCTCCTCGGCGACGGCGGCGCGGTCGGTGGGGGCGAGCCGGCGCAGCGGGGCGACGGTCACGGTGCCGGCGGCGACCGTCCAGGTCGCGGCGACCCGGCCGTCGACCAGCACGACGCGCGCGCCGGCGACCGACAGGCCGCGGTGGGCGTCGTCGATGATCCGCCCGCGGTCCTGGTAGCCGAGGATCGCGTTGTCGAACGCCGGCAGGAACCGCACCGGCGCGGGCGTCCCGGGATCGGGACGTGGCGCGTCCGGTAGGTCGAGCAGTTCGCGGCCGTGCTCGTCGCGGAAGGACAGCAGCTCGTCGCGGATCGCCGCCACGGCGGCCGGCATGCCGGCCAGGCCGCACCAGGCCCGCAGGTCCGCGGTGGTCGCCGGGCCGTACGCGGCCAGATAGCGCCGGACCAGCGCCCGGCCGACCGGGTCGGTGCCGGCCGGTGCCGGCGGGTCGTTCTCGCGGCCGAGCCAGGCGGCGAGCGGCAGGTAGCGCGCGGCCGCGCCGGTGCGCCACAGCCCGCGCGGCGGCAGCTGCGCCACCGGGACGAGCGCGACGACCAGCACCTCGCCGAGGGCCCGTGGCGCGGGGGCCGGCCAGCGGTCGGCGACGGCCGCGGCGAGCTCGCGCAGCGAGCGCGGCTCGCCGTCGGCCAGCACCGCCCGGCCGGCCGCGGCGAGTTCGTCGAGGTCCACGCCGTCGAGTTCGCGGCGGTAGGCCGCGGCCGCGCGCTTCCGCAGCATGGGCTCGTGCCTGGCCCACCAGGCCACCACGTCGTCGGCGGTGAGCAGGTGCACGGTGCAGCGCATGAGACGGGTGCGCACCACCCGCCGCGCGCTCAACAACTCGTCGAGCGCTGTGGGGCGGAAATCGCGCAGCCGCGACCAGAGCCCGACGAAGGGCTCCTGCGGCTCCTGGGCCTGGAGGCCACCGAGGTGCGCCACGGCGTCGAGCGGCGGCAGCTTCGCGCGGTCGAGCAGCAGCTGCCTGGCGAGCGTCGCGCGGTTCAACGCCCGGGCGTCCAGCACGGTCATCGAGGGCCTTTCGGTGGTGCGGTTCGACTGGCACGGGCCACGATCGCAGGAATAGCGGACAGGAAGTGACCGCTTCTCGCGGGAGTATGGGCGCCATGCCGAAGACCTCAGCACGCCTCCTCTCGCTGCTCTCGCTCCTCCAGGCCCGCCGGGACTGGCCGGGCGGCCTGCTGGCCGAGCGGCTCGGGATCAGTGAGCGCACGGTGCGGCGCGACGTGGACCGGCTGCGCGAGCTGGGCTATCCCATCGCCGCCAGCCGGGGCCCGGACGGCGGTTACCGGCTGGGCGCCGGCGCGGACCTGCCGCCGCTGCTCTTCGACGACGAGCAGGCCGTGGCGCTGGCCGTGGCACTCCAGGCGGCCACCGTCAGCGGCGCCGACCTCGCCGAGGCGGCGGCCCGCGCGCTGACCACCGTCCGACAGGTGCTGCCGGCCCGGCTGCGCCACCGCGTCGACACCCTCCGCTTCACGGCCGTCGACGGGCCCGCGTCCCGGCCCCGGGTCGACGGGGGCGTGCTGACGGCACTCAGCGCCGCCGTACACGCCCGCGAGGTGCTGCGCTTCGACCACCGGCCCGCCGATCCGGTCGAGGACGGCGCGCCGCCGCCGCCCCGCAGGGTCGAGCCGCACCACGTCGTCACCTGGGGCGGCCGCTGGTACCTCGTCGCCTGGGACCTGGACCGCGAGGACTGGCGCACCTTCCGCGCGGACCGGATCACCCCGCGCACCCCCACCGGGCCCCGGTTCACCCCGCGCGAACTGCCGGGCGGCGACGTGGCCGCCTTCGTGGCCGCCAGGTTCCGGGGCGGGGACCAGGCCGGCGGCTGGCCCTGCCGCGGCGAGGTGATCCTCGACCTGCCGGCCACGGCCGTCTCCCCCTACGCCGGCGACGGGGTGGTCGAGGCGCTCGGTCCCGACCGCTGCCGGCTGGTGCTCGGCGCGTGGTCCTGGCCGGGACTCGCGGCCACCATCGGCAAGTTCGACGCAGACGTCGAGGTCGTCGGCCCTGCCGAGCTCAGGGACGCCTTCGCGCTCCTGGCCCGCCGCTACGCCAGGGCGGCCGCCGGTTGACGACACGCGACCGGATGGACAGACTGTCCAGAGTTGGCTGAACCATCCAAGAGCATCGTACGGGGGCACACCCGCATGTCGACCACCGCCACGCCCCGTTATCTCGACGAACGGTCGGGGCGCACCTACGAGTTGACCGCCGAGCGATGGCGCGGCGACGACGGGGCGCCGTTGACGGTCACCCCGCTGACCGGCCTCGCGCCCGCCGACGTCGACACCGCCGAGCGGTCCCTGTGGCGCTACCGGGCCGCCCTGCCGGGTGGCGCGCGCCCGGTCTCGCTCGGCGAGGGGCGCACCCCGCTGGTCGCGGGCGAATGGGGCGGCGCCGACGTCCGGTTCAAGCTGGAGTGGTTCGCCCCGACCGGCAGCTTCAAGGACCGCGGGGTCGGCGTGCTGGTCTCGTTCCTGGCCGCCGCCGGCGTCACCGAGGTCGTCGAGGACAGCTCGGGCAACGGCGGCGCCTCGCTCGCCGCCTACTGCGCCGCGGCCGGCATCCGCGCCCGGATCCTCGTGCCGGCCGGCACCTCGCCGGCCAAGATCCTGCAGAGCCGCGCCTACGGCGCCGAGGTCGAGGAGGTGCCGGGCGACCGGGACGCCACCGCGGCCGAGGCGCTGCGCCGCGCCGCCCACACCGTCTACGCCAGCCACAACTGGCACCCGCTCTTCCTCCAGGGCACCAAGACCATCGCCTACGAGCTGTGGGAGGACCTGGGCTTCACCGCGCCCGACGCGATCGTCACCGTGGCCGGCGCCGGCAGCCTGGTGCTCGGCTGCGACATGGGCTTCGGCGAACTGCTCGCCGCCGGCCGCATCGCCCGCCGCCCCCGGCTGCTGGTCGCCCAACCGGCCAACTGCGCGCCCCTGCACGCCGCCCACCAGGGCGTGGAGCCGGCGGAGTTCGCCCCCACCATCGCCGAGGGCGCCGCCATCCGCCGGCCGGTCAGGGCGCCCGAGGTGCTGGCCGCCATCCGCCGCTCGGGCGGCGACACGGTGGCGGTCCCCGAGGCCGACATCGCCGCGGCCGTCCGCCGGCTCGCCGCCACCGGCCTCTACGCCGAGCCGACCAGCGCCACGGCCGCGGCGGCCGTCGACGCGTTCCGCGCCCGCGGCGCGATCCGCCCCGGCGAGACGACGGTGGTGCTGCTCACCGGCAGCGGCCTCAAGGCCCCGCACCTGATGGGCCGCCTGCTGGACACCGACGCCGCCGGACGCGGCGGCGCCGGGAGCCCCGCATGACCGAGGACGAGGTGCTGCTGCGCGAGGCCGAGAAGATCGTCACGGCGCTCGGCCGGATGTTCCCCGGGGTGTGCGAGGTGGTGCTGCACGACCTGCGCTCCCCCGAACACGCCGTCCGCGCCATCGAGGGCGGGCTCTCCGGCCGCACGGTCGGCGACCCGGCCACCGAGCTCGGCCTGGCCAGGATCCAGGACCCCGACTTTCCCGAGATCCTGCAGAACTACCCCAACCGCTTCCCGGACGGCCGCCCCGCCAAGAGCACCTCCATCGGCATCCGCAACGGCGCGGGCGAGTACGTCGGCGCGATCTGCCTCAACCTGGACGTCTCGGTGCTGGGCGGCGCGGCCAGGGCCCTGGCCGAGCTGGTGCGGACGGACGACGCCGACCGCCCGCCGGCCGAGACCCTCCGCGCCCGCACCGCGGACGAACTCCGCTCCGCGGCCGAGGAGTTCGCCACCGCACGCGGCAGCCTCACGCCGCGCGCCCTGCCCGCGGCGGAGAAGCGGGAGCTGGTCCGCGACCTGTACGCCCGCGGCTTCCTCCAGGTCAAACACGCCGCCACCGCCCTCACCGAGGTGCTGGGCGTCTCCCGGGCCACGGTCTACAACTACCTGCGGCAGTGAGACGCACGCTTATGCGGGCGCGCCTGCCGACCATGGCCGGTGGCCGGTGGGCGGCCGTTGAATCGAGGTATGCAACTCACCACCTCATCCGCCGCCACCGGCTCCCTGGCGCTGACCGCCGCCGTCCTGACCCTGGTGGCGGCCGGCGCCATGGCCGGCCTCTTCTTCGGCTTCTCGGTGGCCGTGATGCCGGGGCTCGACTCGCTCGACCCCGAGGCCGCGGCCGAGGCCATGCGGCGCGTCAACGGGCGGATACTCAACCCGGTGTTCCTCACCGCCTTCACCGCCGTGCCGTTCACCGCGGGCGCGGCGGGCGGGCTCCTGCTGGCACTGGGCCACCGGGCCGCCGGCTGGGCCTTCCTGCTGGCCGCCGTCGTCTACCTGCTCGGCACCTTCCTGCCCACCGCCGCCGTCAACGTCCCCCTCAACGACGCCCTCGCGGCCGGCGGCGACTGGGCGTCGTTCCACCCCCGCTGGACCACCTGGAACACGGTCCGCGCGGCGTTCGCCACCCTGACCCTGCTCCTCTCCGCCGGCGGCCTCTGCCTGTGGTCCCGCGACGCGTAACGCGACGCCGGCCGCGGGCCGGAGCGCGCCGCGCGAGAGGCGCTGTCGGCAGGCCGTGCAAGGCAGACGGCCACCGGCCGATCCGCCAGCCGGCGCCGCAGGCGCTCGCCACACGCGCCGGTACGGCGCGGACGGCCGCCGGTAGACGTTGGCCCCCGGGTCCGGCCCCGGCCGCAGGCCGCCCGTCAGGCGCCGGTGCCGCCGGTCGGGAACTCCTCGTCGAGCGCCGCCAGTTCGGACTCGAAGCGGGCGCGGGCCGCCGCCCTGTCGGCGGCCGGCAGCCAGGCGGCCTCGATCGACCGCAGGGACATCTCCCGCAGCCTGGCCCGCGGCACGCCGATCGTCTCGGCGGCGATGCGGTACTCGTCGGCCAGCGAGGTCGGGAACATGCCGGGGTCGTCGGAGGCGAGGACGACGTTCAGGCCGGCGTCCACCATCGCCGCGATCGACGCGCGGCGCCACGGCCGCCAGGAGCGGCGCGAGGTGGTCGAGATCACCGTGAACGGCACGCCCTCGTCGCGGCAGCGGGCGACCAGGTCGTCGTCCTCCAGCACGTAGTAGCCGTGGTCGATGCGGTCGCAGCCCAGCAGGTCGAGGCAGGTCGCGGTGTTGACCGCCACCGGCGCGTGTTCGGAGGCATGCGCCGTGCGGCGCAGCCCGGCGTCGCCCGCCAGCCGGTACGCCTCGACGAACCGCTCGGGCGGGCCCGCCAGTTCGAGGTTGACCAGGCCGATGCCCGCCAGGTACTCGTGCGGCCGCTCCACCGCCCGCCGCACGTAGTCCAGCGCCCACTCGGCGTCCCGGCTGCGGTCGATCGAGGCGATCAGCCGGCCCGTCATCCCGAAGTCGCGCTCGGCCAGCCTGATGCCCTCGGCGCACGCCTCCACCAGGCCGTGGAAGCCCAGGCCGGCCTCGGCCAGCCGCGGCGGCACGTCGTCGACGTGCAGCTCCAGGTGGCGGACGGCGCCGCGGTGCGCGTCCTCGAACGCCTCGTAGGTGATCCGGGTGAGGTCGTCCGCGTCGCGCAGCGCCTCCTCCACCCAGCCGCTCGCCCGGAACAGCGAGTACGACACCTCCGGCTCGTCCGGCGACCGCTCCTGCGGCACCGGGATCCGGGTGTTCCGGTACAGCTCCGGGTCGGGCGGCAGGGAGTTGATGTCACGCCAGATGGCCTCGGGGGCGTCCGGCAGGTCGAGCCCGGCCCGGCCGGCGAGCTCGGCGAAGGTCGACGCCCGCACCGTGCCGATCAGATGGACGTGCAGGTCCGCCTTGGGCATCCGCGCCAGGTATGCCGCCGGCGTCGGTTCGTTCGTCGGTTGGTTCTCTGTCTCTCGCATGGCTCACTAACGGGGTGGAACACCCGGGCCGGCGAGGGTGACTCCGCATCGCCGGCCCGGGGGCCTGGGTGGGGGTGGGATCGGATCGGTGGGTGTCCGGCTCAGCCGCCGGAGACCTCGCGGGCGAACCGCTCCACCCACTCGGTGCGGTTGTCCACCAGCTGCCGCGGGTCGAGCGTCTGGTAGCCGGCCGCGATCGGGTCGGTGGCCGCCTCGCCCATCAGCTCGGCGAACGTCTCGGACGGCGCGACCTCCGGGTTCACCGGCAGGTCGGACTCCACGCTGGCCTGCTGCGCCTCGACCGACAGCATGTAGTCGATGAAGGCGTACGCGCCGGCGGTGTTGGGCGCGCCGTCCGGGACCATCAGCCGGTTGGTCGCCAGGTAGCGGCCCTCGGCCGGCGGCACCCAGTCGACCGGCTCGCCGGCCGCGATCAGCGGCGGGACGAAGGCGCTGATGGTGGGCACGGCCGCGATCTCGCCCTGGGAGATCAGGTTGGTGACCTCGGTGGTCGAGCTGTAGAACTGGAGCACTCCGGACGACCAGCCGCCCATCGTCTCGAAGGCGGTGTCCATGTCGTAGGGCCCGTCGCCGAACTGCTCGCCGATGCCGGAGGCGGTCAGCTGGCCGGCGGTGGCGGAGATGTCGGGCAGCGCGACCTTCCCGGAGTAGGCCGGGTCGCCGAAGACGCTCCAGTCCGCGGCCTCCTCGGCGCTCAGCTGGTCGGTCCGGTAGAGCACGCCGTTGAGCTGGTAGGTGTAGGCGGGCCCGGCGTAGGCGTCGTCCGCCGCGAACTCGGCGATGGCGTCCAGGTTGGGCACGTCGCCCGAGTCGAACTCCTGGAACAGGCCCTGGTCCTGGCCGAGCGCGGCGAAGGTGTCGGAGATCAGCATGACGTCGATGCCGGGGTCGCCGCCGGCCAGCTGGAGCTGGGTGAGGCGGTCGGCGTTGCTGCCGCTCTCGATCTCGACGGTGGCGCCGGTGGCCTCCTCGAACGGCTCGACGACGTTGGCCTCGAAGTCCTCGACGCCGAACGGGAACGTCGACACCACGATGGTGGCGCCCTCGAGACCGTCGCCGCCCTCGCCGCCGGAGCCGGCGTCGTCCGAGGAGTCCGAGCCGCAGGCGTTCAGGGTCAGCACGGTGGCGAGCGCGCCGGCGCCCACCGCGAGCCTGGGCAGTCTTCGTACAGTCCGCTTCATGGGGGTTGTGCTCCGTTCGTACGTGTGGCCGGAGAGAGGCTTCGGCGGTCTAGCCGGCGAGCGACACCAGGTGGTCGGGGCGCGCGGAGACCGTCACCCTGCCTCCCGGGTGCAGCGCGGCGCGGTCCTCGGGGGTGAGCGCGTCGCCGCGCAGCGAGGCGACCAGCGGGGTGGTCGCCCCGCCGGCCCCGGTCGTCGCGTCGAGCGCGACGCGGACCTCGACCCCCCGGTAGGCGATCGACCGCACCGTCGCGGACACCGCCGTCTCCCCGCCCCCCACGTCCCCCGGCGCGACGGTCAGCAGCTCGGGCCGCACCGTCACCAGGCCGCGTTCGGGCAGGGTGAGGAAGTTCTCGTAGCCGAGGAACTCGGCCACGAACCGGTTGGCGGGCGCCGGGAACAGCTCGTCGGGCGCGCCCTGCTGCATCACCCGGCCCGCGTTCATCACGACCATGTGGTCGGACATCTCCAGGGCCTCTTCCTGGTCGTGGGTGACCAGGACGACGGTGAGGCCGGTCTCGGCCTGGATGCGGCGGATCTCGCCGCGCATCTGCACCCGCAGCCGGGCGTCCAGGTTGGACAGCGGCTCGTCGAGCAGCAGCAGCCGGGGCCGGATGGCGATGGCGCGGGCCAGCGCGACCCGCTGCTGCTGGCCGCCGGAGAGCGCCTTGGGCCGGCGGTCCCCGAGGTGTCCTAGGCCGACGAGCTCCAGCGCCTCGGCGACCCGGCGGGCCCGCTCGGCCCTCGGCACCTTGCGCAGCTTGAGGCCGAAGCCGACGTTGCCGGCGACCGTCATGTGCGGGAAGAGCGCGTACGACTGGAAGACCATGCCGAGGTCGCGCTTCTCCGGCGGGGCGTCGGTGTGGTCCTTGCCGCCGATCATGATCTTCCCGGCGGAGGGCTCGATGTACCCGGCCAGCATCCGCAGCGACGTCGTCTTGCCGCAGCCGCTCGGCCCGAGCAGCGTGGTGAGCGCGCCCTCCCGGATGGCGAGGTCGAGGGAGTCGACCGCGGTGAAGTCACCGAAGTGCCGGCTGACCGCCACGAACTCGGCTGCGGTGGTCATCTGTTGATTCCTCCGAAGATGCGGGCGAAGCCGAGGATCCGTTCGGCGACGACGGCGAGCACCACGGTGGCGGCGAGCAGCAGCGTGGACATCGCGGCGATGATCGGCGTGTAGTTCTGCTGGACGTAGTCGAGCATCGTGACGGGCAGGGTGCGGAAGTCCCGCGACTGGAGCAGCAGCGAGATCGGCACGTTGTTGAACGAGGTGACGAAGCTCAGCAGCGCGGCCGAGATGATGCCGGGCCGCAGCACCGGCAGCGTCACGGTGAAGAAGGTGCGCAGCGGCGAGGCGCCGAGCCCGCGCGCCGCCTCCTCGAGGGCCGGGTCCGCGAGCACCAGCGAGGCGCCGGTGACCCGGACCGCGTAGGGCAGCAGCAGCGCGGTGTGGCCGATGAGCAGGGCCTGGAAGTTGTCGAGTTCCAGCTGGAGCATGAGCTGCTGGAACAGGGCGAGGCCGACGACGAGTTCCGGGAGGATCAGCGGCGAGAGGAAGAGCCCCTCGACCAGCGACCTGCCAGGCAGCCGGCCGCGCATGATCGCCAGCGTCGCCGGAATGCCGACGGCCAACGCCAGCACGGTGGCCAGCAGGGCGAGTTGGAGACTGGAGAGCAGGGCGTCCGTGAACGGCTGGTAGCTGGTGGCCTCGTCGAACCAGCGGAGGGACAGGCCCTCGGGCGGGAACCGCAGGGTCTCGCCCTCGGTGAACGCGGTGGCGACCACGAACAGGATCGGCACGATCATCACGAGGTAGCCGAGCACCGCGAGCGAGGCGGCCACCGGGCTTGAGCGCTTCACTGGATCCGCCCCCTCGTCCTGGTCGCCAGGGTCGACGCGACGTAGACCAGCACCACCAGGATCGTCATCACGATGGCCGTCGCGGAGGCGGCCGCCCAGTCGAGGGTGACGCCCGAGTAGCTGAAGAGCTGGGTGGAGAGCATCCGTTGCCGGGAGCCACCGAGCAGGTAGGGGGTGGTGTAGGCGGTGACGGCGCCGGCGAAGACGAGCGTGGCAGCCATCGCGATGCCCGGCATGGAGAGCGGGATCACCACGCTCCACATCGTCCTGGTGCGCCCGGCGCCGAGCCCGCGCGCCGCGTCGTCGAGGCCGGCGTCGACCTGGGCGACGGCGGAGTAGCAGGTGACGATGGCCAGCGGCAGGAAGAGCTGCACCAGGCCGAGCACCACGGCGAGTTCGGTGTAGAGCAGCTGCGGCGCCTCGTCGGTGAATCCGAGGGCGACGAGGGTCTTGCCGACGACGCCGTTGCTGCCGAGGACCACCAGCCAGCCGTAGGTCCGCACCACGTTGCTCAGCAGCAGCGGGAAGATGGCCAGCGCGAGCAGCGGCCCGGCCCAGCGGGACCGGGAGCGGGCCAGCAGGAAGGCGGTCGGGAAGCCGAGCAGCACGCAGATCGCGGTGACGACCAGGCCGACGCGGAGCGTGCGCCAGACGATCTCCAGGTCGTAGGGATCGCTGAGCATCCGGCCCAGCCGGTCGAGGACTTCGCCCGTCTCCACCCGGGGTGGCGACAGCAGCATCACGAGGGAGGGCGCGACGACGCCTCCGACGAGAAGCGCCAGGCCGGGCAGCAGCAGCGCGAGCGCTATTCGGCGCGAACGGATCAAAGTGTGTCCTGATGGCTCTCTGGGTAGCTCTCTGTACTCACAACCGGTTGCGCAACCGGTTGCGGTGACAGTAGTTTGCCGAGAGGTGCGGCGTACAGGGGGCGTTATTAACTCTTTGTAAAAGTCCCCGAGTCCGCCTCACGCTGGGTAAGATCACCTGCACACGCCCGAGGAGTCCGGTGCCCACGCTCGACGACGTCGCCCGCGCCGCCGGCGTCTCCAAGTCCACGGCCTCGCGCGCCCTTTCGCGCCCGGCCCTGGTGGCACCCGAGACCGTGTTGCGGGTGCGGGAGAGCGCCGAGCGGCTCGGCTTCGTGCCCAACCGCGCCGCCACCGCGCTGGCGCGCGGCCGCACCGGCGTCGTCGCGGTGGTGGTGCCGACCCTGGAGAACGCGTTCTTCACCCCGATCATCGGCGGCGCCCAGCGCCGCGCGGCCGAGTCGGGCCTCCAGCTCACCGTCGTGGTCAACGCGTTGCGCCACGACGCGGACCTGGAGGCGCTGACCCAGCTCTCCGCCCAGGTCGACGGCTTCCTGTTGACCGCCCCGCTCGGCTCGGAGTCCCGCACGCTGGCCGCCTGCCAGCTCAAGCCGACGGTGCTCGTCGACCGCGAGATCCCCGGCGTCTCCTCGGTGATAGCCGACACGGCGACGGCCTTCGCCGCCGTCGCCCGCCACTTCATCCGGCGCGGCCACCGGCGGATCGCCCTGGTGGGCGGCTCCAACCGCTCCTGGCAGAACGAACAGCGCACCGAGGCCGTCAGCGCCGCCACCCGCGGCCTGGCCGAGCTCGCCATCCTCGACCCGATGCCGCCGACCTTCGCGGCCGGCACGGAGGTCGCCCCCGCGATCGCCGACCGCGACGTGACGGCCGTCATCCCCTACGCCACGGCGCTCGCGCTCGGCATCATCTTCGCCCTCGGCGCGCGGGGCATCTCCGTCCCCGACGACATGGCCATCACGATCGAACGCCAGGTGGCCACGGCTCTCGGCCTCACCACCATGCCCACCATCGACGTCGACGGCCCCGAACTCGGCCGCACCGCGATGTCCACCCTCCACGACCTGATGACCCGCGACACGGCGGAGACGGCGGCCCGCCTGCGCCTACCGGTGCCGGTGCTCTACCCCGCCGGGGGGTGAGACCGGCGCGGTCCGCGAAGGCTCAGGCCGCCTGCCGCGCGCCGGGCGGCGCGCGGCTGACGCGTGTTCTCCTAGAGGCCGCGCACGTGCGGGCCGACGACGTTCGACCAGGCGTTGCCGCTGTGCGCGTCCCAGTTGACCGACCAGGTCATCGCCCCGCGCAGGTCGGGCCAGGTCCGGTCGGGCACGAAGGCCCCGCAGCGGGTGCCCTTGGTCAGGCAGTCCAGCGCGGCGGTCACCACACTGGGCGAGACGTAGCCGGAACCCGCCGCGTTGGGCGAGGCCGGGACACCGAGGCCCACCTGCGAGGGTGCGAGGCCGTTCTCCAGTTGGATACAGGCCAGCGCGGTGAGGAAGTCCACGCTGCCCGACGAGTAGACCTGGCCGTCGCACCCCAGCATCGAGCCGCTGTTGTAGTACTGCATGTTGACGACGGTGAGGAAGTCCCTGGTGTTCAGGGCCAGTTGGAAGTAGGGCGTGCTCGTGTTCTGCATGTCCAGCGTCTGCGGCGCCATCGTGTAGACGAGCCCGGCCCCCGCCCCGGCGCGAATGGCCTCCATGGCCTGGGTCAGGTACTGCGCGTTGATGCCGTGTTCGAGGTCGATGTCCACGCCGTCGAACCCGTACTCGTTCATCAGGCCGAGGGTCGAGTTGGCGAACGCCTGGGCCGAGGCGCTGTCGGTGACCGAGACGCTCGCGTTCTGGCCGCCGACCGAGATGATGACGGAGACGCCTTCGGCCTGCTTGGCGGCGATGTCGTCCTTGAACTCCTGCTCGGACGCGTATCCGAGCACCGGGTCGAGGGTGAAGTCGATCCCTCCCGGGGTCGACGTGGATTCGGCGAACGCCACCGCGATGATGTCGTACTCGTCCGACACGTCGCGCAGCTTCTGCACGACGGACCCGTTGCTGAAGTTGTGCCAGTAGCCGGTCAGGGCGTGCTCGGGGACCGCGGTCGGCGCGACGGCTTCCGCCGCGGCCTCGGCCGTTCCCAGGTCGTTCGCGCCCGCGGTCGGGGCGGCGCCGGTGAGAGCCAGGGCGCCGGCCAGAGCCGTCGCGCCGAGCAGCCGGCGCAGGTTGGTGCTGTCCACGCTCGCCTCCGTAGCGTCAAGTGGTGGGGGTGCTGCGGGAGGAAACGGTGGCCACCGCTGGGCAGCCAGATTGGTCCAGACCAACGAAGGTGTCAATAGGCCGGACCGCGGCCCCGACCCTCTCCCCCACCGGGGCGTGAGGCCAGCGCCGTCCGCGAGGCCGGCAGCGCGCCTGGCCCAGAATATTAGCCCGTGCTAATATCGGGTGTGAACGGACCGTACGAACTGAGGTTCTTCGCGGATGTCCTTGACTGGCTCAACGACCTCGCCAAGGAGGACCGCGACAGCTATCTCCACGTCCTGGCCGCATTGGAGCGTCTTCAGCAGGAGGGGCCAGCGTTGCGCCGCCCCACTGTCGGCGCGATCAACGACAGCCGTTTCCGAAACATGCGCGAGCTCCGTCCACGAAACGGTTCGACCGTCTGCATTCGGATGCTCTTCGTGTTCGATCCAGCGCGACGGGCGATCTTCCTCGTGGCGGGGAACAAAGCAGCCAAGCGGCACTGGAACGCCTGGTATCCCGGGGCCATCCGGGAAGCTGACGCGAGATATCAGGCCTATCTCGAGGCACTCGAAGAGGAGGATGAGGACCGGTGAACCTGAGCGGCATGGAAGACCTCCCGGCTGCGGTCGGCCCTGAGGAGCGGGCCCGCATCGAAGCCATCAAGGAGAACATGCTCAACGCCGAACGCGGATACGAACTGGCGTCGCTCCGCAAGGCGCAAGGCATCACACAAGGACAGGTAGCGAAGGCCATGGGGGTCACCCAGGGGCGCGTCAGTCAGATCGAGCTGGGCCAGGACCGTCTGGATACCGCCACGATGGCGGCGTACCTGCAGGCGATCGGCGGCGAGCTGACCATAGTGGCCACGGTCGGGAACGTCTCCGTGCGCCTGTGACACGGAAGCGGTGGCCGCGGGGCCGCAGGATGAGGAGCGGCCCTCACTCCCCAGCGTCGCCCATGTGATGCTCACACTCCCTGGCTCCGGCTCGTCGAGGCCTCGGGTGTCGTTCGAGGCGAACTCGCCCCGGGAAGCACGCAACTCGCCGAGGCACGTGCGCGACAGCAGATCGGAGCCTGCCAGCCGTCATGCGAGGCTCCGCGGGTCGGGCGCGGGGCCGTGGTCCTCGTCGTGGTCCCGCTTCAGGGCAGCCAGCGGCACGCCATCGCCTGTCCGGGTGAACACCGGGAGGAACGCAGGCCGCGCCTCAGGAGCCCGTGAGCCAGTCCCGGAGGCGTGCGCCGAGCACCACGTCGTGTGGCAGTCGCGCCAACTCCCGCGGATCCGCGTCCACGCCCTGCCGCGCGAGGATGTCGGCGAGCGCCGACCAGTGGGCGGCGGCCGCCTGTTCCTGGCTCTGCCCGTCGATCGGCTCGTCGGGGCCGACAACCGTCCGGGCCGTGTCCACGATGTCCTCGACCGAGGTCCCGTCGCGGAGGTCCGCCGCGCCGATCAGGGACGAGCTCCAGCCACGGTCGGCGAGCAGCACCAGGGCGCGACCGTCCGCGAGGACGGCTTCGAGCCGCGCCGACACCGAGAGCTGCCGCGCGGCCGTGTGCGCCTCGTCCAACTCGGCGTGGGTGACCAGCCGGTTCACGACCGTCACAACGCGCCGCTCACCACGGCCGAGACGAAAGCGGACCAGCCGCCGTGGGTGTGGACCAGCATCGGCCCCTGGGCCTTGGAATCACGCACGGGTATCGCGCCGCTCGGCGCGAACGTGCGGGAGAACTCGACGCACTGTCCGCCGTTGGCGTCGCTGTAGGAGGACCTGACCCACTCGACGGCGGTGCGGTCCATGTCGCTGCTCATGCCCGGAACTCCTTCAACAGGCTGGTGATCATGGCCGGTGTCGCGTCTGGGGAAAGCGCGTTCGCCCTGAGCAGATCATAGTCATCCCGCGCCGCGGCGACCGTGCGGGCGGCGTCGTGCATCCGGCCGCCCACCCGGGTCTCGGTGTACAGGAAGGATCTCGGATCTGTCGGACCGGCGGCGTACCCTGAGCCCCGCCCGAACGATCAGGGAGAGTTATGACAAGCAGGTTCACGGAGTTGGCGATTGACTGTCGTGATCCGGAGCGGCTCGCGACCTTCTGGTGCGAGGTGCTGGACTTCGAGGTGATCGACCGGAGCGAGGGCAAGGTCGAGATCGGCTCCTGGGTGCCGACCGTCGAGGATGTTCGGGCCCGCCAGATGCCGCCCACCGTGCTGTTCGTCCAGGTGCCCGAGGGCAGGGCCGTGAAGAACCGGCTTCACCTCGACGTGAGCCCGATCGACGGCAGCACCGAGGACGAGGTGAACAGACTGCTCCGCCTCGGCGCCACCAGGGCGGATGTGGGCCAGGGCGCGGACCGGAGCTGGGTGGTCATGGCAGATCCCGAGGGCAACGAGTTCTGCGTCCTCCGCACCCTGGCACCGCGGGCCTGAGCCGCGACCGCCCACTCACCCCTCGGGCCAGGTGATCCACGATTCGGGGATGTCGTCGTCGAGGCGGCGCACGTCCGGTCGGCGGAGGACCTCCTCGGCCGCCAGGCGGCCGGCGGTGAGGCGGGCGATCTCGATGGCGCCCAGGGGGCTGAAGTGGGTGTTGTCCTGCACGGTGCCGGTCCAGTTGAAGTACCGCTTGGTCTCCTCGGCGCCGAGCTTCTGCCAGAGGGACAGGGAGATCCGCTGGATGTCGAGCAGCGGGACCCGCTCCTCGGCCGCGAGGGCGCGCATGGCGGCGGGGTAGTCGCCGTGCGTGGGGACCGCGTCGCCGGCGGCGTCGAAGCGGCGGCGTTCGACGGAGGTGGCGAGCACCGGTCGGGCGCCGCGCGCCCGGGCCTCGGTGACGTACTGGCGCAGGTGGTCCTGGTAGGTGGTCCACGGCTCGGTGTACCGCGTGGGGTCCTCGATCTTCTCGTCGTTGTGGGCGAACTGGACGAGGAGCAGGTCGTCGGGGCGGATCGACTCCAGGATGGCGGCCAACCGGCCCTCGTCCACGAAGCTCTTCGAACTGCGGCCGTTCATCGCGTGGTTGGCGACCGTGAGGGTGGGGCGAAGGAAGAAGGGGAGGGCCATGCCCCAGCCCGTCTCCGGTGCCGCGGTGGCGTACTTCTGGGCGGCGGTCGAGTCGCCGGCGATGTAGAGGGTGCGCGGCACCGGTCTGTTGTCCTCTCGGGGGGCGGCGAGTGCGATGGGGGCCGTGGCGAGTCCGAGCGGTAAGCCGAGCAGGGAAGCGAGCAGGGTCCGGCGCGTGCTGATCACAGGATCTCCCTCCGGAGCAACGGACAACGGTAAGCGCTTTCGAGGCGGCGAAACCTCGTTGACGTTAGGAGTGGACCGGTGGCACGTCAATGCCGCGTCCGCGCCGGGAAAAGCGGGTGCGGACGCGCGCGCGGCGTGACACGCTCCGGCGATGCATCGTGAACAGCTGTCTCGCCTCGCCCACACGAACCACCCGATCGGGGCACCGCTCGACGACGACGCGGTGGCGGAGCTGCTCCACCACGCCGTCGCACGCGGCGACGGCCGGGTGCTCGACCTCGGGTGCGGCGGCGGCGAGTGGCTGCTGCGCGCCCTCGCGGCGCATCCCGGGCTGCGGGCCGAGGGCGTCGACGTCGCCGAGGCCGCGCTGGACCGGGCCTGGGGGGCCGCGCGGGAGCTGGGGGTGGACGAGCGGCTGGTGCTGCATCGGGGAGAGGCGGCCGGGTTCACCGCGCCGCACCGATTCGACCTGGTGCTCTGCGTCGGTTCCACGCACGCCTTCGACGGCCTGGCCGCCACCCTGGCGGCGGCCCGCCGGCACCTGGCGCCGGGTGGGCG
>NZ_SMKI01000897.1 GCF_004348415.1 Streptomyces hainanensis
GCCCCGGCCCCGGAGGCGGTCCAGGAAGCGGCCCCCTCGTTCCGGCTCGGCTATGTGCCGGGCGTGACGCCGGGCAAGTGGGCCCGGATCTGGGGCGAGCGGCAGCCGGACGTCCCGCTCCGGCTGGCCGGGATGCCGGCCGCCGAGGCGGCCGGGGCGGTGCGGGGCGGGGACGCCGACGCCGTGTTCCTGCGGTTGCCGGTCGACCGCGCCGACCTGAGCGTGATCCCGCTCTACACCGAGACGACGGTGGTCGTGGTCCCGAAGGACCACGTGGTGGCGGCGGTCGACGAGGTGACGGCGGACGAGCTCGCGGACGAGCTGGTGCTGTGGCCGCTCGACGACACGCTCGACTGGGAGCGGCCGCCCGGCCGGCCGGCGGACGAGCGCCCCGCCACCACGGCGGACGCGATCGAGCTGGTCGCGGCGGGCGTCGGCGTGCTCGTCGTCCCGCAGTCGCTGGCCCGGCTCCACCACCGCAGGGACCTCACCTACCGGCCGGTCACCGGCGCGCCCGAGTCGCGCGTCGGTCTGGCGTGGCGGGAGGACCGGACCACCGAGCTGGTGGAGCAGTTCGTCGGGATCGTCCGGGGCCGGACGGTCAACAGCTCGCGGGGCGAGCCGGCCGCGCCGAAGGCGAAGCCGACCGCGAAGGCCAAGGCGGCGGCGAAGGCCGCGGCCCAGGCGAGGGCGAAGGCGCAGGGCGGGGAGCCCCGGCGGGGCTCGGGCAAGGGCGCCAAGGGTGCCAGGGGT
>NZ_SMKI01000898.1 GCF_004348415.1 Streptomyces hainanensis
GTCGGACACGTCCACGCCGGCGCGGCACCGGCGTCGGAGGCGCGCGCCGCGGTCGGGTTCCGTTCGGGGGGCGGCCAGGCGTCAGAGCGCGAAGGCGCCGGTCAGCAGGGCGCCGGCGGTCATCACCAGGGAGGTGGCGAAGGCCCAGCGGAAGACGAACCGCTGGTGCTCGCCGAGGGACACGCCGCTCATGCCGACCAGGATGAACGTGGAGGCGGTGAGCGGGCTGAGCGGGAAGCCGGTGGTCATCTGGCCGAGGATGGCGGCCCGTCCGACCTCGGCCGGGTCGGTGCCCGAGCCGGCCGCCGTCTCGGCGAGCACCGGGAGCACGCCGAAGTAGTAGGCGTCCGGGGTGAACACGAGGCTGAGCGGCATGCCGGTGATCGCGACCAGCACCGGCAGGTGGCCGGAGAGCGAGCCGGGTATGACGTCGACCAGCGCCCTGGCCATCTCGTCGATCATGCCGGTGCCGGTGAGGACGCCGGTCAGCACGCCGGCCGCGAAGATCATGGTGGTCACCAACACGACGTTCCTGCCGTGCCGTTCGAGCAGCGCCTGCTGGCTCTCCCAGGTGGGGTGGTTGAAGACCAGGGCGACGGTGAAGCCGAGGACGAAGAGCACCGGCAGCGGCATGGCCTCGGCGATCAGCGCCACCATCAGGGTCACGGTGAGGACGAGGTTGACGACGGTGAGCCAGGTCGGCGTCGCCGGCTCGGGCAGCCGCAGGGTGCCGGGCCCCTCCCCCACCC
>NZ_SMKI01000899.1 GCF_004348415.1 Streptomyces hainanensis
GGGCGGGGTCGGGCATGCGGGTGTCTCGCTTCCGTGGTGCCGGTCGGTGGGTCAGCGGCGCGGGAGTTCGGCCGCCGCGCGCTCCAACTCGTCGATGCCGCCGGCCATGATCGTGCGGACGTGCCGGGTGATGTGCGGGAGCGGCCAGTCCCACCAGGCCACGGCCAGCAGCCGCTCGACGTCCGCGTCGTCGAACCGTCGGCGGATGAGGCGGGCGGGGTTGCCGCCGACGATCCCGTAGTCGGGGACGTCGTCGACGACGACCGAGCCGGCGGCGACGATCGCCCCGTGCCCGACGCGCACGCCTGGCATCACCGTCGACCGGTAGCCGAGCCAGACATCGTGGCCGAGCACGGTGTCCCCGCGGCCGCCCAGGCCGGTGACGAGGTCGAAGTGCTCTGACCAGGAGCCGCCCATGATCGGGAACGGGAACGTCGACGGGCCGTCCATCCGGTGGTTGGCGCCGTTCATGAGGAACCGCACGCCCTCGCCCAGCGCGCAGAACCTCCCGATGACCAGCTTCTCGGGGCCGTAGTGGTACAGCACGTTCCGGGTCTCGAAGGCGGTCGGGTCGTCGGGGTCGTCGTAGTAGGAGAACTCGCCGACCTCGATCAGTGGCGAGGTGACCAGCGGCTTCAGCAGCACGACCCGCGGCTGCTCGGGCAGCGGGTGCAGCACGGTCGGGTCGGCGGGGACGGGTGGCGTCACGAGGTGGTCCTTTTCGCGGGGGGTGGTGCGTGGGC
>NZ_SMKI01000900.1 GCF_004348415.1 Streptomyces hainanensis
GGACCCCCGGAAGCCACTGCCTGCCGGCCGGCCGCCCGGTACGACCGGGCGGTGTGGCGGCGACGGCCCCGGGCGGGGCGGGTTCGCCGCCCCCGGGCCCGGCGGGCCCGCCGGGCCGGCCGGCCGGAGCGGTGCCGGCATGGCCGGGACCGGCTGGGCCGGGGCGCGACGTCGCCGCACGGCGACCGCACACGCCGGCCGAGCCCGCACGTGGTCGGCTCCGCGTCAGCGGAGCGAACTCGGAGCAACGCCGCTCCAGGACCGACCGGCGCCGGCACGGCGCAGCATGGTCGGGCGGGCTGAACGGCCCCGGGTGCGGCATCGCCGCGTCCGGACCGGCCGGACCGGAGCGCGGCCTCGTGGTACGGCCTCGGCGGTCGCCGACCGGAACGTGTGCGGCCGTCGGGCCCGCTCCAGCGGAACGACGCCGGGCCGACCAGCCGGCCGGGATGCGGCGTCACCGCGTGGCGTCCGGCCGGGCCTGCGCGGCCATCGGCTACGTGCCAGCGGCACTGACCTGGTGCGGCGTCGCCGCGTCCGGACCGGCCGGCGCTCGCGCCGGTCGCCGGGCCACGGCGACCGCGGGTCGCCCTGCACCAACGGAACGAGCCGGTACCGGCCGGCCGGGCCGGACCGTACGGCTGTGCCGCGCCAACGGCGCGGCGCCGGCATCGCCGCCCCCGGTCGGGCCGGGCCGGCGGAGCGGTCGCTCCGGGCGGGTGGCCGGGCCGGAGGGTCAGGAG
>NZ_SMKI01000901.1 GCF_004348415.1 Streptomyces hainanensis
GCGGGAGGGTCGTGGACGAGCAGCGGGCGCACGCCGTCTACCGCCGGCTGGCGGTCGAGGAGTTCCCCGGCGAGCTGCGCATGGGGCTGAATCTCGGCTTCTACCGGACCTTCGCCGTGCCGGGCATCGCCAGGGTGCTGGTGGACACCGGGAAGATGACCGGTCGTCCGGTGGAGCGCGCGAAGGCCACAGGTGAGCTGATGTTCGCCCTGATCGAGCATGGTCTGGACGCGCCGGAGGGGCGTCGCGCGGTGGCGGCGATGAACGCGCTGCACGCCGGTCTTCCGGTGGGTGAGGAGGAGTTCGTCCATGTGCTGGCGGCGTTCTGTGTCTCTCCCCTGCGGCATATCGACGCGTTCGGCCGGCGCCCGACGACCCCGTCCGAACAGGCGGCGGCCCACCGGTTCTACGCCGGCCTCGCCGACCGGATGGGAATCGGCGGGTTTCCCGACTCCTACGCCGCCCTGACCGCGTGGATGGACGCCTTCGAGCGGCGCGCCTTCGCGGTCACGGACGAGGGCCGGGCGTTGCTGGAGGCGACCCGGGGCGTCCTGGTGTCCCGGCTGCCGCGGGTGCTGGCGCCGGTGGCCCGCTCCGCGGTGAACGCGTTGTTCGACGAGCGGCTGTTGGAGGCGCTGGGCGCCAGACCCGCGCCGCGGCTGGTGCGGCGGCTGGTGGGATTCGCCGTGACCCGGCGGACACGGTCCCGCTCGTCACCCCCCACCAGCCCCACCAACT
>NZ_SMKI01000902.1 GCF_004348415.1 Streptomyces hainanensis
ACTCCCCGCCGGCCGTCGATTCCCCGTCGGCCGGCTCCCCGGCCTGGCGGCGGGCCCGGCTGGCCATGGGGGAGCGGTGGCCCGTGTGGTTGAGGGGCCGGTGTGGCCTCGAACCGCGCACGCTGGCCGCGCTCGGCGTGCTGCTGCTGGTCGCGGCGGGCTTCGCCGTCCACCACTTCTGGACGGGCCGGCCCCAGGCCGTCACCGTCGCCACCTCGAACCCACCGGCCGCGCCCACCGACCTGCCCACGGACGTGCCGCCCGACTCGCCCGCCGCCTCGGCGGGCGCCTCGGCTGGCGCGCCCTCGCCGAGCGCCGCGGCCCCGCTCGTGGTCGACGTCGCCGGGGAGGTGGCCGAGCCCGGGATCTACTCGCTGCCCGCCGGCTCCCGGGTGGCGGACGCCATCGAGGCGGCCGGCGGCAGCGCGCCCGGCACCGACACCGACGCCCTCAACCGGGCCAGGCCACTGGTGGACGGCGAGCAGATCCTGGTCGGCGCCCCGCCGTCCGCCGGGCCCGCGCCGCCCCCCGCACCGGCCCCGGCCGCCGGCGGCCGGATCAGTATCAACACCGCGACCTCCGAGCAGCTCCAGGAACTTCCGGGCGTCGGCCCGGTGTTGGCGGGCAACATCATCGGCTACCGCGAGTCCAACGGGGCGTTCACCACCATCGAGCAGCTGGGCGAGGTCTCCGGCATCGGAGACCGGCGGCTGGCCGATCTGAGGGACCGTGTCACGC
>NZ_SMKI01000903.1 GCF_004348415.1 Streptomyces hainanensis
CCCGCGCCGAACACGCGCACCACGCACGCGCCCCCTCCGGCCTCCTGCACCCCGAGCGCGTCATCCGCCCCGCCGGAACCTTCGGGTACCCGCCACCCGAACGCGTCACTCCACGGGCGCCCCGCCGATTCGCGGTCCCATCGTGGACGCATGCCGCACATACCCGGCCGCCGGGCCGCGCTCGCCGCCGGAGGGTCCCTCGCCCTCCTCCTCGGCAGCACGCCCGGCACCGCGGTCACCCCGCCGACCGGCACCCCCGCGGCGGGCTCGACCACGGTCACCGACTGCGCCCCCGAGGCGCACCCCAGCCTGGCCGAGGGGCTGACCGAGACCATCGGCGCCGCCCCCGGGTTCGCACCCGCTACCGGTGACGTCACGGCCCTCACCGTCTTCGTCGACTTCCCCGACAGCGAGGCCGACATCAGCACCCGCGACCGGTTCGACGAGTTCTTCCCCGCCACCGCCGACCACTTCGCCGCCAGCTCCTACGGCCGCCTCGCCTACCGCGCCGTCCCCCTGCACCACTGGCTGCGCATGTCACAGCCCTTCGAGGACTACGGCATAGACCGGGGCGCCGGCTGGCGCCCCGACGACGACCAGGGCTACAACCGCCTCCTCCACGAGATAGTCGACGCCCTCGAGGACGACCCCGACTTCACCGGCTTCGCCGACTACGACCTGCTCAACGTCCTCGCCGCCCCCGACGCCGGCCCCCCGGCCACCGAACAGGTGCTGTCC
>NZ_SMKI01000904.1 GCF_004348415.1 Streptomyces hainanensis
TCCGCGACCTCGACCTGCTGCGCCCGATCTACGCCCAGACCGCCGCCTACGGCCACTTCGGCCGCGAACTGGCCGACTTCACCTGGGAACGCACCGACCGCGTCGACGCCCTCCGCACCGCCGCCGGCGTCTGACCCCGTAGCACGGCCTCGGATCCCTCGGACATGCGCCGCCGACCACGGTCGGCGCCGCCTGTCCGAGGGATCTGCTGTACTGGGCACCGTGAGTGAGACGGGCCCCCGGAGCGAGCGGGGTGGCCAGGGCCCGGCGGGCGAGCAGCTGGCGCTGCTGCGCGGCGCCGCCCGCAAGCGCACGCCCCCGCGCACCTGGCGGGGCGCGCCGCTGGCCGAGCGGCTGCCCGTGGCCCGGGTCCTGGTGGACAAGGGCATGGTCCACCTCGACCGCTTCTTCGACTACGCCGTCCCCGCCGCGATGGACGCCGAGGCGCTGCCCGGCGTCCGGGTCCGGGTCCGCTTCGGCGCCGGGCAGCGCGACGGCCGCCGCGAGGGCGGCCGCCTGATCAACGGCTTCGTCGTCGAGCGGCGCGCCGACAGCGACTTCCCCGGCGTGCTCGCCCCCCTGGCCCAGGTGCTCTCCACCGAACAGGTGCTCACCCCGGAGCTGCTGCGGCTCTGCCGCGCCGTCGCCGACCGCTACGCCGGTGCCCTCGCGGACGTCGTCCAGCTCGCCGTGCCGCCCCGGATGGCCAAGGCCGAGCGGCAACCGTCCCCGC
>NZ_SMKI01000905.1 GCF_004348415.1 Streptomyces hainanensis
GGGCGCTCTGCCATCATGGCAAGTGACGAGCAACCGGAACACCGTCCCGTTTGACGATACGGAACAGTGTCCCGGTTAGCAAGGACGACCGCGGAGGGAGCGCACGATGAACGACGGCGGCAGCGGCGGGGGGCGGCCGAAGCGGGCGGACGCGCGGCGCAACGAGGAGTCCCTGCTGGAGGCGGCCGCCGCGCTCTTCGTCACGTCGGGGGTGGCGGTGCCGGTGCGCGAGGTCGCGGCCCGGGCCGGCGTCGGCACGGCCACGATCTACCGGCACTTCCCGACCCGCGCGGACCTGATCATCGCCGTCTACCGGCACCAGGTCGAGGCGTGCGCCGAGGCCGGCCCCGCGCTGCTGGCGTCCGCCCCCACCCCGTACGTCGCGCTGGAGCGGTGGATCGACCGCTTCGTCGACTTCCTGGTCACCAAGCACGGCCTCGCGGACGTGCTGCGGTCCGACAACGCCGGGTTCGAGGCGCTGCACGCCCACTTCCTCGACCGGCTGGTGCCCGTCTGCGCCCAACTCCTCGCCGCCGCGGCCGAGTCCGGCGAGATCCGGTCCGACGTCGAGGCGTTGCAGCTCATGCGCGGCGTCGGCAACCTCTGCATCGGCGCGGACGACGACCCCCGTTACGACGCCCGCCGCCTGGTCGCGCTCCTCGTCGCGGGGCTGCGCCACACCGCGCGCTGACCCCCACACCGACCACCACACCGACC
>NZ_SMKI01000906.1 GCF_004348415.1 Streptomyces hainanensis
CCACGGCGGGGCGGAGCGGCACGGCGGTGGCCAGGGGGCCGAACAGCCGGTCGATGTCGGGGAGTCGGTGGTCGCGTCCGGTGACCGCGAGCCCGAGGACGAGGTCCCGGCGCCCGGTGAGGGCGGCCAGCGCCCGGTAGTAGGCGGTCAGGACGGGGGCGTAGGTCGTGGCGCCGACGGTGGCGGCGAGGCGGCGGAGTCGGCCGGTCAGCCCGGCGTCGAGGGTGACGCCGGCGGAGCCGAACCCGCCGCCGCCCGGGCCGGGTTCCGGCCGCTGGTAGGGGGCGTCGTGGCGGGCCCGCCAGGCGTCGGCCACCGGGTCCCGGAACGGGGCCCGGAACGGGGCCCGGCCCGGGTCCTGGTGTTCGAGCAGGGTGACGTACTGGCGGAACGTGGCGCGTGGCGGCGGGGGTTCGGCCTGGTCGGCGTGGCCGGCCTGGTCGGCGAACCGGTCGTAGGAGGCGAGGAGTTCGCGGCCGAGGAGCGCGGCGCTGTAGCCGTCGCCGATGAGGTGGTGGGCGTGGACGAGGAGGGTGTGCTCCTCGGGGGCGGTGGTCAGCACCCGCAGCCGCAGCAGCGGCCAGGCCCACGGTTCGAACCGGCGGGCGCGTTCGTCCGCGACCCGGTCCGCGACCAGGTCGGGCGACGGCAGCGACTCGAACTCGACCGGGAGCCGCAGCGCGGGCGGCAGTTCCTGCTGGACGGGTGGG
>NZ_SMKI01000090.1 GCF_004348415.1 Streptomyces hainanensis
CCCGCCACCTCTGTGCCGATGTCCCGCCGGCGTCGGCGAGATGAACAACCAGATGACAGCAAGCTACCTCGCGCCGTCCGGCGCGCCGGGACCGCCCACCGCGCGCCGCGGAAACCCGCCGGGTCCGTGAACCTTTTCCACCCGGAGCCCGACTGACGGGGGTGACCGGCAGGTGTGCAAAGAGATGTGCGGGGAGGGTGTGTGAGGTCGCGGAGGCCGGGGCCGACGACGACGGCGGCGGCGGCCCCGGCGCGGTCGTCGACCGGTTGGAGATCCGGGCCGGTCTGGCCGAACTCCCGCCGCGCGAGCGCGAGGTGTCGATCCTCGTCCACGTGGCGGACCTGTCCCGCGCCGCCTGCGCCGACGTGCTCGACATGCCGACCGCACCGTCAAGAGCCGCCTCTCCCGCGCGCGTCGCGTAATGCGGGACGTCCTCACCGAAGGGGGACACCGGACATGAGCCGGCACGACCACCACGAGGAGCCGGCCAGGCCGGTGCCGGCCGGCCTGATCGCGGTCGGCCTGTCGTGGGCCGCCGCCTGCGGCGCGGCGGCGGCGCGCTGGCTCGCCACCGCGCCCTGCCGCGGCTGCGCGACGGCCGGCGGCGGGCGTCAGGCGTCGCGCGCCGCGAGCGGCCCGCCGGCGGCGAGGGCCAGCGCGGCGAAGCGCTCGCCGATGCGCCGGTGGGTGGCGGCGTCCGGGTGGAGCGCGTCGGGCAGCGGCAGTTCGGCGTGGTCGGCCTCGCCGTAGAGCTCGCGGCCGTCGAGGAGCCACAGGTGCGGGTCCTCGGCGGACCGCTGCCGCACGACGCGGGCCAGCTCCTCCCGGATGGCGGTGAGGGTCAGTTTCCCGGCGGCGCGCTCGGCCGGGTCGCCGGTGGCCTGGAACCGCAGCCGGCCCTCGGCGAGGGCGCCGAGGTCGAAGGCGGCGGGACCCGGGGTGTCCTCGTGGATCGGGCAGTACAGCGGGGAGACGACCAGCAGCGGCGTGGTGGGGTGGCCGTCCCTGATGGTGTCCAGGAAGCCGTGCACGGCGGGGCCGAGGGCGCGCAGCCGCATCAGGTCGGCGTTGACGAGGTTGATGCCGATCTTGACGCTGATCAGGTCGGCCGGGGTGTCGCGCATCGCGCGGGCGGTGAACGGGTCGAGCAGGGCGCCGCCGCCGAAGCCGAGGTTGATCAGCTCCACGCCGCCGAGCGAGGCGGCGAGCGCGGGCCAGGTGGTGGTGGGGCTCGCGGCGTCGGAGCCCTGGCTGATCGAGCTGCCGTGGTGCAGCCACACCTTCCGGCCCCGGTCCGGCACCGGCTCGACGGGGGCGTCGGTGCGCAGCGCGACGAGCTCGGTGGTCTCGTTGTGCGGCAGCCAGATCTCGACGTCCTTGGGCCGGGCGGGCAGGTCGGCGAAGCGGAGGGTGACGGCCGGCCCCTCCCGGTGCTCGGTGGTGCCGGTGGCCAGGTCGACGGTGAGGGTGTCGCCGCCGGTGGCCACGGCGGCCTGGCCGGCCGGCAGGCCGTCGACGAGCAGGTCGTAGCGGCCCGCCGGGCGGGGTGGGGCGCCGAGATAGCTCCGCCGGGTGGGCAGCGTGTCCAGCTCGACGACGGTCGCCCGGGTTCGGAGCGCGAGGCGGACGCCCGACGGCTGGGACTCGGCCATGGCGAGCTGCGGGTCGGCGGACCGCGCGCGGGCCGCGGGTGGCAGCCGGTGCGGCAGCAGGCCGCGCGCGGTGCGCTCCAGGTCGAGGGCGCCGCGCAGCAGGTCGGCGGTGACGGGGGTGGTGATCAGGTGGTGGTGCTCCGCACTGTGCATCGTTCTCAGCCTGTCGATCTGTCGATCTGTCGATCTGTCGATTGCCGTTCAGGGCGCGGGCCAGTTCCGCAGCAGGGCGTCGAGCGCGTCCAGCGCCCGGGACCAGCTCTCCGCCGGGTCGGGGGCGCTGTGGTCGAAGCCGCCGGCGAGCTCCAGGCTGACGTAGCCGTGGAAGACGCTGCCCAGCAGCCGGACCGCGTGCGTCTCGTCCGGCTCGGGAAGGTCGTAGCCGCGCAGGATCGCCCGCGTCATCCGCGCGTGCCGGACGCCGGCGCTGGCGGCCGCCGTCTCCGGGTCGAGCCGCAGCCGGGCGGCGGCGTATCGGCCCGGATGCTCCCTGGCGTAGTCGCGGTAGACGTGGGCGAAGGCGATCAGGGCGTCCTTGCCCGACCGCCCGGCCAGGGCCTCGGCGGCCCGGTCGGCCAGCTCCGCCAGGGCGAGCAGGGCGATCCGGGTCCTGAGGTCCTGGGAGTTCCGCAGATGGGAGTAGAGGCTCGCGACCCTGACGTCGAACCGCCTGGCGAGCGCCGAGACCGTCACCTGGTCGAAGCCCACCTCGTCGGCGAGCTCCGCGCCCGCCCGCGTGAGGCGCTCGGCGGTCAACCCTGCCCTCGCCATGCCATAACCCCTTTCCCATCTGCCGAAAGCGATTATGCAGCTACCTAACACCTTTAGGCAAGCCCGGCCCGACCGCCCTGGATAGCTGCCGCAAGCAGGGCGCTTGCAATAGTTAGCAAGGTGCGGCACGCTGGTGGCATGGCTTCACTCGGCGTCGGCAACCTCGGCGAGTTCCTGCGGGAGCAGCGTCGGCAGGCACGGCTGTCCCTGCGGCAGCTGGCCGAGGCGGCCGGGGTGTCGAACCCGTACCTCAGCCAGATCGAGCGCGGGCTGCGCAAGCCGAGCGCGGAGATCCTCCAGCAGATCGCCAAGGGTCTGCGCATCTCCGCCGAGACGCTCTACGTCCAGGCCGGGATCCTCGACGAGCGCGCCCAGGACGACGCGGAGGGCGACCGGCCCGCCGCCGGCGTGCGGGAGGCGGTGCGGGCGGATCCGCACCTCGACGAGCTCCAGAAGCAGGCGCTGCTCCAGATCTACGACTCGTTCCGGCGGGAGCACCAGCAGGCAGCCACGCACCAGGAACGCACGCACAAGGAGAACCCTCGATGACCATCACGGACGACCTCCGGAAGACCCTCTCCAACTCCACCCCGCTCTACGTGGCCGCCGGCACCGCCGACCTGGCCGCGCAGAAGCTGCGCGAGCTGCCGGCCACCTTCGAGCGGCTGCGCGAGCAGGCGCCCGAGCGGCTGCCGAAGCTGCGCGAGCAGGCCCAGCACGCGGCGATGCAGGGCGTGGGCATCGCCCTCGAGTACGCGGTGCGGGCCCGCGAGACCTACGACGTCCTGGCCGAGCGCGGCCGCACCGTGGTGGACCGCCGCCGTGCCGCGGGCGAGGACGAGCCCGAGGTGACGGTCGAGCGCGCCGAGCAGGTGCCGGTCACCGAGCCGGAGCCGGTGCGCGAGCCGGCGGCGTCCGCCGAGGCGGAGCCCGACGCCGAGCCCACCGCCGAGGTACCGAGGCAGCGCAAGCCGGGCGCCCGCAGGACGACGGTCAAGAAGACCCCGCCGAAGGACTGAGAAGACCGACCGAGGCCCGTGGCACCGACGCCACGGGCCGGTCGGGGGCCCCCGCGACCATTACCCGCGCGGGCCCCGGCCCAGTACCGTGGACGGTAACCCTCGGCGTTGACGACTTGGTGGAGGACAGCATGCTCCTGTCAGGCTTCAGCTCAGTGATCAGCTTCATCTTCCTCGGGCTGCTGCTGCTCAGTGTCTTCGCGCTGGTGCACGCCGCACTCCAGCGGGAGGACGCCTACCGGGCGGCCGGCAAGCAGACCAAGCCGTTCTGGTTGATCGTCCTCGGCATCACGGTGGCCGCGCAGCTGGTGCTGCCGATGATGCTCCTGGTGCTCGCGGGCACCGTGGCCACCATCGTGTACCTGGTGGACGTCCGGCCGGCCCTGCAGGCGGTCACCGGCCGCGGTCGCGGCCACGGTGGCGGCTGGAGCAGCAGCGACGGTCCGTACGGGCCTTATAACGGAAATCGCTGACCCTTCCACCCCACGTGGCCGTGGCCGGAATCTGCCTCTAGCATCAGCGGGGACACCCGTCGATGAACGCCAGAGGAACCGTAGTGCGATTTCGCCTGACCCCCAGGGAGACCAGCTTCTACGAACTGTTCGCCATGGCCGCCGACAACGTTCTGAGCGGTTCGAAGCTGCTCATGGAGCTCCTGGGTGCCGACGCCGCTACGCGCGTCGAGATCGCCGAACGGATGCGCGCCGCCGAACACGCCGGGGACGACGCGACGCACGCCATCCTGCACCAGCTGAACTCGTCCTTCATCACGCCCTTCGACCGCGAGGACGTGTACCGGCTTGCCTCCACCCTCGACGACATCATGGACTTCATGGAGGAGGCCGTCGACCTGGTCGTCCTCTACGAGATCGACGAGCTGCCCAGGGGCGTCGAGGAACAGATCGAGGTGCTGAACCGGGCCGCCGAGCTCACCGCGGAGGCGATGCCCCGGCTGCGCACCATGGAGCAGCTCAGCGAGTACTGGATCGAGGTCAACCGCCTGGAGAACCAGGCCGACCGGGTCCACCGCAAGCTGCTCGCCCACCTCTTCAGCGGCTCCTACGAGGCCATAGAGGTAATGAAGCTGAAGCAGGTCGTGGACGTGCTGGAAGAGGCCGCGGACGCCTTCGAGACGGTGGCCAACACGGTGGAGACGATCGTGGTCAAGGAGTCCTGATCCCACCGTGGACACGTTCGGCCTCATAGTCGTCGTCTGTACGGCGCTCCTCTTCACCTACACCAACGGGTTCCACGACTCGGCGAACGCCATCGCCACCTCCATCTCCACCCGCGCCCTGACCCCCCGCGTGGCGCTGGGCATGGCCGCGCTGATGAACCTGGCGGGCGCCTTCCTCGGCAGCGGCGTCGCCAGGACGGTCAGCGAGGGCATCATCGACACCCCCACCGGCGACGGCGGGATGGCCATCCTGTTCGCGGCCCTGCTCGGGGCCATCGGCTGGAACATGGTGACCTGGTACCTCGGGCTGCCCTCGTCGTCCTCCAACGCGCTCTTCGGCGGCATGATCGGCGCCGCGCTCGCGGCCGCCTCGGCCGTGCACTGGGACGGAGTCCTCACCAAGGTCATCCTCCCGATGTTCGTCTCGCCGCTGATCGGCCTGGTGCTCGGCTACCTGGTGATGGTGGCCACCCTCTGGCTGTTCAGGAAGGCCAACCCGCGCCGGGCGCACCGCGGCTTCCGGATGGCCCAGACCGTCTCGGCGGCCGGCATGGCGCTCGGCCACGGCCTCCAGGACGCGCAGAAGGCGATGGGCGTGGTGGTGCTCGCGCTGGTGATCGCGGACGTGCAGGACGAGGCGGACGGCATCCCCACCTGGGTCAAGCTGGCCTGCGCCGGCATGCTCTCGCTCGGCACCTACGTCGGCGGCTGGCGGATCATGCGCACGCTGGGCCGCCGGATCATCGAGCTCGACCCGCCCCGCGGCTTCGCCGCCGAGTCCACGGCCGCCTCGGTGCTGTACTCCGCCTCCTACATCTTCAACGCGCCCGTCTCCACGACCCAGGTGATCTCCTCGGCGATCATGGGCGTGGGCGCCACCCGGCGGATCAGCGCGGTGCGGTGGCGGGTGGCGCGGGACATCGTGGCCAGCTGGTTCATCACGATGCCGGCGGCGGGCCTGGGCGCCGCCCTGGTCTACACGGTGACGCAGGCGCTGCTGGGCTGAGCCCGCCGGGCCGGACCGGGTGCGTCGAGGCCATGACGCTCGCGCACGCAATCGCCGCAACTTCCTCACGATTCCTCTGACAGCATTCCGGCCCCTTAGCCACGTCTTACATCGGGGGCCACTCCAAGGCCCCTGAACTCATCTAGCAAGGGGGCCAGTTGAGGAAGCGAACGCAGCGATCCCGTGCTGCCGTCATCGCCAGCGCGGCGGTGGCCGCCGCCCTGACCGGGGGGTTAACGGCGCCGGCCACGGCGTCGGACGGGCCGTCCGGCGGCACGTTCGGCCGGGTGGCCGAGCAGGGCCAGGGCGGTGAGCGGATCGCGCTGATCACGGGTGACCAGGTCGTCGTCGACGCCGAAGGCGAGGTCACCGGCCTGATCCGCGCCGAGGGCCGGGAGAACATCCCCGTCCGGGTGCTCGAGATCGAGGGCGCCACCCACGTACTGCCGGCCGACGTGCAGGGGCTGATAGCCGACGGCACACTCGACCGCCAGCTGTTCAACGTCACCGAACTGAGCCGCGAGCCCTACCGGGAGCGTGGCGGTCTCGGCGTCATCGTCACCTACAGCGGCGAGCGGCAGGCCAACCTGCTGAGCGCCCAGGACGACGAGGCGACGACGCTCGACGCCATCAACGGCGAGGCACTGACCGTGGCCGACGACGAGCTCGCCGGCCTGTGGAACACGCTGACCGAGCCGACCGGCGACACCCAGCGACTGGCCGCGGAGCCGCGGATCGAGTCGATCGCGCTGGACGGCCACGTCCAGGCGACGCTCGACACCAGCGTCCCGCAGATCGGCGCCCCCGAGGCATGGGAGGCCGGCTTCAACGGCGAGGGCATCACCATCGCGGTGCTCGACACCGGCATCTCGGACGACCACGAGGACGTCACCCCGCGGGTGATCGCGGAGCAGAACTTCTCCGACGCGTCCGACACCGACGACCACTTCGGTCACGGCACCCACGTCGCCTCCATCGCCGCCGGCACCGGCGCGCACTCGGGCGGCACCTACACGGGCGTGGCGCCCGGCGCCCGGCTCCTCGACGGCAAGGTGCTCGACGACTCGGGCGGCGGTTGGGACTCCGGCATCATCGCCGGCATGGAGTGGGCGGTCGAGCAGGGCGCCGACATCATCAACATGTCGCTGGGCGGTGGGGAGTCGCTGGAGGTCGACCCGATGGAGGCGGCCGTCGACGCCCTCTCCGCCGAGTCCGACGCCCTGTTCGTGATCGCGGCCGGCAACAGCGGCCCGTCGGAGAACTCCCTCGGTTCCCCCGGCACCGCCGACGCGGCACTAACCGTGGGGGCCGTCGACAAGCAGGACCAGCTGGCGGACTTCTCCTCCGTCGGCGGCCGGCTCCGCGACGCCGCCGTCAAGCCCGACGTCACCGCACCCGGCGTCGACATCGGCGCGGCCGCCGCGCCGGGCAGCGTCATCGAGGCCGAGGGCACCCCGGTGGCCGACGGCTATGTCGCGATCTCCGGCACCTCGATGGCCACCCCGCACGTCGCGGGCGCCGCCGCCATCCTGGCGCAGGCCCACCCGGACTGGACCGGCGAGCAGATCAAGGCCGCGCTCACCGGCTCCGCCGTCTCGACGGGCGACTACACGGCGAACCAGCAGGGCACCGGGCGCATCGACGTCCCGGCGGCCCTCGCCCAGACCGTGATCGCCGAGACGCCGTCGGTGAACTTCGGCATCGTGCCCTTCCCGCACGAGGAGGCCGAGCCCGTCACCGAGGAGCTGACCTACCGCAACCTCGGCGACGAGGACATCACCCTGGACCTGACCGTCGAGGGCCGCGCCCCCGACGGCTCCGCCGCACCCGAGGGCCTGTTCACCCTCGGCGCCGACCAGGTCACCATCCCCGCCGGCGGCACCGCCACCGTCCCCGTCACCGCCTCCACCGCGGCCGGCGACCAGTTCGGCGCGTACACGCTGCACGTCACCGCCACCGGCGGCGAAGAGACCGTCAGGACCTCGGGCTCCGTCCTCCGCGAGGAGGAGAAGTTCGACCTCACCATCGAGGTCACCGGCCGTGACGGCCAGCCCACCGCCGACTGGGACAGCCTGCTGTTCGGCCTCGACGGCGACGAGTTCACCTTCCTGTCCGGCGGGGAGGACGGCACCGCCACGATCCGGCTGCCCGAGGGCCGCTACCTCACGGAAACCAGCGTCTACGTCGGCGGCGAGGAGCTGACCGGCGTCGACGTGCTGCTGCGTCCCGGCGTCGAACTGACCGAGGACACCACGGTCACCCTGGACGCGAACGACGCCAGGCCCATCCAGCTGACCGGCCCGGACTACGCGGCCGAGCAGACCGACGTGAGCACCTACTACGACATCACGGCCGGGGACTACGGCCTCTCCTCGGCGTGGACGGGCGGCACGCTGGGGAACGAGTTCCGCACCGCGCAGGTCGGCGACGTCCCGGACGATGTCACGTTCTCAGCCACCGCCACCACCAACTGGGTGAACGACGACCGCGAGTACTACCTGGCGGACCGCCGCGACGGCTCGTACTACACCGGGCTGCGCAAGCGGGTCAGCTCCTACGAGCTCGCCCGGATCACCACCCACCAGGGCGCCTCGCTGCCGGACCGGAACGCCTACCTGTTCAACGTGCCGGCGGGCGGGTTCTCCACCGCCTATCCGGTGCAACTGCCCCGCACCACCGAGGTGTTCGTGCAGGCGGCGGCCGGCCCCTGGACCCAGGAGTTCTGGCAGATCGACCCCGAGGAGAACATCGACGCCAACTACTGGTCCGGCCCGGTCGACTACGAGGCCGGCGAGACCTACGAGGCCACCTTCAACGTGGGTGTCTTCGGCCCGGCGATCAACGAGGGCCAGGGCCTGTACCGCTTCGGGAACGAGCTGTTCGGCGTCGTCAACCCGTTCGCCGACGGCGCCGGCCACACCGGTGACAGCCTGTTCGACTCCGCCTCGACCACCCTCTACCGGAACGGCGAGGAGTACGCGACGGCCGACGACTACCTCGACTGGGTGGGCTTCCAGCTCCCCGCCGAGGAGGCCGAGTACGAGCTGGTCACCACCGCCAGCCGGGACGGGATCGGCGCCTCGGTGACCACCGAGGTCACCGCCTCCTACACCTTCACCTCGGCCGACCCCGGCGAGGACGAGCAGGTGCAACTCCCCGCCAGCGCCATCCGGTTCAGCCCGGAACTGGCCCTCGACTCGACCGCCCCCGGCGGTGAGACCGTCCAGGTGCCGGTGACCGTGCAGGGTTCGGGCGCCGGCGACAACCTCGGCTCGCTCACCGTCTCGGTCTCCTACGACGGCGGCCAGACCTGGACCGAAACCCCGGTCGAGGACGGCGCCGTCACCGTCACCAACCCGGCCGCCGGCTCCACCGTCTCCTTCCACGCCGAAGCCGTCGACGGCCAGGGCAACACCACCACCCAGACCCTCATCGACGCCTACCGCACCACCTGATTCCCACCCCGCGCCCGGCCCGTCGCCGCACACCAGCGGCGGCGGGCCGGCGCCTTTTCTGGTCACGCGCAGAACCCACACAACTCGCCGCTCAACATTTCCCGCCCCCCGACGCCTCTCCTTCAACGAGGGCCACCGGAGCCCCAACCCACCTATGGAGGGGAACAGTTGAGGAAGCGAACACAGCGATCGCGCACCGCCGCCGTCGCCGCGTGCGCAGCCGTCGCCGCCGCCCTGACCAGCGGGGCCATGACGTCGGCCACGGCGTCGGACGGCTCGTCCGGCGGCGCGTCCGGCCGGGTGGCCGAGCAGAGCCGGGGCGGTGCGCGGATCGCGCTGATCACGGGTGACCGGGTCCTCGTGGACGCCGAGGGCGAGGTCACCGGCCTGATCCGCGCCGAGGGCCGGGAGAACGTCCCGGTCCGGGCGCTGACCATCGACGGCGCCACCCACGTCATCCCGGCCGACGCCCAGCGGCTGATAGCCGACGGCACCCTGGACCGACGGCTGTTCAACGTCACCGAGCTCAGCCGCGAGCCCTACCGGGAGCGCGGCGGCCTGGGCGTCATCGTCACCTACACCGGCGAGCGGCAGGCCAACCTGCTCAGTGCCCAGGACGACGAGGCGACGACGCTCGACGCCGTCAACGGCGAGGCGTTGGTCGTCGAGGAGGGCGAGCTCGCGGGCCTGTGGAACACGCTGACCGAGCCGACCGGCGAGGCCCAGCGGCTCGCGGCCGCGCCGCGGATCGAGTCGATCGCGCTGGACGGCCACGTCCAGGCGACGCTCGACACCAGCGTCCCGCAGATCGGCGCCCCCGAGGCATGGGAGGCCGGCTTCGACGGCGAGGGCACCACCATCGCCATCCTGGACACCGGGATCAGCTCCCAACACGAGGACGTCGCCCCGCAGGTGATCGCCACGGAGAACTTCTCCGACTCGCCGGACTCGGAGGACCGCCACGGTCACGGCACCCACGTCGCCTCCACCGCCGCCGGCACCGGCGCCCACTCGGGCGGCACCTACACCGGTGTCGCGCCGGGCGCCCGCCTCCTCGACGGCAAGGTGCTCGACGACTACGGCTCCGGCTGGGACTCCGGCATCATCGCCGGCATGGAGTGGGCGGTCGAACAGGGCGCCGACGTCGTGAGCATGTCGCTCGGCGGCTACGCCGGCAGCGAGGTCGACCCGCTGGAGGACGCGGTCAACACGCTGTCGGCCGAGTCGGACGCGCTGTTCGTGATCGCCGCCGGCAACGACGGCCCCGGCCAGAACACCATAGGTTCCCCCGGCACCGCCGAGGCCGCGCTGACCGTGGGGGCCGTCGACAAGCAGGACCAGCTGGCGGACTTCTCCTCCGTCGGCGGCCGACTCCGCGACGCCGCCGTCAAGCCCGACGTCACCGCCCCCGGCGTCGACATCGGCGCCGCCGCCTCACCAGGCAGCATCATCGAGGCCGACGGCACCCCCGTCGCCGACGGCTACACCGCGATCTCCGGCACCTCCATGGCCACCCCCCACGTCGCCGGCGCCGCCGCCATCCTCGCCCAGGCCCACCCCGACTGGACCGGCGAACAACTCAAGGCCGCCCTCACCGCCTCCACCCGACAACTCGACGGCTACACCCCGATGCAGCAGGGCACCGGACGCATCGACATCCCCGCCGCACTCGCCCAGACCGTCATCGCCGAGACGGCCTCGGTGAACTTCGGCATCGTGCCCTTCCCCCACGACGACGCGGAACCGATCACCGAGGAACTGACCTACCGCAACCTCGGCGACCAGGACACCACCCTCGACCTCACCGTCCAGGCCCTGGCCCCCGACGGCTCCGCCGCCCCCGAGGGCGTCTTCGCCCTCGGCGCTGACCAGGTCACCATCCCCGCCGGCGGCACCGCCACCGTCCCCGTCACCGCCAACACCGCGGCCGGCGACCAGTACGGCGCCTACACCCTGTGGATCACCGCCACCGGCGGCGACCAGACCGTCAGGACCTCGGGCTCCGTCCTCCGCGAGGAGGAGAAGTTCGACCTGACCGTCCAGGGGCTCGACCGGGACGGCGCGGCCACCGGCTTCTGGGAGGGCAGCGTCGCCAACCTGGAGACCGGCGACATCTTCTGGTTCACCCCGGGCGAGGACGGCTCCGACACGGTGCGGCTGCCCGAGGGTGAGTACCTGGTCGACGGTGTCGTCTCCGACGCCGAGCCGGGGAGCGACGACGTCACCGGGCTCGACCTGCTGGTCCAGCCCTCGCTGACGCTGACCGAGGACACCACCGTCGATCTCGACGCGTCCCGGGCCGAGCCCGTGTCGCTGACCGGCCCCGACGAGGCGGCCGAGCTCACCCGACTGAACGTCGGCATCGAGGTGATGGAGTCGGCGGACTACGGCATCGCCTCCTACCTGATGACCGGCGCCCAGCCGAACGGCGTGGGCACCGCCCAGTTCGGCGACGCGCCGGAGGGCTACGACGTGTCCTCCTTCGCCAACACGGTGTGGAGCGTGGACGACCGCGAGTACCAGCTGGCGGAGACCAGGGAGGGCGAGCTGTTCACCGGGCTCGACGTCCAGGTGCCCCAGGAGGAGCTGGCCCGGATCACCACCCGCGCCGGCTCCACGCTGCCCGGGGTCCCCGGCATCCTGCTCACCTGGCCGACGACGGTGCCCTTCAGTGACGCCCCCTGGCAGGAACTGCCCCGCACCCGCGAGGTGTTCGTCCAGGCGACGGCCGGCGAGTGGCGCCAGGAAGTCTGGCAGACGGACCCGGAGACGTTCGCCGCCGCCGTCCAGTACATGTCGGCGCCGCGCGCGTACCAGGCCGGCGAGAGCTACGAGTCGACGCTCAACGTGGGCGTCTTCGGCCCGGCCATCGGCGCGGACGGCGGCCTGCGGCGGGAGGGCGACGCGCTCTACGGCACCGTCAACCTGTTCGGCGACTCGGCGGGGAACAGCGGCTTCAGCACCGTGGACTCGGCCTCGACCACCCTCTACCGGAACGGCGAGGAGTACGCGACATCCACCGACTACCTCGACTTCGTGGTCTTCGAACTGCCCGCCGAGGAGGCCGAGTACGAGCTGGTCACCACCGCCAGCCGGGCCGGCACCGGCGCCGTCTCGTCCACCGAGGTCACCTCGTCCTACACCTTCACCTCGGCCAACCCGGGCGAGGGCGAGATCGCCGAGGTTCCGGTCAGCGCCGTCCGGTTCACCCCGGAGCTGACGCTGGAGAACACGGCCCCCGGCGGTGACACCGTCCAGGTGCCGGTGACCGTGCAGGGCTCCGCCGCCGGCGACAACCTCGGCTCGCTCACCGTCTCCGTCTCCTACGACGGCGGCGAGACCTGGACCGAGACCCCCGTCGAGAACGGCGCCGTCACCGTCACCAACCCGGACGCCGGCTCCAGCGTCTCCTTCCACGCCGAGGCCGTCGACGGCCAGGGCAACACCACCACCCAGACCATCATCGACGCCTACCGCACCACGTAGCCGACCACGCCCGGCCCGCTACCGAGTGGCGGGCCGGGCCACCGGTCTCAGCCGAAACGGCCGGAGATGTAGTCCTCGGTGGCCGACACGGAGGGGTTGGAGAATATCTTCGCCGTCGCGTCGACCTCGATCAGCCGGCCGGGGTCCCCCACCTCCGCCAGGTTGAAGAACGCCGTCCGGTCCGAGACCCGCGCCGCCTGCTGCATGTTGTGGGTGACGATCACGATCGTGTACGAGGCCTTGAGCTTGGAGATCAGGTCCTCGATGGCCAGCGTGGAGATCGGGTCGAGCGCCGAGCACGGCTCGTCCATCAGCAGCACGTCCGGCGACACCGCCGTGGCCCGGGCGATGCACAGCCGCTGCTGCTGACCGCCGGAGAGCCCGGAGCCCGGCTTGTGCAGCCGGTCCTTCACCTCGTTCCACAGGTTGGCGTCGCGCAGGTTCTTCTCCACCACGGCGTCCAGCTCGGACTTCCGCATCCGCCGGCCCCCGTAGAGCCGGAGCCCGGACGCCACGTTCTCGTAGACCGACATGGTGGGGAACGGGTTCGGCCGCTGGAACACCATGCCGATGGTGCGCCGCACCGCCACCGGGTCGACGCCAGGACCGTACAGGTCCTCGTTGTCGAGCAGCACCTTCCCCTCGACCCGGCCGCCCGGCGTCACCTCGTGCATCCGGTTGAGGGTGCGCAGGAACGTGGACTTCCCGCAGCCCGACGGGCCGATGAAGGCCGTCACGGCCTGCGGCTCCACGTGCAGCGTGATGTCCTCGATCGCCTTGTGGGCGCCGTAGTACGCGGTCAGCCCGCTGACGTCGATACGTTTCGCCATCCGCGCGACCTCTCCCTTCCGCTCAGCGATCCGTCCTGGGTGCCTTCCAGCGTGCCACGGCCCTGGCCGCCAGGTTCAGCACCATCACGAAGGCGATCAGCACCAGCGCCGCTGCCCAGGCCCGGTCGTAGGACGACGCGGTGCCGGCCCCCCACTGCTCGTAGACGTAGAGCGGCAGCGAGGACTGCGCCCCCTCGAACGGGTTGGCGTTGATCATCGCGTTGCCGAAGACCAGCAGGATGATCGGCGCGGTCTCGCCGGCGATCCTGGCCAGCGCCAGCATCACCCCGGTGGTGATGCCGCCGATCGCGGTGGGCAGCACCACCTTCAGGATGGTGCGCCACTTCGGCACCCCGAGCGCCAGCGACGCCTCGCGCAGCTCCTCGGGCACCAGCTTCAGCATCTCCTCGGTGGACCGCACCACGATCGGCATCATCAGCACGGCGAGCGCCATGGCCCCGGCGAGGCCCGAGTAGCCGAAGCCGAGCGTCATGATCCACAGGCTGAGGACGAACAGGCCGGCCACGATCGACGGGATGCCGGTCATGACGTCCACGAAGAAGGTGATCGCCCGCGCCAGCCGGCCGCGTCCGTACTCCACCAGGTAGATCGCGGTGAGCAGGCCGATCGGGAGGGCCAGCACCGAGGCGATCAGCACCTGCTGCACGGTGCCGAGCAGCGCGTGGTAGACGCCGCCGCCCGACTGCCAGCTCAGCACCCCGTTCATCGAGTGGGTCAGGAAGTGCCAGCTGATGCCGGCCACGCCCCGCGACACCGTCTCCCACACCAGCGCCGCGAGCGGCAGCACGGCGATCGCGAAGCAGGCCCACACCAGCAGCGCCGCCAGCCGGTCGACGGCCAGCCGCCGGCCCTCTATCGCGTAGGTCAGCGCGAAGGTGGTCGAGACGAACAGCACGCCGGCGATCAGCCCCCACTGCACCCGACTGCTGAGCTCGGCCACCAGGCCGACGCCGATGCCGAAGCAGAGCGAGCCGACCAGCACCGCGCCCAGCGCCCAGCGGGGCACCCTGGTCGGACGGAGCACCGGCCTGGCCACCGGGGGCGGCGCGGCGGCGGTGGCGACAGCCTGCCCGCTCATCCCGCGTTCCCCGCGTACTCGCGGCGCCGGGCGATGATCAGCCGGGCCGCGCCGTTGACCAGCAGCGTCAGCACGAACAGTACGAGCCCCGAGGCGATCAGCGCGTCCCGGCCCATCGAGGTGGCCTCCTTGAACTGGCTGGCGATGTTCTGCGCGAAGGTGCCGCCGCCGGACTCCAACAGGCTGGCGTTGATCAGGAAGCTGGGCGACAGCACGGTCGCCACCGCCATCGTCTCACCGAGCGCCCGGCCGAGCCCGAGCATCGTGGCGCTGATGATCCCGGAGCGGCCGAAGGGCAGCACCGTGGTGGTGATCACCTCCCAGCGGGTGGCGCCGAGCGCCAGCGCGGCCTCCTGGTGGGCGCGGGGCGTCTGCCGGAAGATCTCCCGGGTGACGCTGGTGATGATCGGCAGGATCATGATCGCCAGGAGGATGCCGACGCTCATCAGCGACCGGGCGGGCGTGCCGTTGTAGGAGAGGATCCCGGTCCAGCCGAAGAGATGGTCGAGCCACTCGTAGAAGCCGGTCAGCCGCGGCACCAGGTAGAGCGCGCCCCACAGGCCGTAGACGATGCTGGGCACGGCGGCCAGCAGGTCGACCAGGTAGCCGATCGGGGCGGCGAGCCGGCGCGGCGCGTAGTGCGAGATGAACAGCGCGATCCCCACGGCCACCGGCATCGCGAGCACTATGGCGATCAGCGAGCTGACCACGGTGCCGAACAGCAGGACCGCGATGCCGAAGACCGGCGGGTGGCTGTTGGCGTCCCACTCGAAGGTGGTGAGGAAGTTCCCCTCGTCCCGGCTGATCGCGACGACCGCGCGGATCGTCAGGAAGACCGCGATCGCCGCCATGATCAGGAGCAGCGTGATGCCCGAACCCTTGGCGAGCCCGCCGAACACGCGGTCGCCGAGGCGCACGGTGCCGTCGCGCCCGGGGCGCGTGCCGTCGCCGGCGTTCGCGGGGTCCACGCTTCCTCGACTCCTCAGCTCAGGCCATGGCGTCGATGCGCCGGCGTACCTGGTCGATGATCGGGTCCGAGATCGGCGCGTAGTCGATCCTGGCGAGCGCCCGCTGTCCCTCCTCGCTCGCGGCATAGCCGAGGAACGCCTTGATCAGCCCGACGCTGTCCGGTTCGTTGCCCCGGTCGCAGGCGATCTCGTAGGTGACCAGGACGATCGGGTAGACGTCGACGGCGCGGGCCGTGTAGTCGAACTCCAGGGCCAGGTCGCCGTGGCGCCCGACCACCCTGGCCCGGTCGACGGCGCCCGCGGCGTTCTCCACGGTGGCCGCCACCGGACGCTCGGCGCCGGTGTCGAGGCGGACGGTGCTGATCTCGTTGCGGTGCGCGAAGGACAGCTCGAAGTAGGCGATCGCGCCCTCGTTCTGCTGCACCTGCCCCACCAGGCCCGAGGAGCCGTCGGCGGCCTGGCCGCCGCGGCCGGCCCACGCCTTGTCCGGCTCGTGCGGCCAGGAGTCGGGCGCGGCGGCGCGCAGGTAGCTGGTGAAGTTCTCGGTGGTGCCCGAGCCGTCGGAGCGGTGGAAGGGGGTGATCGGGGCGTCCGGCAGCCGGGCGTCCGGGTTGAGCCGGTGGATCGCCGGGTCGTTCCAGCGGGTGATCCGGGAGTCGAAGATCCGGGCCAGCGTGTCCGGGTCGAGCACCAGGTCGTCGACGCCCGGCAGGTGGTAGCCGATGGCGACCGGCCCCGCGACTATCGGCAGGTTCAGCGCCCGCCCGCCGTCCCGGCACACGGAGCGTGACTCCTCGATCTCGTCGGCGTCGAGCGCCGTGTCGGAGCCCGCGAAGGCCGTGTTGCCCTGAAGGAACTCCTGGACCCCGGCGCCCGAGCCGGTGGCCTTGTAGTTGACCTGGCTGCCCGCACAATTGGTCTGGTAGGTGTTCACCCAGACCTCCATGGCGTTGGCCTGGGCCGAGGATCCGGAGGCGAGCAGCGTGCCGTCGGGGCCGCAGTGGAGGTCGTCGAGCGAGAAGTCGAGGGCGCCGGGAATGCCGGAGTTGTCATCGGACCCGCAACCGGTGAGGGACAGCGCACCGACCAGCGCGCCCGTCAGCGCGGCGGAGCCGAGGCGTAGCTTCACTCTCCCTCAGTCCCTTCCCTCGGCCGTTCGTACCTTACTGCCCGCCCCTCGGCACGGCCCAGCGCCGATTCGTTACGCTATACCCATCAGGGGTATAAGAGCCGGAAGGCAACACTATGACCGCCATCGACACGACATCCGCCGAAACGCAGGGCGAGGCCGCCACCGCGCCGGACACCCACCCGGTGGGCCCACACGGCTACAGCAAGGACAAGGACTCGCACCTCAAACGACTGCGCCGGATCGAGGGCCAGATCCGGGGCCTGCAACGGATGGTCGACGAGGACGTCTACTGCATCGACATACTCACCCAGGTCTCGGCCTCCACCAAGGCCCTGCAGTCCTTCGCGCTCCAGCTGCTGGAGGAGCACCTGCGGCACTGCGTGGCGCACGCCGCCCAGGAGGGCGGCCCGGAGATCGACGCCAAGGTCGAGGAGGCCACCGCCGCGATCGCCCGCCTGCTGCGGACCTGACGCGCCGGCCGGCGCGCTACTCGATGGTGCCGGTGTAGACCTGGCCGGGATCCGGCAGCTCCACCCGCACCGGGGCGCCGAAGTCGTACAGCAGCACGGTGGACGCCACGTCCACGGACTCGCCGCCCCTGGCGAAGCTGAACTGGTGGCGGATCTTGCGCGGCAGCCCCTGGTCGTCGAGATAGGCGTCGAACGGCACCTCGGTGTCCGTGAAGCCGTCCACCGCCGCCGCCAGCTGCTCGCCGGCGGCGCCCGGCGCCGCCTCGGCCGCGGCCGCGATGTCGGTGACCCCCCGGTAGTGCCGCAGCGTCTCCCCGTCGACCTCGGTGAACCCCAGGTCGGCGGCGTAGGAGACGCCGCGCAACAGCTCGACGGCGGTGATCGGATCGGTGGCGCCGCCCGTGACGACGTTGCCGTCCGGGAGGGTGGTGACGTCGACCCGCACCCACTTGTCGGACGGCACCCCCGCGCCGCGGTTCTTCATGTACAGCTCGCCGGCGACGAACACCTCCGTGACCGGCTCGCCCTCCGGCAGCGCGATCCGCAGCAGCCCCCGCCGTTCGGCGTAGTCGAATCCGCCTTCTCCGTGAATCGTGATCCACGTGCCGCCCGAGGCCATCCGCATGTCGGTGGTGGCCTGTGAACTCCCGCTCTCCGCAAGGACTTCGGGCACCTGGCGGACCGCCTCCGCGGCCTGCCGCCGCGCCGCGCCGTCCGCCGCGGCGCCGGTGCCCGAGCAGCCGGAGACGGCGCTCGTGAGCACGGCGGAGAGCAGCCCCACACAGCCCGCGAGCCTGCTGCGCGCCGCGATTCCCGTGGTGGTCGCCCGTGTCTGCCCCATGGTCTGCCGACACCCCCAGCACCTGGTCGCCTCGGAGTCGTATGACCTAACGAGACCCGGGGGTGGCCGTTACGGTGGTGTCGTGCGCGACCAGTGCGAGAACGAGGAACCGTCGGCCGTCGGGCCGGCGTTGGTGCGGCATCAGGTCACACTCAACGAGCGCGGGCCCTTCGTGGCCCCGGAGTGCAGTTGCGGCTGGTACGGGCCCGCCCGCCGCTCCCGGCCACTGGCCAGGTCGGAGGGCGCCGCCCACGAGGCGGCGCCCTCCTGACCCGCGTCGCGGCACCTGCGGGGAACGGCTCAGGCGGCGAGCCCGGAGCCGGAGGCCGCGGGCCGTGGCTCCGGCCGGTCCGGGGCACCACCGCCGCCACCGCCGGCCGGCGGCGACCCGGCCACCACGCCGACCGCGGCCGGCCGCTCGGGCGCGGCGAGCCAGCCCAGGACCCGGGTGTGCGACGCGGCCCGCACCAACGGCGTGAGCGCCGCCATCGCCAGCGGCGCGAGCAGCAGCGCCACCGCCATGCCGAGGGCGAAGCCGCCGACGACGTCGGTCGGGTAGTGCACGGCGACGAAGACCCGGGCGAAGCCCTGGGTGAGCGCGAGCGCGAAGGCGATCAGGCCGAGGACCCGGTGCACGAGGAAGAGCGCCACGGCGATGGCCATGGCCGCGCTCGCGTGGTCGCTGACGAAGGACCAGCCATGCTTGCCCTCCACCAGAACGTCCAGGTCGGGATGGTCGACGAAGGGTCTCGGCCGGGCCACGAACTCGCCGATCGGGATGTTGACCAGCCGTGCCACACCGGCCGCCACGCCCGCCCACAGGACCCCTGCCACCGCCGTCGGCGCGTCGGGGCGCCGCCGCGCCAGCAGCCAGCCGACCACGACGAGCAGCACCAGCGCCACCGGGATGCCCCACTCGCCGACGAACGAGACGAGGCTCCTGCCCCATCCGGGCAGCCGGCCGGCGAGGTCGTTGATCTCGTAGAGGATGTCCAACTCGACGTCGGGGTTATCGAGTCCAACCATGTGCCGTTGCGGCCCCTTCGTGCTGTGGGGGGACCCTGTCAAGGCTGACAGGGCTGAGGAGCCCCTGTTCCGGTACAGGTAACGCCAACTACATCCCCCAGAGTGCCGGGGTGCATCGAAAGATCACCACAGCGTTATCGAACAGCAACGGATTGCCCAGTTGAGCCCGAGGCCATCACGCGGCGCGACGGCGGCGTCACCCTGCCGTGGGGCGGGTCGCCCCAAAGTAATCCTGGGAATCAATCGGGTCAAAACGGATCGTGGCGCCCGTGTACGGGGCGTTGATCATGTACCCGCCGCCGACATAGATGCCGACATGGTGAATGCTCCGTGGATCCTGGAGATCATACGCGAAGAACACCAGGTCCCCTGGCAGCAGCTCCGAACGCGCCGGGTGCGGACCGGAGTTCCACTGGTCGTTGGCGACCCGCGGCAGCTCGATCCCGACCGACTCGAAGGCCGCCAGCGTCAGACCCGAACAGTCGAACCGCCCGTCGTGCTCGGGCGTGCCGTTCCCGCCCCACAGGTACGGCGTCCCCAGATGCTCCTGCGCGAAGTTCACGGCCCCCGCCGCCTGCTCCAACGGCGGCAGCCCACCAC
>NZ_SMKI01000907.1 GCF_004348415.1 Streptomyces hainanensis
GGCGGGGTGGCCGGCGGTGAGCGGTCCCTCGACGGCGGCGGCGATGGCCGCCGCCTTGGCCGCGCCGAAGGCCAGCAGCAGCAGGTGCCGGGCGCGCAGGATGGTGCCGAGGCCCTGGGTGACGCAGTGCACCGGCACCTCGTCCGGCGTCTCGAAGAACCGGGCGTTGTCGCGGCGGGTGCGTTCGGTGAGGGTCTTGACGCGGGTGCGGGAGGCGAACGAGGAGCCCGGCTCGTTGAAGCCGAGGTGCCCGTCGGTGCCGACGCCCAGCAGTTGGACGTCGACGCCGCCGGCGGCGTCGATGGCCCGCTCGTACTCCTCGCCGGCGGTCCGCGCCCGGTCCGGGTCGCCGTCCGGCACATGGACCAGGCGCGGGTCGAGGCCGAGGGGTTCGGTGACCTCGCGCGCGATGACGGCCCGGTAGCTCTGCGGGTGTCCTGGCGGCAGGCCGACGTACTCGTCGAGGGCGAAGGCGCGCACCCGGCCGACGTCGACGCGGTCGCGGGCGATCCGGGTGGCGAGCGCCCGGTAGACGGGCAGCGGGGTGGAGCCGGTGGCCAGGCCGAGTACGGCGTCCGGCCTGGCGGCGACGGCGGCCAGGATGGCGTCGGCCGCGAGCTCGCCGCCCGCGGCGGCGTCGGGCACGACGACGACCTCTGTCATGTGGTTCAGTCCCTGGGTTCGCTACGGGGTAGGGGGGTCACGGGG
>NZ_SMKI01000908.1 GCF_004348415.1 Streptomyces hainanensis
GCCCTGCCCCGGCCCCGGCCGCCCCGTGGTGGGCCGCACCACGCCGGGCTCTGGCGAAACCGGTTCCGGTTCGGGATCATCCGCACATGCCGTACCGCGTCGGTCAGACGGCCCTGTGGGTCGTGGTGGAGGAAGCGGAGCCGGTCGTCGGGGAGTCACGCCGGCGGTTCGACGCGTCGGCGTCGGCCGGGGTGCCCGCCCATGTCACGGTGCTCGTGCCGTTCCTGGCGCCCGACCGGCTCGACGATGACGTGCTCGGCGAGCTCGCCGAACTGTTCGGCGCGCACGCGCCGTTCGCCGTCCGGTTCGCGGAGTGCCGGCGGTTCCCCGACGTGTTGTACCTGGCACCGGAGCCGGACGCGCCGTTCCGGGAACTCACCGAGGCCGTCATGGCGCGGTGGCCCGAAGTGCCGCCCTACGGTGATCGGTTCGCGAAGGTCGTTCCCCATCTGACCGTGGCCCACAGGCAGTCGGGTGGGGTGTACGACGGGGTGGCGGCCGCGCTGGCCGGGCGGCTGCCCCTGCGGGCCCGCGTGGCCGCGGTCGAGCTCTGGGCGAGCGGCGGCAGCCGCTGGCGCCGGCGGGCTCGGTTCCCGCTCCACGGTCGTTGACATGAATGCGGCGCTTGCCGTCGAGGTGCGGGGCCACCTCGCGGGCGCGCGTCGAGTCGCCCCCTTCACCCCACGGAAGGGACCCCCCGTGCGCATC
>NZ_SMKI01000909.1 GCF_004348415.1 Streptomyces hainanensis
CCCATGGACGGCCGAGCCCCCCACCTCCCACAACCCGCGCACCAGGGGCGCACCACAGCACGAAACGGGCGTGGCCGCCCTACCCGTCTCCGGGACCTCACCCCCCACGGCCCCACCTTCCGCACACCAGCCCGGGCGGCGCCGCGCGGACCGGGCGTGTGCCGTGCCTGGTGCGCCGGCTTGCCTTGCGCGCTCCGCGCGGAGCCGAGCCGCCTGCGGCGGCGGCGAGCGCGTGCCGGCCGTCGTCGTCGGCGGCGTGGAGAGCTCGGCTGGTGGCCGGGCGGCGGCGCCGCCCCGCGCGGCCTGCGGCCGTATGCGGCCGTCAGGGCCGCGCTTCGCGCGTGGGCTGACGCTGGCCGTGCCCGGCCGCGTGCCGGCCGTCGTCGTCGGCGGCGTGCAGAACTCGGCCCGTGGCCGGGCGGCGGCGCGCGCCGCGCGGCCGGTGGCCGGCCGGTGGCCGTACGCGGCCGTCAGGGCCGCGCTTCGCGCGTCGGCTGTCGCTGGCCGTGGCCGGCGCCGTGCCCGGCCGCGTGCCGGCTTCGGCCGCACGGCCGCACGGCCGCAGCCCCCTGTCCGGGTCCGCGCTTCGCGGTGCGCTCGCCCCGCCGCCAGGCGGCAGGGCTTCCGCCCACCGCCCCCGCCGGCAACGGGCCCGGCCCGGCCCAGCAGGTGCTGGGCCGGGCCGGGAATGGCCGAAAAGGGGTGGGT
>NZ_SMKI01000910.1 GCF_004348415.1 Streptomyces hainanensis
CGCCCACCCACCCCTCACCGCGCTCCGCGCGGGGCAGAGCGTTGCTCGGCACGGACGCTCGGCCGCGGCGCGGCCGGCCGCCGGTGGCTACCGCTGCGCGGGGCCGCGCTCCGCGCGGGACCCGTGACACACGCCCGTCACCCCGCGCTGGGCGCGGAGGCCCGCTGGGCGGGCACGGCTGCTCCCCCGGCGGCCACCGCTCCGCGGAGCCGGACGAGGCAGGGCGACGGGCCGGAGGCCCGCTGCACGCGGGCTCGGACGCGGCGCGGCTGGGTGCCGCCTGCTACCGCTGCGCGGGGCCGCGCTACCCGCGGAACCAGGCCCGCGTAAGCGGACGAGGCCCGGCCAGTGCCGGGCGGCCGCCGTCGCGCGGCGCACGCTCCACGCAGGCCAGACGGGGTGCTGAGGCGTGCCGCGCACGAGGCGTAGGGGCACACTGCGCGCAGGGCAGGGCACAGACAGTGGGTGGGCGCGTCCGGCTCCGCCGGCGGCTACCGCTCCACGGAGCCGAACGAGGCCGGGCGGGGCGCGGGCCCGCCGCACGCGGGATCGGACGCGGCGCGGCCAGGTGCCACCGGCTACCGCTGCGCGGAGCGGCACCGCTCCACGTAAGCCGGGCGAGGCGCGGAGGCGCGCTCCGCACGGCCGCCAGGCCGTGGCCCCCGGCGGCGAAGCCGCCGTACCGCGCGCAGCGCGAGACAAGGG
>NZ_SMKI01000911.1 GCF_004348415.1 Streptomyces hainanensis
CCCGCCCCCTTCCGCACTTCGTGCCGGGCACGCGACGCTGCGCGCCCCCGGACCCTGGCGGCTCCGTGCCCTGCGGGCACGGCAGCGCCGGGCTCGTTCCGCCGTGCCGGGGCAGTCCGGCTGCGCCGCCCCCGCCCTGCGGGCGGCCGTCCGGTGGTGCTGGGGTACGTTTCGGCCTTGCCGGGGGGAGTTCGGCTGCGCCGGTCCCGCCGTGCGGGTGCGGCTGCGCCGGGCTCGTCCCGCCCGCTGGGGGTCCGTTCGGCGGCGTGGGCCGTGCCCTGCGGGCGGTCGCCCGGTGGTGCTGGGTTCGTTCCGCCCCGCTGGGGGTCCGTTCGGCAGTGTCGGTCCTGCCTTGCCGGGCGGAGTTCGGTGACGCCGGTCCGCCCGTGCGAGCGGTGGTCCGGCTGCGCCGGCCCCGCCCCGCTGGCGGCCCGTCCGGCGGTGCCGAGTCCTCCCGCCCCGGGGGCGGCCGTCCGGTGGTGCTGGGCTCGTCCCACTCCGCTGGGGTCCGTCCGGCAGTGTCGGTCCTGCCCTGCCGGGGGCAGTTGGGTGACGCCGATCCCGCCCTGCGGGCGGGTGGTACGGCGGTGCCGAGTCATCCCGCCCTGCGGGCGGTGGTCCGGCTGCGCCTGGCTCGTTCCGCCGTGCCGGGGCAGTCCGGCTGTGCCGCCCCCGCCCCGCCGGCGGCCGTCCGGCAG
>NZ_SMKI01000912.1 GCF_004348415.1 Streptomyces hainanensis
GGGGTGAACCACGCGACGGCACCCGACGGTTGGCGGGGTGGTTCCGACGTGCTTGCGCTGCTCGCGCCGTTGCCGGCGGCGTGGGCGCTGGGGTTGGCGGCGCGCGGCCGGCGCGAGGAGCTGGTGGCGGCGGAGCGGCGGGCCGAGGAGGCGCGGCTGGCCCAGGAGTGGCGGGAGGAGCGGGCGGCGACGGGCGAGCGGCTGCGGATCGCCCGGGACATGCACGACGTGGTGGCGCACTCGTTGACGCTGCTGGTGGTGCACGCCGAGACGATGCGGGCGCGGGGCGGCGAGCTGCCGGAGTGGGCGAGCCGGAGTGTGGACGCGATGGCGGCGGCGGGCCGGCAGACCACGGCCGAGCTGCGGGAGTTGCTCGGCTACCTGCGTGGTTCGGCCGCGGCGCGGGAGGCGGCGCCGCGCGATCCGGCGCCGCGGCTCGGCGCGGTGCCCGAGCTGGTCGAGGCGGCGCGGCGGGCGGGGACGCCGGTGTCGTTGAGCCTGCCGGCGGACGCCGAGCTGCTGCCGGGCGCGGTGCAGTCGGCGGGCTACCGGATCGTGCGGGAGTGTCTGGCGAACGCGCGCCGGCACGCGCCGGGGGCACCGGTGCGGGTGGCGGCGGAGCTGGTGGACGGCCGGGCGGCCAGGTTCGAGGTGGAGTGCGGGCCGCCGCCCGCCGACCATCCGGGGGCCAGGGG
>NZ_SMKI01000913.1 GCF_004348415.1 Streptomyces hainanensis
GCCCGCGGTCAACCAGATCGAGCTGCACCCGTACCTCCAGCAGTCCGAGCTGCGGGCCCTGCACACGGAGCTCGGCATCGCCACCGAGGCGTGGTCGCCGCTCGGTCAGGTGGGCGAGCGCGGGCGCGCCGGTCGGGGCGCGGACGACGGCGGTGAGCGTCTCGTCGCCGATCAGCGGGTGGTCGGCGACGGCGCGGAACCGCCACTCGGGGTCGCTGTCCCGCTCCCCCATCCCCGTCACGAACAGTTCCTCGCCGTGACCGGGGCCGACCTCGACGCCGGCCTCGACGATGGCCAGTTGGGCGCTGACCGAGACGGTGGTGCGGCGCTCCACGGGGCGGCGGCGGGCCTTGGGGGCGAGCGACCAGGCGATCGGCTGCCGGCCGGCCGGCTCGCCCGGGCATTCGAGCCGGAGGCCGATGGCGGCGTCGACGAGCGGGGCTCCGTCGGCGGGCGGGCGGAACGCGCAGGCCACGCTGAGCAGGTAGAAGTCGCTGTGCGCCGCCTCCGCGGCGACGAACGCGCCCCAGTCGGCGCCGGCCTCGGCCGCCTCCTCGGCGGTCAGCCGGCGTACCCCGGGGGTGCCGAGGGAGACGCGGCCGGTCTCCCGGGAGTTCGGGGCGCGCATGTGCAGCCGTGCCTGGGCGGCCAACGGGACGGCGTGCGGGGTTGTCTCTTATACAGATCCTACGCT
>NZ_SMKI01000914.1 GCF_004348415.1 Streptomyces hainanensis
GTCCACGGAGGTTGGTGACGGACGACATGTGGTCGTGGTCTTGAACGAGTGAGGGCCTTCCGGCTTCGGTGTGGATTGCGACATCTCCACCGAGCATCAGAAGGCCCTCATGCCCCACCGTAATGCACCTCTGACCGAGACCGGCCGTCTGCGTCTGGCCCGCTGCGTCGTGGAGGACGGCTGGCCCCTTCGCCGGGCCGCCGAACGCTTCCAGGTCTCCCCGACCACGGCCCACCGCTGGGCTGAGCGCTACCGGCGACTGGGCGAGGCCGGGATGACCGACCGATCCTCCCGCCCCCACGCGAGCCCCGGACGGACTCCGACCCGAACCGAACGCCGCATCATCAAGGTCCGCGTGCTACGCCGCTGGGGCCCGGCCCGCATCGCACACCTACTGCGCCTGGTCCCCTCGACGGTGCACCGCGTCCTGACCCGCTACCGACTGGCACGCCTGACCCATCTGGACCGCGCCACCGGCCGCGTCATACGCCGCTACGAACGCGAACGGCCCGGCGAACTGGTCCACGTCGACATCAAAAAGCTCGGCAACATCCCCGACGGCGGCGGCCACAAGGTCCTCGGCCGGGCCGCCGGACGAAAGACCCGCGCCGCCGCCGGCTACAGCTACCTCCACACCGCCGTCGACGACCACTCCCGCCTCGCCTACAGCGAAATCCTGACGGACGA
>NZ_SMKI01000915.1 GCF_004348415.1 Streptomyces hainanensis
GGGTCCAGGGGGGCGAGGGCGGCCAGGCCGGCGCGGGGGCCGTCGGCCTCGCCGATGGCGACGGCGCGGTTGAGGAGGACGATCGGGCTGTCGGTGAGCCGGGCGAGTTCGTCGTACCACTCGACGATCTGCACCCAGTCGGTCTCGGCGGCGGTGGGCGCGTCGGCGTGGAGGGCCGCGATGGCGGCCTGGGCCTGGTACTCGCCGAGTCGGTCGCGGGCGAGGGCGGCCTGGAGGATGTCGACGCCCTCGGCGATCGACGTGGTGTCCCAGCGGCCGCGGTCCTGTTCGGCGAGCGGCACCAGGCTGCCGTCGGGGGCGGTGCGGGCGGCGCGCCTGGCGTGGTGGAGGAGCATCAGGGCGAGGAGGCCGGCGGCCTCGGGGTGGTCGACGACGGCGGCGAGTTGCCGGGTGAGGCGGATGGCCTCGGCGGCCAGGTCGATGTCGCCCGAGTACCCCTCGTTGAAGACCAGGTAGAGGACGCGGAGCACGGTGCCGACGTCGCCCGGCTGGTCGAGCCGCACGCCGGAGACGGTGCGTTTGGCGCGGCTGATGCGTTGCGCCATGGTGGCCTCGGGCACCAGGTAGGCGCGGGCGATCTGGCGGGTGGTCAGGCCGCCGACGGCGCGGAGGGTGAGGGCGACGGCGGACGCCGGGGTGAGTGAGGGG
>NZ_SMKI01000916.1 GCF_004348415.1 Streptomyces hainanensis
GTCCCCGTCCCCGTCCCCGTCTCCGTCCCGGCGTCCTCGGCCGGCGCCGTCGACTCGTCCTCCGGCACCTCGGGGATGGCCCCGGCGCCGTCGGACAGCGTGCAGGCCGCCAGCGCGTCGAGGTTGGCCGGCGCGGCCTCGCCCTGCCGTTCGAAGGCCTGCGTGATCCGGTCGAGGACCGCGACCCGCTTGTCCTCCAGCGGGCCGAGGATCGCGTTCCGCACGAAGTTCGGGCCGCCCTCACCGGCGGAGTTCGCCAGCCTGGTGTTCGCCTCGTCGATCTGCGTGACCAGCAGCGCCAGCTCCCGGTCCACCTGGGCCTGCGCCGCGGCCGGCGTGTTGGTGACCAGGACCTGCGGGCAGAGGATGCGCTGGCCGCTCGTCCCCGGCTCCTCCCCCGCCATGGCCGCGGTCACCCCGACCGCGCCCGCCACCACCGAGCACGTCGTCACGCCCCTCGGCGCCCCGGGCACCGAAGGCACCCGCCTGGTGGCCGTCCGCACCGGCGACCACGAGGCGCTCGCCATCGAGGTGCGCGCCCCCGGCGGTCTCGACGACGTCGTCTGCCGCCCCGGCGTCCTGATCTCCCACATCAGCACCGAGACGAGCAGCGGCCTCGGTCCCGTCCGCGTCGCCGACGCCACCCCGGAAAGCCCCGGCTGCC
>NZ_SMKI01000091.1 GCF_004348415.1 Streptomyces hainanensis
CGTCAGAGGGTCGGCGCGGTCGGGCCGTCCGGGCGCTCGCGCCGCTGGTCGAGCACGGCGCGGGCCAGTTCGGCCACCCGGCTCACGGGCAGCCGGCGGTAGCCGTCCTCGGTGATCAGCGCGACGCCGGGGAAGAGCGCGCGGGTCAGGTCGGGCCCGCCGGTGGCGGTGTCCTCGTCGGCGGCGTCGTAGAGGGCCTGGATGACGACGGTCACGACGTCCTCCTCGCTCATCCCCTCGCGGTGGAGCTTCTTGAGCGAGCCGCGGGCGAACGGCGAGCCCGAGCCGGTGAAGGCGAAGCCGAACTCCTCGGAGTGGCCGCCGGTGATGTCGAAGGAGAAGATCCGGCCCCGGCGGGCGGTCAGGTCGTAGCCGGCGAACAGCGGGACGGCGGCGAAGCCCTGCATGGCCATCGGGAGGTTGTCCCGGATCATGGCGGTCAGTCGGTTGACCTTGCCGACCAGCGAGAGCGGGACGCCCTCGACCTTCTCGTAGTGCTCCAGCTCCAGTTGGAAGAGCCGCACCATGTCGATCGAGAGCCCGACGGTGCCGGAGATGCCCACCGCCGAGAACTCGTCGGCCGGGAAGACCTTCTCGCCGTCGCGGTGGGCGATCATGTTGCCGGCGGTGAACCGGCGGTCGCCGGCGAGCAGCACGCCGTCGGCGTAGGAGGCGGCGACGATGGTGGTGCCGTGCCGGACGTCCGCCGCGCCGCGCACGGCCGGGACCTCGCGCCCGGCCGGCAGCAGGTCGGGCGAGTGCGCCCTGAGGAAGTCCACGAACGACGACGAGCCCGGCGTCAGAAACGCGGCCGGCAGCGGCCCCTGCCCCGAGACATCAGCGGACATCGTTTTCCCCTCTCCTCCCGCGGCCCCCGGATGGATCACCGCTCGGACGGACGCTGCCCATCGTAGGCACACCGCATGTCCGTGATCACCGCGCGAACCGACGCCGAGGCCGTCGGTCTGGCCAGGATCGAGGGGTGGCGGCACGCCTGTCGGGGGCTGGCGTGCGGGACACGTTCGAGATCGCGGGGACGCCGATCGACGAGGTCCGCTACGCCCGCACGTGACCCGCGCCACAGCGGAAGGGACCGCGCCGGGGGGTTCCGAGGCCGACACCGACTCAGTACGCTGCTCATCAGAGCGCTATCCGGCTCATGCGATGTGGTGACGCGACCGCGAACCCGACGGCCGGCCTCCGGGACAGGGGCCCGCCGGCGAAGGGTTCGTCCCTGCCCGGTCGTCATCCTGGAGTCCCCCATGCAGTCCGCCACCCAACCTCCCCCGCGACTCGCCGTCGAACAGCCCGCCGTCGCCGCCGTGTTCCCGACCGTCGCCGTCGTGGGGCTCGGCACCCTCGGCGTCGGCCTCGCCACCGCCCTCGCCCGGTCGGGACGCCGGGTGATCGGCGTCGACGTCTCGCCGGCGGCCGGCGCCCGCGCGCTCGCCGCACAGGCCGCACAGGCCACGGAACCCCTGGCGAACGGACCTTCCGCGAAGCCCCGGTTCACCGTGCACACCGAGCTGCGCGCCGCGGGCGCCGCCGACCTGGTGATCGAGGCGGTGCCCGAGGACTACCCGCTCAAGCTCGCCCTGTTCACCGCCCTCGACGGGATGGTCGGCCCCGCCACCGTCCTGGCCACCACCACCAACGCGCTGCCCGTCACCCGGCTCGCGGCCGAGACCGCGCGCCCGGCGCGGGTGGTCGGGCTGCACTTCTTCCACCCGGTCCGCGCGATGCGCCTGGTCGAGGTGGCGTCCTCGGTGCTCACCGCGCCCGAGACGCTGGCCGCCGTCACCGCGCTCGCCCGCGACCTGGGCAAGGAACCGCTGCCCGCCGGCGACCGTCCCGGACTCCTCGCGGACGGGCTGCTGTTCGGCTATCTCAACCAGGCCGCCGCGATGTACGAGTCGCGCTACGCCACCCGCGAGGACATCGACGCGGCGATGCGCCTCGGCTGCGGGCTGCCGATGGGCCCGCTGGCGCTGCTCGACCTGATCGGCGTCGACACCGCGCGCGCCGTGCTCGACGCCCTCCACCAGCGGACCGGGCGCCGACCGCACGCGCCCGCGCCGGTGCTCGGGCAGTTGGCCGAGGCGGGCATGACGGGACGCAAGGCGGGCCGCGGCTTCTACACCTACCGGGCGCCGCACAGCGGTGAGGTGGTGCCGGACGAGCTGACCCCGGACGGCCGGGGGCCGCTCGCCGAGCCGCGCCCTGTGGCGTCGGTCGGCGTGGTCGGCTCCGGCACCATGGCCGCCGGGATCGCCGAGGTGTGCGCGGCGGCCGGGCTGCCGGTCATGCTGGTGGCGCGGGACGGGGCGAAGGCGGCGGCCGCCGTCGACCGGGTCGCGGCCTCGCTCGGCCGGCGGGTCGCCAGGGGGCGGCTCGACGCCACCGAGCGGGACGCCGCGCTGGCCCGCCTCAGGCCGTCCCACACGCTCGACGCGCTCGCGGACGCCGACCTGGTGGTCGAGGCGGTGGTCGAGGAACTGGCCGTCAAGCGGCGGCTGTTCACGCTGCTCGACGCCGTCTGCCGGCCGGGTGCCGTACTGGCCACCACCACCTCGTCGCTACCGGTGATCGCCTGCGCCAGGGCCACCGCGCGGCCGGCCGACGTCGTCGGCCTGCACTTCTTCAACCCGGCGCCCGCGATGCGCCTGGTGGAGGTGGTGCGCACGGTCCTCACGGGCGACGCGGCGCACGCCACCGCCCACGCCCTCTGCGCCGCGATCGGCAGGCACCCGGTGGACTGCCGCGACCGGGCCGGCTTCGTCGTCAACGCCCTGCTCTTCCCCTATCTCAACGACGCCGTGCGGATGGTGCAGGAGCACTACGCGACGCCGGCCGAGATCGACACCGCGATGCGGCTCGGCGGCGGCTACCCGATGGGGCCCTTCGAACTCCTCGACATCGTCGGTCTCGACGTCGCGCTGGCCATCCAGCGGACCCTGCACCACGAGTTCCGCGAGCCGGCGCTGGCCCCGGCGGGCCTGCTGGGCCAGCTGGTGGCGGCCGGCTGCCTGGGACGGAAGACCGGGCGGGGCTTCCACGACCACGGGCGCCCGCGCTGACCGGCGCCGAAACGGCGGCGCGTCGGAAATGCGGGATGGAGTAGTTTCGCCTCATGGCCCAGCCCGTGAAGTCCGTCCGACCCCAGGTTTCCCACCAGCGCCTCAAGGTGCGCCGGCAGCTCGCCGCCGCCGCCATGGAGCTGTTCGTGAGCAAGGGGTACGAGGCCACCACGGTGGACGAGATCGCCGCCACCGCCGGGGTCGCCCGCCGGACGTTCTTCCGCCATTTCCGGTCGAAGGAAGAGGCGATCTTCCCCGACCACGACGACACCCTGGAGCGCGCCAAGGCCGTGCTCGACGCCGCGCCCGCGCACGAGAACCCGATCGACACGGTGTGCCGCGGCATCAAGGAGGTCATGAAGATGTACGCGGCCTCGCCGGCCGTGTCGGTGCAGCGCTACCGGCTGACCCGCGAGGTGCCGGCGCTGCGCGAACGGGAGATCGCCTCGGTCGCGCGCTACGAGCGGCTCTTCACCAGCTACCTGCTCGGCCAGTTCGACGAGAACTCGCACAACGGGGACGAGCCGCTGCTGGCCGAGGTGGCGGCGGCCTCCGTGGTCACGGCCCACAACCACGTGCTGCGGCGCTGGCTCCGGCGGGACGGCGAGGGCGACGTGGAGGCCGAGCTGGACCACGCGTTCGCCATCGTGCGCCGCACCTTCGCCTCGCTGCCGGCGATCGCCGCCACCGCGCCGCCGCCGGCGGCCTTCGCCTCCGCCAAGGGCGAGGTGCTGGTCACGGTGGCGCGCACGGACGCGCCACTGAGCGAGGTCATGCGCACCATCGAGCAGGCCCTGACCGACCGGGCCTAGCCTCGCCCGGCCCGGCGCGGCACGTACCACCAACTCGTCGCTCAACTGGGCGCGCCACCTCACCACATGAGCGAGATTTTAGGCACGCAGTGCCTTGCGGAGCGGCACGGGGTGCCATACGGTACGGGAATCCGGGCGCTGTCCCACGCACTCGCGAGCGCCCGGCACGCCGCGTCACCACGCGAGCCGCGCACCACCGCGCTCCATGTTCACGCCGCACGCGCACCGCCAACTGTCGTGTTCCGCCTGCCTTCGGAGGCAGCCCGTGAAGGAGATCCTCGCGGCGATCGCCGCGCTGGACGACTCGGACGCCGACGCCGCGGACTTCGCCGCGCTCCCGCTCCCCGAGTCCTACCGCGCCATCACCGTGCACAAGGACGAGACCGCGATGTTCGAGGGTCTGCCGAGCCACGCCAAGGACCCGCGCGCCTCCCTGCACCTGGACGAGGTGCCGGTTCCCGCGGTCGGCCCCGGCGAGGCCCTGATCGCCGTCCTGGCCAGCTCGATCAACTACAACTCGGTGTGGACCTCGCTCTTCGAGCCCGTCCCCACCTTCGCCTTCCTCGAACGCTACGGCCGGCTCTCGCCGTCGGCCGCCCGCCACGACCTGCCCTACCACGTCATCGGCTCCGACCTGGCCGGCGTCGTGCTGCGCGTCGGCGAGGGCGTCAACGCCTGGCGCCCCGGCGACGAGGTCGTCGCGCACTGCCTGTCCGTCGAGTTGGAGTCCGCCGACGGGCACGACGACACCATGCTCGACCCCCAGCAACGCATCTGGGGCTTCGAGACCAACTTCGGCGGCCTGGCCGAGCTCTCCCTGGTCAAGGCCAACCAGCTGATGCCCAGGCCCCGCCACCTCTCCTGGGAGGAGGCGGCCTCGCCAGGACTCGTCAACTCCACGGCCTACCGGCAGTTGGTGTCCCGCAACGGCGCCGCCATGAAGCAGGGCGACAACGTGCTGATCTGGGGCGCGAGCGGCGGCCTGGGCTCCTACGCCACCCAGCTGGTGCTGGCCGGCGGCGCCACCCCCGTGTGCGTCGTCTCCAGCCCGGAGAAGGCCGCCCTCTGCCGCCGGCTGGGCGCCACCGCCGTCATCGACCGGAACGCCGAGGGCTACCGCTTCTGGCGCGACGAACACACCCAGGACCCGCGCGAATGGCGGCGGTTCGGGGCCCGGATCCGCGAACTGACCGGCGGCGAGGACGTCGACATCGTGCTCGAACACCCGGGGCGCGAGACCTTCGGCGCCAGCGTCTACGTCACCCGCCGCGGCGGCACCGTCGTCACCTGCGCCTCCACCACCGGCTACCAGCACGCCTACGACAACCGCTACCTGTGGATGAGCCTCAAGCGGATCGTCGGCTCGCACTTCGCCAACTACCGCGAGGCGTGGGAGGCCAACCGGCTGGTCGCCAAGGGCCGGATCCACCCCACGCTGTCCCGGGTCCACCCGCTGGACGCGGCCGGCCAGGCCGCCCACGAGGTGCACGCCAACCTCCACCAGGGCAAGGTGGGCGTCCTCGCCCTCGCGCCGGCCGAGGGGCTCGGGGTCCGCGACCACGAGACGCGGGCGCGCCACCTCGCCGCCATCGACCTGTTCCGCACGCCGGCCGCCGCACCCGTCGCGGGCCAGCCCGTCGGGAGCGGAGCCTGAGATGGCCCGCCGCGACCGCCCCTGGCTGATGCGCACCTACGCGGGGCACTCGACCGCCCAGGCGTCCAACGCGCTCTACCGGCGCAACCTGGGCAAGGGCCAGACCGGCCTGTCCGTCGCCTTCGACCTGCCGACCCAGACCGGCTACGACCCGGACCACGCGCTGGCCCGCGGCGAGGTGGGCCGGGTCGGCACCCCGGTCGCCCACCTCGGCGACATGCGGCAGCTGTTCGAGGGCATCCCGCTGGACCGCACCAACACCTCGATGACCATCAACGCCACCGCCATGTGGCTGCTGGCCCTCTACCAGGTCGTCGCCGAGGAGCAGGGCGCCGAGCCCACCATGCTGCGCGGCACCACCCAGAACGACATCGTCAAGGAGTACCTGGCCCGCGGCACCCACGTGTACCCGCCGGGGCCCTCGCTCCGGCTCACCACCGACACCATCACCTACGCCGTCAGCCACCTGCCGCGCTGGAACCCCGTCAACGTGTGCAGCTACCACCTCCAGGAGGCGGGCGCCACGCCCGTCCAGGAGATCGCCTACGCCATGACCAGCGCCATCGCCGTGCTCGACGCGGTGCGCGACTCGGGGCGGATCAGCCCGGGGCGGATCGGCGACGTCGTCGGCCGGATCTCGTTCTTCGTCAACGCCGGCGTCCGCTTCGTCGAGGAGATGTGCAAGATCCGGGCGTTCGGGGAGATCTGGGACCGGCTCACCCGGGAGCGCTACGGCGTCACCGACCCGGCCCAGCGCCGCTTCCGGTACGGCGTGCAGGTCAACTCGCTCGGCCTCACCGAGGCACAGCCGGAGAACAACGTGCAGCGCATCGTCCTGGAGATGCTCGCGGTCACGCTCTCCCGGGACGCCCGGGCCCGCGCGATCCAACTCCCGGCCTGGAACGAGGCGTTGGGTCTCCCCCGGCCCTGGGACCAGCAGTGGTCGCTGCGCATCCAGCAGGTGCTCGCCGAGGAGAGCGACCTGCTGGAACACGAGGACCTGTTCACCGGCAGCCACGTGGTGCGCGCGAAGACGGAGGCGCTGGCCGCCGAGGCGTGGGCCGAGATCGGGCGGGTGCAGGAGATGGGCGGCGCGCTGGCCGCCGTCTCCTCCGGCTACCTGAAGTCACGACTTGTCGACTCACACGCCCGCCGCCGGGCCCGCGTGGAGAGCGGCGAGGAGCGGATCGTCGGCGTCAACTGCTACCCCGAGACCGAGCCCAGCCCGCTGACCGCCGGTCCCGAGGCGGCCGTGCTCACCGTGGCCCCGGCCGCCGAGGCGCCGGTGGTCGAGGCGCTGCACCGCTGGCGCGCCCGACGCGACCGGGCCGCGGCGCGCCGCGCGTTGGACGCGCTGCGGCGCACGGCCGAGACGGACCGGAACCTGATGTTCCCGACCCTGGAGTGCGCCCGCGCCGGGGTGACCACCGGCGAGTGGGCGGACGCGCTGCGCGGGGTGTTCGGCGAGTACCGGGCGCCCACCGGGGTCGGCGGCGCCGGCGCGGCCGGCGCCGCGGCGCCCGACCCGGCGCTGGCCGCCGTCCGCCGGGCGGCCGCCGACACGGCCCGCGCGCTCGGCGTGGGCCGGCTGCGGCTGCTGGTGGGCAAGCCGGGCCTCGACGGGCACAGCAACGGCGCGGAGCAGATCGCCGTCCGGGCCAGGGACGCCGGCTTCGAGGTGGTCTACCAGGGCATCAGGCTCACCCCGGCGCAACTGGTGGCGGCGGCGGTGCAGGAGGACGTGCACTGCGTCGGCCTGTCGATCCTCTCCGGCTCGCACGTGGCGCTGGTGCCTGACGTCCTCGACCGGCTGCGGGCGGCGGGCGCGGGCGACGTGCCGGTGGTCGTCGGCGGCATCATCCCGGCCGGCGACGCGGCGGCACTGCGGACGGCGGGCGTCGCGGCGGTGTTCACCCCGAAGGACTTCGGCATCACCGGAATCATCGGCCGTATCGTCGACGAGATCCGCCTCGCCCACCACCTGGAGGTTGTGCCATGATCCGCCCCCGCCGCTCCTGCCTGGCCGTGCCGGGCAGCAACCCCCGCTTCCTGGAGAAGGCCCAGGGGCTGCCGGCCGACCAGGTGTTCCTCGACCTGGAGGACGCCTGCGCGCCGCTCGCCAAGGAGGGCGCGCGGCACGCCGTCGTGAAGGCGCTGAACGAGGGCGACTGGGGCGCCAGGACGCGGGTCGTGCGGGTCAACGACTGGACCACGGAGTGGACGTACCGCGACGTCATCACGGTGGTGGAGGGCGCCGGCGCCAACCTGGACTGCCTGATGCTCCCCAAGGTGCGGAACGCCGAGCAGGTACGGGCGTTGGACCTGCTGCTGACCCAGATCGAGCGGACCATGGGCCTGCCGGTGGGCCGGATCGGCATCGAGGTCCAGATCGAGGACGCGCGCGGCCTGGTCGAGGTCGACGCGATCGCGGCCGCGTCGCCGCGTCTGGAGACCCTGGTGTTCGGCCCGGCCGACTTCATGGCCTCGATCAACATGAAGTCGCTGGTGGTCGGCGAGCAGCCGCCGGGCTATCCGGCGGACGCCTACCACTACATCCTGATGCGGATCCTGATGGCCGCCCGCGCCAACGGCCTCCAGGCCATCGACGGCCCCTACCTCCAGATCCGCGACGTCCCCGCCTTCCGCGAGGTCGCCGGCCGCGCGGCCGCCCTGGGCTTCGACGGCAAGTGGGTGCTGCACCCGGGCCAGATCGAGGCGGCCAACGAGATCTTCTCGCCGACCCAGGAGGACTACGACCACGCCGAACTCATCCTGGACGCCTACGAGTACCACACGTCGGCGGTGGGCGGCGCGAAGGGCTCGGCGATGCTGGGCGACGAGATGATCGACGAGGCGAGCCGCAAGATGGCGCTCGTCATCGCCGGCAAGGGCCGGGCGGCCGGCCTCCCCAGGACCAGCGCCTTCCACCCGCCGTCCGACGACCGCTGAGGTCGTCCGCCGGGGATCGACCCCCGTGACCACCCGTGACCACCCGTGACCACCCGTCCGGAGGACTCATGCGATTCGGCCGACTCTACGAGGAGTTCGACGTCGGGGACGTCTACCGGCACTGGCCGGGCAAGACCGTCACCGAGTACGACGACCACCTGTTCTGCCTGCTCACCATGAACCACCACCCGCTGCACCTCGACGCCGAGTACGCCGCGCGGGAGACCGAGTTCGGGCGGAACGTCGTCGTCGGCAACTACGTGTACTCGCTGCTGCTCGGCATGTCCGTGCCGGACGTGTCGGGGAAGGCGATCGCCAACCTGGAGGTGGAGTCGTTGCGGCACACCGCGCCCACGTTCCACGGGGACACGGTGTACGGCGAGACGGCCGTGTTGGCCAAGCGGGTGTCGCGGTCCAGACCGGACCGCGGCGTGGTGACCGTGGAGACCCGCGGACACAACCAGGACGGCACGCTGGTCTGCGTCTTCCGGCGGAAGGTGCTGGTGCCCACCGCCGGGCGCCAGGACGGGGGGCGGTGAGATGCGGCGGCTGGCGCGCACCGAGGGGCTGACCGAGGTCCAGCGGGAGATCGTCGAAACCGTAAGGGAATTCGTCGACAAGGAGATCCTTCCGGTCGCCGGCGAACTGGAGCGCCGGGACGCCTACCCGGAGGAGATCGTGGCCGGGCTCCGCGCGTTGGGCCTCTTCGGGCTGACCGTCCCCGAGGAGTACGGCGGGCTCGGCGAGTCGTTGCTGACGTACGCGCTGTGCGTGGAGGAGATCTCCCGCGGCTGGATGAGCGTGTCCGGCATCGTCAACACCCACTTCATCGTGGCGCATCTGCTCGTCCACCACGGCACCCCCGAGCAGCGCGCGCGCTTCCTGCCGCGGATGGCGACCGGCGAGGTCCGTGGCGCGTTCTCGATGTCCGAGCCGGGCCTCGGCTCCGACGTGTCGGCGATCACCTCGCGCGGGGTCCGGGCCGCCGACGGCGGGTTCCGGCTGACCGGGCAGAAGATGTGGTTGACCAACGGCGGGACGGCCAACCTGGTTGCCGTCTTGTGCCGGACGGACGAGGGGTTGCCCGAGGACGCCCCGCCGCATCGCTCGATGACGACGTTCCTGGTCGAGAAGGAACCCGGATTCGGCCGGATCGGTCCTGGCCTCACCATCCCCGGCAAGATCGACAAGATGGGCTACAAGGGGGTGGACACCACCGAAATGATCATGGACGAGCTGCCCGTTCCCGCCGACCGGGTGCTCGGCGGCACGACCGGCCGAGGTTTTTACCAAATGATGGACGGGGTCGAGGTGGGACGGGTGAACGTGGCCGCGCGCGGGTGCGGCGTCGCGTTGCGCGCCTTCGAGCTCGGCATCGCCTACGCGCAGCGACGCCACGCCTTCGGCCGGCCGATCGCGGAGCACCAGGCGATCCAGTTCCGGCTGGCCGAGATGGCGGTCCGGGTGGAGGCCGCGCACGGCCTGATGGTGCGGGCGGCACGCACCAAGGACGCCGGGCGGCGCAACGATCTGGAGGCCGGGATGGCCAAGTACCTGGCGGCCGAGTACTGCAAGGAGGTGGTCGAGCACTCCTTCCGGATCCACGGTGGCTACGGGTTTTCGAAGGAGTACGAGATCGAGCGGCTGTACCGGGAGGCGCCGATGCTGTTGATCGGCGAGGGCACGGCGGAGATCCAGAAGATGATCATCGGCCGGCGGCTGCTCGAGGCTGCTACTGATGATCGACGAAAGGGTCGCCAGGCGGGCTGAAATGTTCTGTTTGCCCAGGGCGAGACGGGTGCCCGAGAGGCGCGTACGGCCCCCGATCGGCCCGCTGGCTTGCCGAGTTACGGTCCGAGACCTATAGCATCGAGGCACGCGCACCGCTTCGGAGTCCGCTCCAGAGTGAGCGGAGGTGCACCGGTGCATTGTTCCCCGCTACGAAGGTTCCCCATGCCTTACCGCTCCACTCCTCAACCCAGCGGCCGGGTCCGACTGGCGCGCGGCGCCTCCCCTTGGCTGCTCCCCACCGTGGCCGCGGCCACGGTCAGCCTCGTGAAGGCCCGCCGTTCCGGAGCCTGGGCGGCCGTGGCCGTCCCGACCACGGCGCTGGCCGCCGGGATGCTGTGGTTCTTCCGCGACCCGGAGCGGGAGATCGGCCAGGGCCGGGTGCTCTCGCCGGCCGACGGCGTGGTACAGAGCATCATGCCGTGGCAGGACGGGCGGACCCGGGTGGCGATCTTCATGAGCCCGTTGAACGTACACGTGAACCGGGCCCCGGTGGCCGGCACGGTGGCCTCCGTCGAGCACGTGCCCGGGGGTTACGTCCCGGCCTTCGACAAGGAGAGCGAGAACAACGAGCGGGTCGTGTGGCGCTTCGACAGCGAGCTCGGCGACCTGGAGATGATCCAGATCGCCGGCGCCGTGGCGCGACGGATCGTGCCGTACGTGCCGCGGGGCTGCAAGGTCGAGCAGGGCGACCGGATCGGCCTGATCCGCTTCGGCTCACGGGTGGACGTCTACCTCCCGGAGGGCGTCGAGCCCGCCGTCGAGGTCGGCCAGCACACCACCGCGGGAGTGACGCGCCTTGACCGTGACTGAGCGATCCACCTCCGATACCACCAGGGCGCCCGCGGCGTCCTGGGTGGCGGACGACGACGACGCGGAGGTCGACGATCTGCCGCTGTCGATGCGGCTCTCGATAGCGGACACGCTGACGCTGTCGAACGCCACCTGCGGCTTCCTCGCCGTCTACTTCACCACCACGGGCGTGCTGATCCCGCACCTCACCGACAGCGGGGACGTCGGCGTCGTGCGGAACAACGCGGCGACCGCGGTGCTGCTCATGCTGCTGGCCTCCGTCTTCGACCTCTTCGACGGCCTGGTGGCCCGCAAGCTGCGGGCCTCGCCGATGGGCGCCGAGCTGGACAACCTGTCGGACCTGATCAGTTTCGGTCTGGCCCCGGCCTACTTCGTGCTGGTCTGGGGGATGGTCGTCGGGGACGTCCACGAACCGCTGTCGGCGCTCGCGGCGACGGTGGTGCTGTTGGCGGTGGTCCTCCGGCTGGCCAGATTCTCGTGCGTGACCATGCCGGACGGCGTCTTCCAGGGCATGCCGAGCCCGTTCGGCGCGCTCACCGTGGTCTCCATCGTGCTGCTGGAACTGCCCTTCACGCCGACGCTGCTGGCGATCCTGGGGGTGGCCTGGCTGATGGTGAGCCGGGTCGAGTACCCGAAGCCGCGCGGCACGCTGGCCGTGGCGATGCTCTCCTGGATCGTGCTGAGCATGGCCCTGCTGACCGCCTGGGCCTTCGACGCCCCCGGTGGCCTGCTGCTGCTCCAGACCGGCTGCGCGCTCCAGGTGGTGCTCGGCGCGGTGATCCCGCTGTTCGCCATGGCCCGCCGGGTCTACGCGTTCCGCGACAACCGGCGCGAGGCGAGGGCCGGCGCCGAGTCCTGAGCCGGGTCCGGCCCGCCACCGTGCGTTCCCACCGCCCGGTGCCCGTCCGAGGAGGACGGGCACCGGGCGGTTCCGCGTCCCGGCCCGGCCCGTCGTCGTCGGCTGTCGGTGGCCCGTAGCAGAATGGCCGGCATGGAGCTCACCAAGAAGGGCCACTCCTGCGTCCGCCTCCAGAAGGACGGCCGCACCCTGGTCATCGATCCCGGCGCGTTCAGCGAGGAGGACGCCGCCCTCGGCGCGGACGCGCTCCTCGTCACCCACGAGCACCCGGACCACTTCGACGAGGGCCGGCTGCGCGCCGCCCTCGACGCCTCCCAGGACACCGAGCTGTGGACGCTGCGCAGCGTCGCCGAGCGGCTGTCGGCGGCCTTCCCCGGCCGGGTGCACACGGTGGGCCACGGGGACGCCTTCGAGGCGGCCGGCTTCGAGGTCGAGGCGCACGGCGAGCTGCACGCGGTGATCCACCCGGACATCCCGCGGATCACCAACGTGGGCTTCCTGGTCGGCGGAGCGCTCTTCCACCCCGGGGACGCGTTGACGGTGCCGGGGCGCCCGGTGGAGACCCTGCTGCTGCCGCTGCACGCCCCGTGGAACAAGATCTCCGAGGTCGTCGACTACGTCCGCGAGGTGCGGCCCGAGCGGGCCTTCGCCATCCACGACGGGCTGCTCAACGAGGTCGCCCTGCCCGTCTACGGCCGCAACCTGGGCCCGCAGGGCGCGGGCGTCGCCCCCACCGAGTACACGCGGCTGGCCCCGGGCGAGTCCGCGGCCGTCTGAGCCCGCACGCCGGGAGTCCCCCCGCGAGTCCGAGAGCCCCACGATCCGAGAGAAGGCCGATGCGCGTCGCCACCTGGAACATCAACTCCGTCACCGTCCGGATCGACCGGCTGCTCGGCTGGCTGGAGCGCAGCGGCACCGACGTGCTCTGCCTCCAGGAGCTCAAGTGCGAGCCGGCCGCCTTCCCGACCGAGCGGCTGCGGGAGGCCGGCTACGAGGCCGCGGTGCACGCCGGTGGCCGGTGGAACGGGGTGGCGGTGCTCTCCCGGGTCGGTCTCGACGAGGTGGTGCGGGGGCTGCCGGGCGGCCCCGAGTACGACGGGGTGGCCGAGCCGCGGTCGGTGGCCGCCAGCTGCGGCGGGGTGCGGGTGTGGTCGGTGTACGTGCCCAACGGCCGCGAGGTCGGCCACCCGCACTTCACGTACAAGCTGGGCTGGCTCGGGGCGCTGCGGGAGGCGGTCGCCGAGGACGCGGCGGGTGCCCGGCCGTTCGCGGTGCTCGGCGACTTCAACGTGGCCCCGGAGGACGTGGACGTGTGGGACCGCTCGGTCTTCGAGGGGTCGACGCACGTGACCGGGGAGGAGCGGGCGGCGCTGGCCGAGCTGCGGGCGGCCGGCCTGTCGGACGTACTGCCGCGCCCCCTGAAGTACGAGCGGGCGTTCACCTACTGGGATTACCGGCAACTGGGTTTTCCGAAGAACCGCGGGATGCGGATCGACCTCGTCTACGCCAACGAGCCGTTCACCAAGCTGGTGACCGACGCGTACGCGGACCGCGAGGAGCGGAAGGGCAAGGGCGCTTCGGACCACGCGCCGGTCGTGGTCGACCTGGACCTGTGATGCCCCCGACTGTGACGCGGTCCGCTAACCGAATCTGTGAACAACTGGTGACATCCACTGGTGGCCGGTTGGGCCGCCGTGATGGGACCCTGGACGCATGAACATCCCTTTCCTGGACAACTGGCGCAAGCAGCACGCCGCCACGCCGACCGGCTCGTGGTCGGACCCCGAGGGGGTGGCCCAGCTGCTGTCGGAGTGCGAGCTGCTGCGGGCCCGTGCGCAGCGCGCCGGAGTCGTCCTGCGTGACGACTCCCCGAGGTCCCTGGAGGCCCTTGACCAGTTGTTGCCGAGGTGGCGGGATGATCCGGAGGAACTGCCCTGGCTGGCCAACGACGCCGGCCTCTTCCTCGGCACCGTGATCGTGCGCTCGGTGCCCGGCGCCTACTGGGCCCCCGGGCCCGACGGCCGGCCGGTCGTGGTGATGGCCTCGGGCCGCGAGGTGGACGTGGTGGCCACCGGCCACGAGTGGGCCGACACCGGGGCGCCCGAGCTGTTCCAGGCCTACGCGGAGGCCGCCGAGTCCTGAGCCATGGCCGGGTTGTCCTGGGTGAAGGCGATGTCGTACTCCAGGCGCCAGCGGTCGCCGAGCACCACCGTGTCCGAGGTCTCCACCGGGCGTTCCTCCGCGTCGTAGTGGGTGCGCTCCACGGCGGTGACGCACTGTCCCGGCGCGCAGCCGAGCGCCTCGGCCTCCGGGCTGGTGGCCGGCCGGGAGCCGACGATCTCGCGGGCGTGCACGACGCGGATGCCGATCGCCGCGAACCGGCCGCGCACCCCTCGCCTGGCGTAGGGGCCGCGCTCGGGGAAGACCACGTCGGTGCCTTCCGTCAGCGCCAACGGCTCCCAGCTGGTGGCGAGTTGGAGGGGGCGCCGGTCGGCGAGGTACTCGTACCTGGTGCACATCACGCGCTCGCCAGGCGTCAGCCCGAGCCGGACGGCGATGTCCGCGGGGGCGGCCGTGGTGGTGGACACCGCCTCCCAGGCCAGGTCGGGCGCGCCCCCCGCGGAGCCGGCGTCCGGCACGCTGAGCCGCGCGGCCAACGGGGAGTCGACGGCGGCGGTGGAGCGCACCAGGGCCCCGATCGGCACCCGGTCGCTGACGAACACCCCGCGGCCGAACTGCCCACTGGCGTAGCCGGCGGCCTTGAGCACCCGCACCGCCCGGTCGACGGTCTGGTCACTGGCGGCGTAGGCCCGCTTCAGTTCGGCCCGGGAGGGGATCCGGTCCCCCACGGAGAGCTCCCCCTCGTCGATCCGTCGGCGCAGATCGTCGGCGATCCGCTGGTACACCGGCCGGCTGTCGCCCATCCCCAAGACTCCTTCCACGGGCGGTCCGCGTTCCCGCCCGCCCGGACAGGGCTAGGCTACGTCACACCGGGTCAGAGATCCTTACTCGTCGTGAGCTTGGGTGCGGGGCTGGTGGCCGCGCGGGTCACGTCCTTCACGAGTTCGACGACGTCGGGCCCGTACGCCTGGGAGTTGACCACCTTGAGCAGCAGGCAGAAGGTGCCGTTCGCGCCGTGCTTGCGGGCCAGCCGCGCCTGGTGCCTGGCGAGGTAGCGGGCCGCGGCCTGGTGGGTCACCGAGCGCTGGCCGCAGACGAGGAACACCGGATGGCCCTGCTCGCCCGCGGTGAGCCGGGCCAGCAGCACGTGCTCGACCGAGCCGTTCTCCAGCCGGTAGCGCTCGCTTCCGACGAGGAACGCGCCGCGGTCCGGGCCCGGTTCGCTGTCGGTGTTGACGGCCACCCCGGGCAGCAGGCTGTGGACGTGGGCGGCGAGGCGGCGGTTCGCCACCGCGCTGCCGATGCAGAACTCGGTGCGTTCGCCGAAGCCCTGGCCGGTTGCCTCGCCGGATATCAGCCGGGAGTTGGCCCCGCAGGTGCGGATCACGGCGGCGAGTTCGAGCAGCGCGAACACGTCGTTGCGGGCGATCGCGCCGTCGGTGCCGGTGTCCCGGCTGACCACGAGCAGGCACTCGGAGTTGTCGGGCAGCCCGAAGAACCGTTGCAGCCGGCGCCGCGAGCGTTCGGTGAGGTGGCTCCGCAGGAACCACCCGAGCGCCAGTGCGGCGACGGCCGTGGCCGCGACGGCGATGAGGAGCGAGCGCGCGTCGTCATTCATGGCCGGGACCCTACCGGCGCGCGCCGGGGCGGACGAGCCCCCTCGAACCGGCGACGTTGCGCCGATGCCCTTGCCACGGTGCGTGACGGCTCCTAGCCTTCGTTCTCCGGCGCGGCGGCCGACGACGGGAGTGCTTGATGGCGGATGTGGTGCGTGCGGCCCTGGTGCAGGCGACATGGACGGGCGACCCGGCGTCGATGGTCGCCAAGCACGAGGAGCACGCCAGGGAGGCGGCCCGGCGGGGCGCGGGGATCCTGGGGTTCCAGGAGGTGTTCAACGCGCCGTACTTCTGCCAGGTGCAGGAGCCCGAGCACCACCGCTGGGCGGAGCCGGTGCCGGAGGGGCCGACGGTCGGCCGGATGCGGGAGCTGGCCAGGGAGACGGGGCTGGTGCTCGTGGTGCCGGTCTTCGAGGTCGACGGGCCGGGTTTCCACTACAACACCGCCGCGGTGATCGACGCGGACGGCACGGTGCTCGGCAAGTACCGCAAGCACCACATCCCGCAGCTGCCGGGGTTCTGGGAGAAGTACTACTTCCGGCCGGGGAACCTCGGCTGGCCGGTCTTCGACACGGCGGTCGGCCGGATCGGCGTGACCATCTGCTACGACCGGCACTTCCCCGAGGGCTGGCGGGAGTTGGGGCTGGCCGGCGCGCAGCTCGTGTACAACCCGTCGGCGACCTCGCGGGGCCTCTCCGCCCATCTGTGGCGTCTCGAGCAGCCGGCCGCGGCGGTGGCCAACGCGTACTTCGTCGCGGCGATCAACCGGGTGGGCCGGGAGCCCTACGGCGACAACGACTTCTACGGCAGCAGCTACTTCGTCGACCCGCGCGGCCGGTTGGTGGGCGAGGCGGCCAGCGACAGTGAGGAGGAACTGGTGGTCCGCGACCTGGACTTCGGGCTGATCGAGGAGGTGCGCCGGCAGTGGGCGTTCTACCGGGACCGGCGCCCCGACGCGTACCAGGGGCTGGTGCGGCCGTGAGCGGGCCGGCGACCGCACAGGCGGTGCGGACCAACGGGAGCCCCGAGGCGCTGCTCGGCCGGCACCGGGCGGTGCTGCCCGACTGGCTGGCCCTCTACTACGAGCGGCCCATCGAGCTGACCCACGGCGAGGGCAGGTTCGTCTGGGACGCCGAGGGCAACCGCTACCTGGACTTCTTCGGCGGCATCCTCACCACGATGACCGCCCACGCGCTGCCCGAGGTGGCGAGGGCGGTGGCCGAGCAGGCCGGCCGGATCCTGCACAGCTCCACGCTCTACCTCAACCGGCCGATGGTAGAGCTGGCCGAGCGGATCGCGGCGCTCTCCGGCATCCCGGACGCCCGGGTCTTCTTCACCACCTCGGGCACCGAGGCCAACGACACGGCGCTGCTGCTGGCCACCGCCTACCGCGGGTCCAACCAGGTGCTGGCGATGCGCAACGGCTACCACGGCCGGTCGTTCTCGACGGTCGGCGTCACCGGCAACTCCGGCTGGGCGCCGACCAGTCTGTCGCCGCTGCGCACCCTGTACGTGCACGGCGGGGTGCGCGGCCGGGGGCCGTTCGCCGAGCTCGACGACGCGGGGTTCACGGCGGCCTGTGTGGCCGACCTGCGCGACCTGCTCACCCAGACGAGGGGCGGGGTGGCGGCGCTGATCGCCGAGCCGATCCAGGGGGTGGGCGGCTTCACCTCCGGCCCCGACGGGCTGTTCGCGGCGTTCCGCGAGGTGCTGGCCGAGCACGGCGCCCTGTGGATCAGCGACGAGGTGCAGACGGGGTGGGGGCGGACCGGCGACCACTTCTGGGGGTGGCAGGCGCACGGCGCGAACGGCCCGCCCGACCTGCTGACCTTCGCCAAGGGCATCGGCAACGGGATGTCCGTCGGCGGCGTGGTGGCCAGGGCCGAGGTGATGAACTGCCTGGACGCGCACTCGATCTCCACCTTCGGCGGCAGCCCGGTCACCATGAGCGCCGCCCTCGCCAACCTGGCGTACCTCCAGGAGCACGACCTCCAGGGCAACGCGCGAAGGGTCGGCGGGCTGCTGATCGAGCGGCTGCGGGCCACGGCCGCCGGCCTGTCCGTCGTCCGGGAGGTGCGCGGCCGGGGCCTGATGATCGGCGTCGAGCTGGTGGCGCCCGGCACGGACGAGCCCTCTCCCGAGGCGGCCGCGCTGGTGCTGGAGGCCGCCAGGGAGGGCGGGGTGCTGCTCGGCCGGGGCGGCCCGCCGGGCACCGGGGTACTGCGCGTCGCCCCTCCCCTGTCGCTGACCGTGACGGAGGCCGAACAGGGCGCCGAGGTTCTCGGCCGGGCCCTGGCCACGGCGGAGTCCCGGCTGCGGGGCTCCTCGTAGGCCTGTCCGAACGGTCGGGCCGCCCGGGCCGGCCCGACCGTTCGGGGTGGGTCAGCCTGCCGAGGCGACGTCGATCAGGTCGTTCATCCGGGTGATCTCGTCGCTCTGGGTGGCGATGATCTCCGCGGCGAGGTCGAGGGCCGGCCGGTGGGCCCCGTCGGCCCGCTCGGTCTCGGCCATGGCGACCGCTCCCTCGTGGTGCTCGATCATCATCCGCAGGAACGCCGCGTCGAACTCCGGCCCCTCGGACTGCTCCAGGATGGCCAGGTCCTCCGACGCCATCATCCCGGGCATGTCGTGCTCGGAGTGGCCGCCGTCCTCGGTCTCGTCCTCGGCCGGGACGTCCTCGCCCCAGGCCGTCAGCCACTCGGTGAGCGTGGCGATCTCAGGCGCCTGGGCGGCCTCGATCTGCTCGGCGAGCGCGCTGACCTCGGGTGACTCGGCGCGGGTGGCGGCGAGCCCGGCCATCTCGACGGCCTGCCTGTGGTGCGGGATCATCCCCCGCGCGAACGCGACGTCGGCGTCGTTCCACTCCGCGTCGGAGCGGTCGGCGGGGTCGGTCTCGGCGGACGGGCCGGGGCTCCCGCCCTGGCCGTGGCCGCCGGAGTGGCCGGCGTCCGAGTCGGCGTCGCCGCAGGCGACGAGGACGGCGGCGGCCAGCAGGCCCGCGGCGGCCAGGGCGGTGGCGCGGCCGAGCCGGGCGCGCGGGGACGAACGGTGTGCGGTCATGGTGGTGCGACTCCTCGGTGCTTCAGGACTGTGCCTGGGCTGTACCTCTGAAAGGGGACCTGCGCGGGCGGCGGCCTGGTCGGTCGCCGCGGGTGCCCCTATATGCGGAGGAGTTGCAGTTCGCTGAGCGAGGGCGGGGCCCGGCCGCCCAGGTCGTGGCCCGGGCGCGGGGCCGGCACGCCGGTCGCGACGGCGTCGGTGACCACCGGGGCGGCCGAGGGGGCGGCCTGCGGCGCGGGCGTGCCGCCGACGGCGGCGGCCGCGCAGGTGGGGTCGGCGTGCTCCGGGTGGCCGCCGGGATCGTGGCAGTACCGGTCGGACGTGACTCCGGCCTCCACCCCGGCCTCCGCCTCGGCGTCAGCCGATGGCGTCGCCCCCGGCATCGTCCCGGCCGTCGCGCCGGATGGCGCTCCGGACGTCGCCGCCCCGTGCGCGGGCGCCGCCATGGCCGGGGAGGGGCCGAGGCCGTGCATGGCCAGCAGGCCGGCGAGCAGGGCGAGCACGGTCAACGGTCCCGCGGCCCAGCGCGGCACGTGGCCTACCGGGTGGGGGTATCGCTGCCGTGTCACGGGGCCATCGTAGGCCGCCGCCGGTCCGCACGGCCGGCGGGGCTCGCGTTGCGGGGGCGTGGGAGCGGTCGCAGGC
>NZ_SMKI01000917.1 GCF_004348415.1 Streptomyces hainanensis
GCCCTGGACGCGGCGGCGGGCGCGGCTGGCCAGTTGGCGGGCGGCGGCCGGCGTGCGGTCCACGACCGGGGCGATCTCGTCGAAGGACACCCCGAACATGTCGTGCAGCACGAACGCCAGCCGCTCGGCCGGCGAGAGCGTGTCCAGCACCACGAGCAGCGCCACACCCACCGAGTCGGCCAACATGGCCTCGTACTCCGGATCGGCGCCGGCGTCCACGCCGGTCGCCCCCTCCAGCGGCTCCTCGCGCCGCGCGGAGCGGGAGCGCAGCATGTCGAGGCAGACCCGCCCCACCACCGTCGTCAGCCAGCCCGTGAGGTTGACCACGTCGCCGGTGTCGGCGCGGCTCAGCCGCAGCCACGCCTCCTGCACCGCGTCGTCCGCCTCGCTGCGCGAGCCGAGCATCCGGTGGGCGACCGCCCGCAGGTGGTCGCGGTCCGCCTCGAAGCGGCGAGCCAGAAGTTCCTCGTCGTGCATGCCGTCACAGTCCCGTCGTTCGTGCCGTCACCACCCTGACGCGTGGCGCGGCCGAGATGTGACGGGATCAGTCGTCCGCGGCCGCGGCGAGGGCCGCGCGGGCCAGGCGGTGCAGCAGGGCCGCCGTCGCGGCCCGGTCGGGGAGGGTGTGGGGG
>NZ_SMKI01000918.1 GCF_004348415.1 Streptomyces hainanensis
CCCCCAGCCCCTACCGCGCCCTCGCCGTCACCGCCTCGAACCGCGCGGCCGCCGGCGTCTACCCCGACACCACGGGCCCGCTGCTGGTCGAGGCCCTGGCCGAACTCGGCTTCGCCGCCGAGGGCCCGGTCGTCGTCCCGGACGGCGAGCCCGTCGAGGCCGCCCTCCGCGAGGCCGTGACCGCCGGCTACGACGTCGTGCTGACCACCGGCGGCACCGGCCTCAGCCCGACCGACCGCACCCCCGAGATGACCCGCGCGGTCCTCGACCGCGAGATCCCCGGCATCCCCGAGGCCATCCGGGCCGCCGGCCAGGCCAAGGTGCCGACGGCCGCGCTCTCCCGCGGCCTGGCGGGCGTCGCCGGCCGCACCCTGATCGTCAACCTGCCCGGCTCGCCGGGCGGCGTGCGGGACGGCCTGGCCGTGCTGCGTCCGCTGCTGCGGCACGCCGTCGACCAGCTGCGCGGCGGCGACCACCAGAGATGAACTTCCACTCCTGGCCCGTCGAACTCGTCGACGACCACGTCGGCCTGAGGCCCATTCGACAGCGCGACCACCGCTCCTGGCGCGAGATCAACCAGCGCAACCGCGACTGGCTGCGCCCCTGGGAGGCCACCATCCCGCCCCCGC
>NZ_SMKI01000919.1 GCF_004348415.1 Streptomyces hainanensis
CCCCGGTGGGGTCGGTGGTGGCCGGGGCGTCGTCGGTGGCCCGGGCCGCGGGAGCGCGTCCCGTGAGGGCCGCGACGCCCACCCCCGCCAGCAGCGCGGCCCGCGCCAGAAAGCCGCGCCGCTGGAAACCGAATGGTGATGCGCTCATGGACTGGGGCCTTTCGCTACGACGCCGACTCATTCAGCTCACACCGCACACTCGCCTCGAATTCCTGGGCTGGTGCCGGGATGCGCACGGGAATCAGTCCGGAATCCGCTATCGAATTCACCACCCGTGACGTCACATGACATTGCCATCCTGGCCGATGTATCGCAAAGAAGAGAATCCGCTCGTCGCGAAAGCTGACCCTCTTTCCGGAGAAATACCAGGCCACCCGGAGACCTTTCCATCGTTTGGGCGACACCCGGTGGGACCATCACCGGCCACCGCCCGGGCCGCCCGCCGGATTCCCGCCGGCGACGGCATGGTCCTCGCGGGAAGCCGGGAAGCCGGGAAGCCGGGCAGGACGCGCGTCGCCCGGCGGGGCATGCCGTGGACCTGTACCCGCGCGCGGACGAGCTGCGCCGCCGGCTGAGCACCGGAGGATCCCCGTGACCGCGTCCAGGGCCGGGGTCGGGGCCGGGGC
>NZ_SMKI01000920.1 GCF_004348415.1 Streptomyces hainanensis
GATCATCCCGCCGTCCGGATCCACCCCGACGACCTCGGCGAACAGGCCCGCCAGCGTGAGGGCGACGACCCCGGGACCACACCCCACGTCCAGCAGCCGCCCCCGCCGGTCGAGGCGCAGCGCGTCGGCGAGCGCCTCCGCCAGGCCCGGCGCGTAGGGCAGCCGCCCCCGCCGGTAGTAGGCGGCCGTCCCCGCGAACAAGGTTTCGTCCCACTCCCAGCCGGCCACCACGCCGCCACCGCCCCTCGCCGAGATCATCGCTCTGTCCGGCCGCCGATGATCCCACGTTGGTGTGCGGGGCGTCGGAGCATTCGCGGGCGGCGGCCTCGGCCGAGCCCGGGGACGCGAGGCCCGGTGGGTCCGATGTGGCGCCCGTGGGCCTTCTCGTGTTCGCGGAGGCGCGCAGACGCCGGCCAGGTCGAGCCGGGATGCCGCACATGACAGGCGAAATGCTCGTTCGCTTGTTCGATAATTGGTCTGCACCTGGGTAAGATCACTGAGCAGTGCAAGGGGTGGGACAACCTCACCCCTGAACCACTCATGGAGGTACACACCCATGCGACCGACCCGTGCTGCCCTGCTCGTCGCCGCCACCGCGCTGACTCCCGCCCTCCTCCTCACCACC
>NZ_SMKI01000921.1 GCF_004348415.1 Streptomyces hainanensis
GCCCGATTCTCACCCACCCCGGGGCGTTCCCCGGGCGCATGCGCGACACTGTTCCTTGCCCGCCCCTACGATCCAGGGGTGGAGCGGTGCGCGCAGGGGAACCACCTGGTCGTCTCGCGCGTGGATACGATCAGTAAGCAGTACCACGCCGCGCGCACCGGGACACGGAGAAGGAGGTGCAGGACATGGGAGTGCTGAAGCGCTTCGAACAACGGCTGGAAGGCCTCGTCAACGGCACCTTCGCCAAGGTCTTCAAGTCCGAGGTCCAGCCGGTCGAGATCGCCGGTGCCCTGCAGCGCGAGTGCGACAACAACGCGGCCATCTGGAACCGGGAACGCACGGTCGTCCCCAACGACTTCATCGTCGAGCTCAGCTCGAGCGACTACCAGCGGCTCGCCCCCTACGCCAGCCAGCTCGGCGACGAGCTCGCCGCCATGGTCCGGGAGTACGCGAAGCAGCAGCGGTACACGTTCATGGGCGAGATCAAGGTCAATCTCGAACAGTCCGCCGCCCTGGACACCGGCCTGTACCGGGTGCGCAGCCGCACCCTCGCCTCCTCCACCTCCGCCGGCCAGGCACCGGCCCCGCC
>NZ_SMKI01000922.1 GCF_004348415.1 Streptomyces hainanensis
GAAACCCCTCGGACAACGCCAGAAGAAGACCGTCAGCGGAAACCACCACCGTGTGCGACACCCCAGGGGTGTTGTCCACAAAACTGGTGATCAACCAGTTCAGGTTCTGCGCCGCCTGGCTCATCGGCCTCACACCCACGCTCCTACTGGTACATGGGGCCGAAGCCCCGGTCTGTCCGGCCGGCCGTGGTACCGGCCTGGCGCCCCTGTTGAATTCCCCGGCGCAGGTTGGTCAGCCGGCCGCGGACGTCGTCCGGCCGCCGGGATATCTGAGGACCGGCCGGGGCCGCCTGTTGCTGTGACGGCTGTGCCGCGCCCGCCATGAGGTTGGCGCGCGGCACCCGTCGGGGCAGTCCCGCGTGGGTGACACCGCCGGCCGAGGGCTGGCGGAGCTGCTCGGCCTGCCGGAAGCGCTCGTCGTTGGGCGACGGGCGCCACGGGGCACCGATCTCGCCGGTGGTCTGGCGCGGTTCCTGCCGGGCGGCGGGACGCGCCGGTGCGACGGGACGTTGCCGGATGGGCGGGGCCGAGCTCTGGGATGACTGCCGGGAGCCAGCGGGCTCCCTCGAGGGTGGTGGGGTCGGGGC
>NZ_SMKI01000923.1 GCF_004348415.1 Streptomyces hainanensis
CGGGGGAACTTCGTCACCGGGTAGTAGTGCCACTTTCTGAAGAAGCCCGCTTCGTTGTTCGTCTCGCCGGTGTTCTCGGTGATCTCGATCCGGGCAGTGCCGATTCTGGTGTTGATGTGCAGGTTCCTGAGGGTGATGCGGAGGGCGGCGATGTAGAGCGCCGACTTGATGTCCTGATCCTTGATTCCCACGAAGCCGGCGGTCTTGTTGTTGGGCGGGGTGATGGTGATCTCGGTGTCCGACACCCTCTTGAAGGTCCAACTGGCTGAGCACTCGCCGTTGATGGCGCTGATCTTTCCGGCGCCGACGAGGTCGGCTTCGTGGCTGCCGCTCGGCAGGTAGAGGGTGATCTTGTTGCAGTAGACGGGGGTGTCCCGGGTGTTGGCGACGATGAGGTGCATGGTGTAGGCGGGGCTGTTGTCGTCGAGGGACACGTAGAGGGGCTGCGGTTCGGTGATGCTCGTGTAGTGCAACAGCGCGTCGCTGTCGGGCATGGGTGGCTCCCGGGCTGGGTTGTGTGGGGGATCGCGGACGTCAGTCGCCGAGGCCGCCGGTGAGGCGGAGGTAGCCGG
>NZ_SMKI01000924.1 GCF_004348415.1 Streptomyces hainanensis
TACCGGGAGAACCTGCAGGGCCTCCAGATCCTGCTGGAGGCCGTGCGCGGCGCCCGCGTCCCCCGCTTCGTCTTCGCCTCCTCGGCCGCGGTCTACGGCACCCCCGAGACCGACCTCCTCACCGAGGAGACCCCCTGCCTCCCCACCACCCCCTACGGCGAGACCAAACTCGCCGGCGAGTGGCTGGTGCGCGCCACGGGCCGCGCCCACGGCATCAGCACCGCCTGCCTGCGCGCCGTCAACGTCGCGGGCACCGCCGACCCGCTGCTGGCCGACACCAACGGCGCGAGCCTGCTCCCCATGACGTTCGAGTACCTGCACGCCGGCTCGCCGGCCCGGATCCTCGGCGACGACTACCCGACCAGGGACGGCACCTGCGAGCGCGACTTCCTGCACGTCGCCGACCTGGCAGCCGCCCACCTGGCCGCCGCCCAGGCGCTGACCGACCAGCCGACGCCCGAACACCTCACGGTCAACGTCTCGCGCGGCGAGAGCGTCTCGGTCCGCGAGATGATCCGCGCCGTCTGCGAGGTCACGGGCCACACCAGGCTCCGCCCCAGGAC
>NZ_SMKI01000925.1 GCF_004348415.1 Streptomyces hainanensis
GCCGGCGGCGCTGCGCGCCCGGCCAAGGCGCGGCGTGGCCGGCACGGGGGCGGCCGATCGCCGGCCGCCGGTGCTGCGCGCCTCGGGCGTGACCGCCCCTGTTCGGCGGCTGGGTCGCTCCGGGCGGCTGGCGGCGCCGGGCTCTCGCGCCTCGGCACGACCGCCGCGTCCGGCGGACGCCGTGATCTCGGGGGGCGCCAGGCGTGTGTCCCGTCCCCGGGTGGATGGCGCCGCGCTACCGCGCCGGGCGTCGGTGCTGCGCGCCTCGGGTGTGACCGCCGTGGTCCGGGGGCCGGGCCGCTCCGGGCGGCTGGTCTCGTGCCTCGGCACGTCCGCCGTGTCCGGCGGTTGGCGCACTCGGCAGCGGTCGACATCGGTGGCGCTTCGCGCTTCGGCGGCGGGCGCCGTGGCTCGTGCCTGCCGTGTCCGGCCGCTCCGGGCCGCGCAGGCGCGATGCGCCGCTGGCGCTGCTCCCGCTGCGCGGGCCGCGCCGCGCGCCGCGCGGCGTTCGCGCCCCCGCGGGGCGCCGCCCGCCGGCGGTCCGCGGCGGAGTGGGAGGG
>NZ_SMKI01000092.1 GCF_004348415.1 Streptomyces hainanensis
GTTCGGGGGTGGGGTGTGACGCGGAATCCATGCGTCAAGGTTTCCTTGACGCATGGATGATTGTCAAGAAAATCTTGACGGTGACGACCGGGTGGTCACCTGCCGCCGTAACGGCCGGGCTGCCGTCAGCGACACGGGGCGTAGCCGGTAGGCTGCGGAGACGGACGCCCTCGCAGGGGCGCTCAAGGGGTATGAGGGGTAGGGCAGATGCGGAGCGGACAGCGTGTCGCCGTCATCGCGGGGACGTGCGCGGCGGTCGTCTCGGTGTTGGGTTTCGGGGCGTACAGCCTGCTCGGCGGCGGTGACGGCGAGCCCGAGGACGGGAGCAACGTCGCCGCCACCTCGGACGGCGCGGGCGAGGACGTCGACGCCGGGCCGCCCAGCGCGGAGGAGGTGCTGGAGACCTCAGGCGCGTTCCTCGACGCCTGGGCCGCCGGCGACGCGCAGGCCGCGGCCGAGCTGACCGACGACCCGGAGGCCGCCGCCGCGGCCCTGGCCGCGCTGGTCGAGGAGGCGGCCGTCTCCGAGCTCACCGTCACGCCCGAGGCGCCCACCGGCGAGACCGTCGGCTTCGCGGTCGCCGCGGTCGTCGCCTACCAGGAGGAGGAGGCCGTCGACCCGGCCGACTGGGACTACACCTCCGAGCTGACCGTCACCCGGGACGGCGACACCGGCGAGCCGGTGGTCGACTGGGAGCCGTCCGTGCTCCACCCGGACCTGGCGGAAGGCCAGTCCATCGTCACCGGGCCGGTCGACGAACTGCCCCCCGTCGAGGTGCTCGACGCGGCCGGCAACGAACTCACCGCCGAGGACCACCCCACCCTGGCCCCGATCCTCGAAGACCTGCGCGAGCGCTACGCCGAGCAGTCCGGCGGCAGCGCCGGCGCCGCGACCCGGATCGTGGACGCCGAGGGCGAGACCGTCGAGCAGCTGCTGGCGCTGGCCGAGCCGACCGCCGGCCAGGTGCCCACCACCATCGACCCCGCGCTCCAGGCCGCCGCCGAGGCCGCCGTGGCCGACAAGAGCAGCGCCTCCGTCGTCGCCATCCAGCCCAGCACCGGCGCCATCCAGGCCATCGCCAACGCCCCGGCCGACGGCTTCAACACCGCGCTCGAGGGCTCCTACGCCCCCGGCTCCACCTTCAAGATCGTCACCGCCTCGCTCCTCATCGACGAGGGCCTGGCCTCGGCCGGCGCGCCGCACCCCTGCCCGCAGTACTTCGAGGTCGGCGGCTGGCGCTTCCAGAACCTGGACGAGTTCGAGATCGAGGGCGGCACCTTCGCCGACAGCTTCGCCCGCTCCTGCAACACGGCCTTCATCAGCCAGGCCCCCGAACTGTCCGACGACGCGCTGGGCAACCAGGCGCGGGACGCGTTCGGCCTCGGCCTGACCTGGCAGGTGGGCACCACCAGCATGGACGGCGCCGTGCCCACCCAGTCCGACGCCCAGATGGCCGCCTCGCTCATCGGGCAGGGCGGGGTCCGGATGAACCCGATGACCATGGCCTCGGTCTCCGCCACCGTGCGCAACGGCGGCTTCCTCCAGCCGTACCTGGTCCCGCAGGACTTCGACAACCGCGAGTTCGCCACCGCCGACGGCCTCTCCGCCGGCACCGCCGAGGAGCTGCGCGGCCTGATGAACCGCACCGCCGCCAACGGCACCGCCGCCGAGGCGATGGCCGGCATCGGCGGCGCCGTCGGCGCCAAGACCGGCTCCGCCGAGGTCGACGGCCAGGAGAAGCCCAACGCCTGGTTCACCGCCTACCGCGACGACCTGGCCGTCGCCGCCGTCGTCCCCGACTCCGGCCACGGCGGCAGCAACGCCGGCCCGGTCGTCGCGGACGTCCTGCGCGCCGCGCCCTGACACCACGCCGCCCCGCCCCTCGCGACACGGGCGCGGGCGCGGGGCGACCGGTTCGCCCACGACCGCCTCCAGGTGCGGCTGGCGGCCAACTGCCGGGAGCGGGACGTCCGTCCGATCCGGCCGCCGGTGCGATTTCCATCGGCGGTCGGCGGCGGCCGAGGCGATGCGGCGGATCCACAACGGCGGTCGGTCAGCGCCCTGTTCGACCCGCCGTGACGTTTCTTCGGGGGGTCAGCCGCAGACGCCGGTGACGGTGGTCGGCGGGCTGACGTTGAGCGCCCGGTCCGTGCCGCCCGTCCAGCCGAACGTGGGCCCGGCGGCGGCGATGGACAGGCCGGTGATGTCGGTGCTGTTCCAGGTGTGCGCGAACGCGCTGCGGGCCGTCAGCGTCTTGCAGACGCCGGTGCTGCCCTCGAAGACCAGCGCCGTGCGCCCGGTCGCCACGTTCATGTCGGTGGCGGACCTGCTCGGGATGATCAGGAAGCCCACGCCGTAGCCGTTGAGCGCCGCCGCCCCGTCACTGCTCGTGTTGGGGAACTCGGCGGTGTTGCCGCTGTGGTGGACCACCTGGAGGACCGGCGAGACGGCCGAGTCGAACCAGGTCGCGACGGACTGCCGCCCCGCCATGGGGTAGCCGGGCAGCGACTGGAACGCCCAGTCCGTCATGGCCACCCAGCGGTCCCGGCCGTTGACCGTGGCGATCTTGTACACGTCGGGCGCGTCGACGACCAGGTTCGGCGTGGACGGCACCTCGGTCGCCGCGCCGACCCGGACCAGGCACGCCTCCTCGGCGAGCACCGCGTCGATCCCCGCCGCGTCCTCGCCGGCCGCCGCCAACGCGTCCACCCGCGCCAGCAGTTCCCGCGCGCCGGCCTCGTCCTCCAGGGTGATCTCCGGAACGCAACCGGACTCCGCCGCCCGCGCCGGCCCGGCGGCCAGCCCGCCACACACCACGAGACCGACCAGGCCAGCCAGCAGGGCTCTTCCCGCTCCGCCCACTCCGCGTCGCATCGTTCGCCTCCGGATGGCCGTGATCACCTTGTCGACTAAACCATAACCCGCACCACGCAAATCGGTTGCCGCCGCGGGACGGGTCTGTTGTACTCCGTCGACCGCGAGGCGAACCTCGTGGAGCCGTCGGGAGAGGAGTCGAAGATGAGGACAGCGTCCGTGTCCACGCAGCAGGGATTCGCCTTCGACCCAGAGGACCTGACGCTCTGTGAGCAAGCCCACCCGACCGACCTTTCTGAACCTGGGCATTCTCGCCCATGTTGACGCCGGCAAGACCAGCCTGACCGAGCGGCTGCTGTACGAGGCCGGGGTCATCGACGAGATCGGCAGCGTCGACGCCGGCAGCACCCGGACCGACTCGCTCGCCCTGGAGCGGCAGCGCGGCATCACCATCAAGTCGGCCGTCGTCTCCTTCGCCCTCGGCGACCGCACCGTCAACCTGATCGACACCCCGGGCCACCCCGACTTCATCGCGGAGGTGGAGCGGGTGCTGAGCGTCCTCGACGGGGCGGTGCTCGTCGTCTCCGCCGTCGAGGGGGTGCAGGCGCAGACCCGGGTGCTGGCCCGCACGCTGCGCCGGCTGCGCATCCCCACCCTGGTCTTCGTCAACAAGATCGACCGGCTCGGCGCCCGGCACGGCGAGCTGTTGGCCGACATCGAGCGGCGGTTGACCCCGGCGATCGTGCCCATGGGCGTGCCGCACGGGCTCGGCACCCGGGCCGCCGGGTTCACGCCGTTCGCCGCCGGCGACCCGGCGCCGACCGGCCGTCTCGTGGAGGTGCTGGCCGAGCACGACGACGCGTTGCTCGCCGCCTATGTCGGCGACGCCGCCGTCCCGCCGGCCGACCGGCTGCGCGCGGCGCTCGCGGCGCAGACCGGGCGGGCGTTGACGCACCCGGTGTACTTCGGCTCGGCGGTCACCGGCGCCGGCGTCACCGCGCTGACCGCCGGGCTCCGCGAGTTGCTGCCGGCGGCGGGCGGTTCGCCCGGGGGGCCGGTGGCCGGCACGGTCTTCAAGATCGACCGTGGACCCGCCGGCGAGCGGATCGCCTACGTGCGGCTGCGCTCCGGCACCGTGCGGGTGCGGGACACGCTGCGTTTCGGCCGGGGCGGGGAGCGGGAGGCGAAGGTGACGGGCGTCGCCGTGTTCGAACAGGGCGCGGTCGTCCGGCGCGACGCGGTGACCGCCGGCCGGATCGGCCTGCTCACCGGCCTGACCGAGGCCCGGATCGGCGACCCCGTCGGCGCCCCGGAGCAGGCCCGGGAGAGCGACCGGCACTTCCCGCCGCCGTCCCTGGAGACGGTGGTGGCGCCAGTACGGCCCGCCGACCGGGGCGCGCTGCACGCCGCGCTCACCCAACTCGCCGAACAGGACCCCCTGATCAACCTGCGGCGGGACGACGTCCGGCGGGAGACCCACGTCTCGCTCTACGGCGAGGTGCAGAAGGAGGTCGTCCAGGCCACCCTGGAGGCGGACTTCGGCATCGAGGTGGTCTGCCGCGCCACCACCACGATCCACGTGGAACGGCTGACCGGGGTCGGCGAGGCCGTCGAGGTCATGGGCGGGGACGGCAACCCGTTCCTCGCCACCGTCGGACTGCGGGTGGAGCCGGCGCCGGAGGGCGCGGGCGTGGCGTTCCGGCTCGGCGTCGAACTCGGCTCGATGCCGTACGCGTTCTTCCGGGCCGTGGAGGACACCGTGCGGGAGACCCTGCACCAGGGGCCGCACGGCTGGCGGATCCCGGACTGCGTCGTCACCATGACGCACTCCGGCTACGCGCCGCGGCAGAGCCACGCGCACGCCACCTTCGACAAGAGCATGTCGAGCACCGGCGCCGACTTCCGCCAGCTGACGCCGCTGGTGCTGATGGCCGCGGTGCGGCGGGCCGGCACCGCCGTGCACGAGCCGATGCACCGCTTCCGTCTGGAGGCGCCGGAGTGGGCGCTCGGCACCCTGCTCCCGGTGCTGGCCAGGCTGGACGCCGTCCCGAACGCGACGGTGACGGCCGGCCGGGCGTGCGTGATCGAGGGCGCCGTGCCGGCGGCCCGGGTGCACGAGCTGGAGCAGCGGCTGCCGGCGCTGACGAGCGGCGAGGGGCTGTGGGAGGCGGCGTTCGACCACTACCGGCCGGTGCGCGGCCCGGCGCCCGAGCGGCCCCGCACCGACCACAACCCCCTCAACCGGGAGGAGTACCTGCTGCGGGTGGTGCGCCGGGTCACGAGCGGCTGACGGCCCAGCCGGCGGCAATCCGTTCGATATCGGGGCCGACGGCATCGGGGCCGACAGCGACGGACGACGGAACGACGGAGCCCGGCGCCGGGACCCCCGAGGGGGTTCCGACGCCGGGCTCTCGTCACGACACCCGGTGTGCGGCTCTGACGGCCGGGTGGAGGAGACGCGGGCTCAGCTAGCTGACACGAGCCGGCACCGGCTCCTCCTTCTCGAGCGCGTCGCGCCCCTTGCCGTTGGCCTTGAGGTACTTCTCCAGGGACTCACCCTCCACGTCGACGTTGGGCAGGATCCGGTCGAGCCACTTCGGCAGCCACCAGGCGCGCTCGCCCACGAGGCCCATCAGGGCCGGGACGATCGTCATCCGGACCACGAACGCGTCCAGCAGGACGGCCGTGGCCAGACCGAAGCCGATCATCTTGATCATGGCCTCGCTGGACGTGATGGCGAAGCTGGCGAACACGCTGATCATGATGATCGCGGCGGCCGTGACCACCCGGGCGTTGAGGCGGAAGCCGGTGACCACGGACTGGTTCGGCCCCTCGCCGTGGACGTGGGCCTCCCGCATCCGGGTGACCAGGAAGACCTCGTAGTCCATCGCCAGACCGAAGATCACACCGATCATGAAGATCGGCATCATCGACATGATCGGGCTGGTCTCCTCGACCCCGATGAGGTCGGCGGCCCAGCCCCACTGGAAGACCGCGACGACCGCGCCGAGCGCGGCCAGCACGGAGAGCAGGAAGCCGAGCGCGGCCTTCAGCGGCACCAGGATCGACCGGAAGACGAGCACCAGCAGGATGAACGCCAGGCCGACCACCAGCGCCAGGTACGGCACCAGCGCGTCGTTCATCACCTGGGAGAAGTCGCTGTTGATCGCCGTCGTGCCGGAGACGAACATCTGCACGCCGGTCTCGGCCTCGAAGTCGGGCGCGAAGTCGTCCCGCAGGTGCGACACCAGCTCCGTCGTCTCCTGGCTGGCCGGGCTGGACCCGGGGAAGGCGTTGACGATGGCGACGGTGTTGTCCTCGTTGGGCATGGCCGGGGTGGTGGCGACGACGTCGTCGTAGCCGTCCAGCTCGCTGGCCAGGGTCTCGGCGGCGGCCGTCAGGTCGCTGCCCTCGCCCCCCTGGAGCACTAGCATCAGCGGACCGTTGAAGCCCGGGCCGAAGCCCTCGCTCAGCATGTCGTACGCCTGGCGCTGGGTGGTGTCCTCCGGCTGGGTGCTGTTGTCCGGCAGGCCGAGCTCCATGCTCGCCACCGGCGCGGCCAGCACGCCGAGGCCGAGCACGCCGACCACCAGGACGGCCGCCGGGCGCTTGAGTATCCAGCGCGACCAGCGGGTGCCCATGTTCTGCTTGCCGTCCTCGCCGATCGGGGCGGGCACGCCCGTCTCCGGGTTGGCCTTGCGCACCCGGCGGCCGTAGATCCGCTTGCCGACGATGCCGAGCGCGGCCGGCACCAGCGTCAGCGCGACGAGCACCGCGATGACGACCGTGGCCGCGGCGGCCAGGCCCATCTTGGTGAGCATCGGGACGTTGACGATGGCGAGGCCGCCCAGCGCGATGACCACGGTGAGGCCGGCGAAGACCACGGCGGAGCCGGCGGTGCCGACGGCGCGGCCGGCGGCCTCCTCCCGGCTGTGGCCCTCCACCAGCTCGGCGCGGTAGCGCGAGGCGATGAAGAGGGCGTAGTCGATGCCGACCGCGAGGCCGATCATCATCGCCAGGATGTTGGTGGTCTCGGAGAGCCCCAGGGTGGAGGCCAGGGCGCCGATGCCCATGATGCCGACCATCACGCCGATCAGCGCGGTGATCAGCGGCAGCCCGGCCGCGATCAGCGAGCCGAACGTGATGAACAGCACGATGGCCGCGACGAGGACGCCGAGCAGCTCGGCGGCACTGCCGAACTCCTGCGGGCCCATGGCGACCTCGCCGCTGGCCTCGACGGTCAGGCCGGCGTCACGCGCCATGTCCATCGCGTCGAACAGCTCCTGCTGCATCTCCTCGGAGATGTCCTCGTAGGAGGCGTCGTAGTCGACGTCGGCGAAGGCGGTGCTGGCGTCCGGGCTGACCTGGCCCGAGCCCTCGACGAACGGGTCGCCGACGGAGACGGCCAGGTGGGCGCCCTCCATCGCGGACAGCGTCGCGCGGACCGCGGCCTCGTTCTCCGGGCTGGTGATCTCCTGGCCCTCGGGGGCCTGGAAGACGATGGTCGAGGTGAGCGCCTCGGCGTTGGCCGCCGGGAACTCGCTCTCCAGCAGGTTCAGGGCCTGCTCGGTCTCGGTGCCAGGCAGCGAGAACGATTCCTCGGGCGGGTCGCCGGCGTTGGATGCGGCGGTGCCGATGGCGACGAGCAGCACAAGCCAGCTCGCCACCACCCACCAACGGCGGCGGAAGCTCAGCCTGCCGAGCTTGTAGAGAAAGGTGGCCACGGGGCAGGTTCTCCTGTCCGGGTGTCGTGGATTGATCGTGATCGGGAAATGAGATTTGTCAGCTCATGCCACGAGACGCGGCGTCGGCCGGACAGGGTGAGCCAGGGGTGCAATCTGTGGCGCACGTCACTTTTCCCGCCTCTTGCCGTCCCCGGCTGGCCTGTCTGGTGACTTGCCGCCGAATTCGGGGAGCCGAAGCATGGAACCGTGAGCGACGAATCCAACTCAGCTGCCACGACCCCGAAGCAGGCCGGGGAGTCAGACGGAGCCGATGCCTATCCACGCTTCCCACACGTGCACGGCGATTCGCTGTGCTTTGTCGCCGAGGACGATCTGTGGCTGGCGCCCTTGCCAGCCCTCGGCCGATCCTCCGAGCGGGCCTGGCGGCTGACCGCCGACCGGACCCAGGTCGGACATCCTCGATTCTCCCCTACCGGAGAACATATCGCGTTCACCAGTTGGCGGACCCTGGACCCCGAGATCCACCTGCTGCCCGTCGACGGCGGCCCGCCACGCCAGCTCACCCACTGGGCGTCCTACGACACCCGCGTCTGCGGGTGGACGCCGCCCGACGCGTCGGGCGAGAGCCGGGTGCTGGCGGTCAGCTCCCACAACCAGCCGTTCTCGCACTTCACCTGGTCCTACACGGTCCCGACGGCCGGCGGCCCAGGCGAGCAGCTGCCGTGGGGCCCGGTCGCCGACATCGCGGTCTCCGGCTGCGGCGCGGACCGCCGCACGCTGCTGCTGACCGGCAAGGCACCGCACGAGCCGGCCGCCTGGAAGCGGTACCGGGGCGGGGCGACGGGCAAGCTCTGGTACCACGGCAGCCGGATCCTGGCCGACCTGGCCGGCCACCTCGACTGCCCGATGCTCGTCGGGGACCGGATCGCGTTCCTCTCCGACCACGAGGGCGTCGGCAACCTGTACTCCTGCCGGACCGACGGCTCGGAGCTGTGGCGGCACACCGACCACGACACCTCCTACGCCCGCCACGCCTCGACGGACGGCCGGCGGATCGTCTACCAGTGCGCGGGCGAGCTGTGGCTGGTCGACGACCTCACGCCGGGCTCCCGCCCCCGCCGCCTCGCCCTCCGCCTCGGCGGCCCACGCACCGGCCGCCGCGCGTACCAGGTGCGGACGGCCGCCAACGTGGACTCCCTCGCCGTCGACACCACGGGCCGCGCCAGCGCGGTGTGCGTACGCGGCGCGCTCTACTGGCTCACCCACCGCGACGGCCCGGCCCGCGCCCTGGCGGCGACGACCGGGGTCCGGGTCCGGCTGCCGGAGATGCTGGGCGACACGGGCCGCATCGCGTACATCACGGACGCGGCGGGCGAGGACGCCATGGAGATCGCCCACCTGCCGCGCGCGAGCGGCGACGTCGCGCCCGAGCGCGTCGCCACCGGCGACCTCGGCCGCGTCCGCGAACTCCGCGCCTCCCCCGACGGCGAACTCCTCGCCCTCGCGACCCACGACGGCCGCCTCCTGCTGATCCCGGTCCCACCGGACGCGGACGCCACCGGCGGCGACGCCGACACCGACGAGGGGGCCGAGGTTGAGGCGGACCCGGCCGGCGCTGGCGCGCCGGACACGGACGCGGGCCCACCTCCCGGCGCTGCCGCGCCGGACACGGACGCGGTGGCGCCTGCCGGCGCTGCCGCGCCGGACACCGGCGTCGGGACACCGGCCGGCACGGGCACGCCTGCCGGCGCTGGCGCGCCGGAAACCGGCGTGGGGACGCCGGACACGGACGCGGGAGCGCCTGGCGGCGAAGCCGCCCTGACCGCTCCCGCCGAACCCGCCGACCTGGCGGCGGCGCAGCCGGCCCCCGCGCCGCAGGTGCGGGGCGGCACGGGCCGCGCCGCACCGGCGGAGCCGGCCACCGGAGTGGCGGGACCACCGCCCCTGGCCGGCCCGGTGGTCCCGGTCACCCCACCACAGGCCACGGGCACTGCCGGCCCCGGCGAGCCCACCACCGGCGAAGCCGGTGCCGGCACGCCGCAGGCCGGCGGCCACACACCATCACCCGGCGCGGCCGGGCACGGCCGGCCGGCGGAGCCGGCCACCACCGGCCGCCCACCGCAGGTGAGCGCGGCGGCCGGAACCGGCGGCGAAGCCGCCCAGCCGGCAGAGCCGGCCGGGGCCGGCACGCCGCGGGCATCCGGCGCGAGCGGGACCGGCGCAGCCGGAACCGGACCGGCCGGCGACGCCGCGCCGCAGGCCAACGGGGCAACCACGGGGCCCCAGGCCGACCGGGCTGGCGGCCCAGCCGCCAACCCAGCGCCGCCCGGCACGGCAGGCGGGACCGGCAGACCGGCCGGCGCCGGCCTGAACGGCGAAGCCGCGCCGCAGGCATCGGGCGGGGCCGGGCCCGGGGGGCCAGCGGAGGTGCCCACCACCGGTGCGGCCGGTGCCGGCATGCCGGTGCTCGGCGACACCACCGGTGCCACGCCGCAGGCGCCCGCACCCGGCGCGGCCGGGCACGCGCACGGCGGCCCGGTGGAACCGGCCACCACCGGCCACCCACCGCAGGTGAGCGCGGCGGCCGGAACCGGCGGCGAAGCCGCCAGCGCCGCGCCGCAGGCGCCCACACCCGGCGCGGCCGGCACAGCCGGGCACGGGCACGGCGGGCCGGTGGAACCGGCCGGACCCGCGCCGCAGGCGCGTGGAGGGCAGCTCACGCCCGACGCAACCCGGGCCGGCGGCGAGGCGGTAGGCCGCAAGGCCGACCCGGCGGTAGGCCGCAAGGCCGTGGAGGTCATCAGGTCCGTCAACGGTCCCGTCAGGGACCTCTCCTTCTCGCCCGACTCCCGCTGGCTGGCGTGGGCGCAGCCCGGGATCGGACGGTCGTTGACGCAGATCAAGATCGCCCGGCTCGACGTGCCGGACGAGCTGACCATCATCGACGTCACCGACGGTCGGTTCGAGGACGAGGAGCCGGTGTTCACCAGTGACGGGCGGTTCCTCGCGTTCCTATCCTGGCGCGGCTTCGACCCGGTGTACGACGTGCACACCGGCGACCTGTCCTTCCCGCTCGGTTGCCGCCCGTACCTGGTGCCGCTGTCGTCCGCGACGCGCTCGCCGTTCGCCATCACGCCCGAGGGGCGGCCGGCGGCCGGTGGGCTCGATCCGGACGACGCCGGTGGTGACGACGGTGCCGTGGAGGTGGAGGCGGAGGGGCTCGGCAGCCGGGTGACGCCGTTCCCGGTGGCGGCGTCGAAGTACAGCTCGCTGTACCCGGTGGCCGGCGGCGGCCTGGTGTGGTTGCGCTGGCCGATCTCCGGCGCGCTCGGGGAGACGTTCGTCAATCCGGACGACACCTCGGGGAAGCCGACCCTGGAGCACTTCGACCCGGCGAAGAACAAGCGCACCGAACTCACCGACGACGTCGACTGGTTCGCGCCAAGCGGCGACGGCACCAGGCTCGTGGTCTGCGAGGACGAGGACCTGCGGGCCGTTCCCGCGACCGAGAGCGGTGACAGCGACTCCACCGTCCATGTCGACCTGCGCCGGATCGTGCACACCGCGGAGCCGGCGGCCGAGTGGCGGCAGGCGTTCGACGAGGCCGGCCGGATCGTGCGGGACTACTTCTGGGAGCCGGGGATGGGCGGCGTGGACTGGCCGGCGGTGCTCGACCAGTACCGGCCGCTGGTCGAACGGGTCGCCAGCCCGGACGAGTTCGCGGACCTGCTCTGGGAGACGCTGGGCGAGCTCGGCACCTCGCACGCCTACGTCACGCCGGCGCGCCGCAACGAGGGGCCGGCGCACTACCAGCGCGCGCAGGGTCTGCTGGGGGTCAACTTCGCCCGTGGCAAGGATGGTTCGTGGCAGGTGGCGCGGATCCTGCCGGGTGACTCGTCGGACTCCAAGGCCCGTTCGCCGCTGGCCGGCAGCGGGGTGCGGGAGGGCGCGGCGCTGACGCACGTCGGCGGTCGTCCGGTGGATCCGGTGGCCGGGCCGTGGCCGTTGCTCGCCGGGACCGGCGGCACGAGCGTGGAGTTGGCCTTCACCGAGGAGGACGGCCGGCAGCGCAGGATCGCGGTGATGCCGCTGGTCGACGACCGGCCGTTGCGGTACCAGGACTGGGTGGCCAGGCGCCGCGAGCTGGTGCGCGAGTTGAGCGGCGGCCGCTGCGGCTACGTGCACATCCCGGACATGGGCGGCTCCGGTTGGGCGCAGTTCAACCGGGACCTGCGGATGGAGTTCTCCCGGCAGGCGCTGATCGTGGACGTGCGGGGCAACGCGGGCGGCAACATCAGCGAGTTGGTGATCGAGAAGCTGAGCCGCACCATCCTGGGCTGGGACCTGACCAGGAACGCGCAGCCCGTCTCGTACACGTCGAACGCGCCGCGCGGCCCGGTGGTGGCGGTGGCGGACGAGGCGACGTCGTCGGACGGCGACATGATCACGGCCGCGTTCCGGCTGCTCGATCTGGGCCCGGTGGTGGGCGGCCGGACGTGGGGCGGGGTGGTCGGCATCACCGGGGAGCACCAGTTGGCCGACGACACGGACATCACGGTGCCGATGAACGCGGCGTGGTTCGAACGCTACGGCTGGGGGGTGGAGAACCGGGGCGTCGATCCGGACATCGAGGCGGTGCGGTCGCCGATCGACTGGGCGGAGGGGCGTTCCGTGGTGCTGGACACGGCGGTGCGGGTGGCGCTCGACCTGCTGGCCAAGCGGCCGGCCGCCTCACCGCCCGGCTACCGGGACATCCCCGACCGGCGCCGGCCCCCGCTGCCGCCCCGCACCGCCACCTGAGGGTGACGTGAGGGTGACACCAGAGGGCCGAATATCCCGAGATGCACGCTTTGCCCGTTCGTGTCAGGCTGGTAGAAGGCGACCGGTTTCCTTCGACGAGGGTGAGGAGTGCAGCGCATGGGCATCGCAGACCAGCTCCGGGAGAAGGCTCACATGCTCCAGGAGCGTGCCAAGCAGGCCATGAGCGGCAAGGACACCTCCACGGGCAGCGGAGAGCAGAAGCAGAGCGGCACGGGCCAGCGGGGGGACATGTCGGAGCGCGGGAAGGACATGGGCAAGAGCTCCATGGACGACGACCGTGACCGCGGCATGAACGACTGACCCGGGCTCACGTCCGAGCTCGGAACCATGTGGGGCGCGCCCGGCGACGGGCGCGCCCCACGTGTGTTCCGGGCGGACCGATGAGTTCCCGGGCCGCCGGTGGTCGGCACTCCGGATCGACCACGGAACAGCCGAGGAGCCGCCCATGCCAAGCCCCGAGCCGACGAGCCCCGAGCCGACGAGCACCGAGATCGACGCCCGCTACAGCGCGCCGGGCAGCGCCCCCACGCCCTGGGCCGAGGCGCTGCGCGGGCTGGCCGCGGCCGAGGTGTACTGGCTGTCCACGGTGCGCCCCGACGGACAGCCGCACGTGACGCCGCTGTTGAGCGTCTGGCTCGACGGGGCGTTGCACTTCACCAGCGGCGCCGGTGAGCGCAAGGTGCGGAACCTGGCGGCCAACCCGAAGTGCGTGCTGACCACCGGCGACAGCGCGCTGGACCGGGGGCTCGACCTGGTGGTGGAGGGCAGCGCGCGGCAGGTGGGCGACGAGGCCGGGTTGCGCCGGATCGCGGACGCCTTCGTGGCCAAGTACGGCGAGGAGTGGCGGTACGAGGTCCACGACGGCGCGTTCCGCAACCGGCTCGCCCAGCGGGCCCTGGTCTACCGGGTGCCGCCCTCGGTCGCGTTCGGCTTCCGCAAGGGCGAGTACGCGCAGACCCGTTGGCTGTTCTAGGCCCTGTCCGTGCGGACCGGACCTAGTCGGCGTCCACGTCGGACGGCCGGCTCGCCGCCCGGCCGCTCGGGCCGACCAGGGTGTGGCGGGCGGCGGCGCCGCGCCATGTCGAGACGGCCCGACGCAGTCGGCGGCGGGCCGGTGGGCTGGCGAGCACCGCGGGGATCAGCGGGCGCAGCGGCTGGACGGCGCGCACCCAGCGCTGCCCGTAGACGTGGGCGGAGCGCCGCGCTATGCCGTCCGCGAGCCGTTCGACGGCGGGTGCCAGCCGGTGGGTGCGGTTGGTCGGCCAGGGCAGCAGGGAGCGGCCGAGCCGCAGGCCCGGGTCCTCGTCGACGCCGCGCACCAGGTCGGTGTCGGTCCAGCTGAGGTAGGCCACGCCGACCGTGACGCCGTCGTCGGCCACCTCGGGGCGCAGGCAGTGCGCGAACGCCTCGGCGGCGGACTTGGAGGCGCAGTAGGCGGACATCAGCGGGGCGGGGGTGAGGGCGGCGAGCGAGGCGATCTGGAGGAAGTGGCCGCGGCTGTCGCGGAGCGCGGGCAGGAAGGCGCGGCAGGTGACGGCCGAGCCGACGACGTTCACGTCGAGGACGCGGCGCCAGGCGTCGTCGTCGGAGTCGGCGAACCGGCCGCCGGCGGCCACGCCGGCGTTGGCGACGACGATGTCGACCCGGCCGAACCGCTCGACGACGCGTTCGGCGGCCTCGGCCATGGCGGCGGCGTCGGTGACGTCCGCGTACCAGTGACCGGCGGGTCCTGGCAGGTCCTCGGCCACCCGGAGCAGTTCGTCGGGTTCGAGCCCGATCAGGGCCACGGTGGCGCCCCGTTCGGAGAGCGTGCGCGCCAGCGCGGCACCGATGCCGCGCGCCCCGCCCGTGATGACCGCCACCTTGCCGCGCACCCCGCGCCGGCTCGTGCTTTTGCTGGTGCTCCCGCTGGTGCTCGCCTTCGTGCTCATCGCAACTGCTCCTTCGCCAGGGCGATCAGTGGTTCCGCGACCCGTTCCGGGGTCTCGAAGGGCGCCATGTGTCCGACGCCCGGCAGTTCGAGCAGGCGGACGAGGCGTGGAAGTCGGTCGGCCGTGTGGTGGGCGTGCGCGAGCGGGGTGAGCCGGTCGGCGGTGCCGTGCACCACGGTGGTGGGCAGGTCGAGTCTCGGCAGCAGCGCGGTCAGGTCGAGGTCGGCCAGCATCCGGCCCCACTCGGCGCGGGCCAGCCGATGGCACCGGCAGACCATCCGGGCGATGACGCGGCGCTGCTCCGCGGTGGCGGCCGGGCTCATGGTGATGTGGCGCACCAGCCACCGGCTGAGCGGGGTGACCGGGCCGTAGGGCAGCCGGGTGGAGAGCAGCAGCCGTTGGGCGCGGGTCCGGGCCGGCCCGGCGGGCAGCGGGAAGACGGTGGACACGCTGGTGAGCGCGCGGGTGCCGGTCGAGCAGAGCAGGGCGCCGGCGGCCAGTTCGCGGAGTTCGGCGCGCTCGGCGGCGGCCACCACGGTCATGGCGCCCATCGAGTGGCCGGCGACCACCGCGCGCCCCCGGGCCGGCACGGTCGCGGCCAGCACCGCGCACAGGTCGTCGGCCAGCGCCTCGGGCGAGCAGGCGCCCGGGGTGGCGGGCGTGCGGCCGTGGCCGCGCTGGTCGTAGACCACCACCCGGTGGTCGGGCAGCAACCGCTCGCGTACCGGCCGCCAGAAGGTGGTGTCGCAGGCCCAGCCGTGGACGAGGACGACGGTGGGCCGGTCGTCGGTGCCGTGGATCTCGGTGTGCAGCCGGGCGCCGCCGGTGGAGACGACGGTCCGGCGTTCGACGCGCTCAGCCATGGGGCACCGCCTCCCGGCGCAGCACCTCGTACTCGGCCAGGTCGACGCTCCCCCGGCTACCGCCGGGAGGTACCCCCATGGCGGCCCGGCGGAACTCGGTGGTGGATCCCGGCCAGACGGTGGTGTTCCGGCCCTGGCCGTCGAGGTACCAGCTGCGGCAACCGCCGGTGTTCCAGACGGAGTTCCGCAGCCGGGCGCCCATCAGCCCGCCCCAGGCGCGGACCGCCTCCGGGCGCGGGGTCAGGGCGGCCCGGCCGCCGGGTGGCGCGAGGGCGGCGAGTCGGGTCACGAAGTCGGCCAGGTAGGCGAGTTGGGCCTCGATGACGAGGATCATCGAGCTGTTCCCGAGGCCGGTGTTGGGCCCGATGATGGTGAGCAGGTTGGGGAAGCCGGCGGCGGTGGTGCCGCGCAGCCCGGACATCCCGTCGCGCCACTCGTGGGCCAGGGTCGTCCCCAGGGCGCCCGTGACGCGGCGTGCGACGGGCTGGTCGGTGACTCGGAAGCCGGTACCGAGGACGATCACGTCGGCCGTGGCCCGGCGGCCGTCGTCGGCCACCAGGACGTCGCCGCGCACCTCGCGCAGCCCGGCGTCCACCAGCCGCACATGGGGCCTGGTCAGCGCCGGGTACCAGTCGTTGGAGAGCAGGACGCGCTTGCAGCCGAGGCGGTAGTCGGGGGTGAGCCGGCGGCGCAGCTCCGGGTCGTGGACGGCGCGCCGCAGGTGCAGCGCGGCGAGGCGTTCCACGGCCCGCATCCGTTCGGGGTACCTGGCGAAGGCGCCGACCTGGAGTTCCCTGATGCCCCAGGCGAGTCGGCGGCGGACGGCGCCGGTGAACGGCAGCCACTCGTGCAGCGCGCGCTCGGCGGCGGAGATGGCCCGGTCGGCCTTGGGGAGCACCCAGGGCGGGGTGCGTTGGAAGACGGTCAGCTCGGTGACCTCGCGCTGGATCCGGGGCACGAACTGGATGGCGGAGGCGCCGGTGCCGACGACGGCGACCCGCAGGCCGCGCAGCGACCTTCCGTGGTCCCAGCGCGCGGAGTGGAAGACGGCTCCGGGGAATGTGTCCATTCCCGGCACGTCGGGGAGGTTCGGCTCGGAGAGCGGCCCGGTGGCGGCGACCAGCACCTCGGCGGTGAGCGGCCCGGAGGCGGTCTCGACGGCCCAGTGCAGCGCGTCGGCGTCCCAACGGGCCGCGGTGACCTCGGAGTTCAGCCTGAGGTGGGGGCGGAGCCCGTGGTTGTCCGCCAGGTGCTCCAGGTAGTGGCGGATCTCCGGCTGCGCCGAGAAGCTGCGCGACCAGTACGGGTTGGGCGCGAACGAGAACGAGTAGAGGTGCGAGGGGATGTCGCAGGCGCAGCCGGGATAGGTGTTGTCGCGCCAGGTGCCGCCGACCGCGTCGGCCCGTTCGAGGACCACGAAGTCGGTGACGCCGAGCCGGCGGAGGCGCACGGCGGCTCCCAGGCCGCCGAAGCCGGCGCCGACGATCGCCACCCTGACATGGGGAACGGGCCCGGACGGCCGCCCGGATGGCTGTCCAGGCGACTGACCAGGTGGTTGACCAGGCGGTTGACCAGGTGGAACGGGATGATCGGGCACGTGCCGCTCAGCTCCTCCGGTCCGGGGATGACCGTGCGCGCCAGCGATGAGCCAGTGATCACTGGCGTGCTGGGGAGTGTAGGACAGCTTCTTACCGGCCGGTAGGGTCCCGGCACTACCTAGACTGCCAACCGTGCATGCACCGGAGGCGGCCGAGGCGCCGCACCAGTACCGGGCCGCAGAGTTGGCGGAGGCGGCCGGAATCCCCGAACGCACCCTCCGCTACTACCGGGAGCGCAAGCTGCTGCCGCCGCCGCGCCGCGCGGGGCGGGTCGCGTGGTACGACGACGGCCATCTCGCCCGGCTCCGCACCATCGCGGCGCTGCTGGCCAGGGGCCACACGTTGGGCGGCATCGGCGAGCTGATCACGGCGTTCACGGCCGGCCAGGACGCCGGACGCACCGCCGAACTCCTGGGTCTCACCGAGCCGTTGCCGCCGTCCACGGCCGAGCCGCCGCCGTGGGCCGAGGAGCGGCCGGTGCGGCTGACCAGGGCCGAGCTGGCCTCGTACCTGCCGGAGGGCGACTCGCCGGAGAACCTGGCCGGCCTGGCGGGCACCGGCTACGCGGCGGTCGCCGGGGACGAGGTCGTCCACCTGAGCCGGGAGCTCCTCGAAGCCACCTCGGAGCTGGCCAAGGAGGGTCTCCCGCTGTCGTCGCTGTTCGCCGCCGGGCGTGAGATCCACGCCCACGCCGACGCGCTGGCCGACGTCTTCGTCGACGTGCTGCGCGCCCACGTGGTGCCCGAGATGCTGGGAGACGGGTCGGGCGGCGCCCGGCGGCGGCTCTCCGCCGAGGAGTCGGCGCGGCTGACCGACGTGCTCGACCGGCTGCGCCCGCCGACCAAGCGGGCCGTCGCGGCCGCGATCTCGGTGGCCCTCGACCGCCGCCTGAGCGCGGAGGTCGAACCGCCGGCCGAGGGCTGATCGCCTCCGGCCCCGGCTACCGCTCCTCGGTCACCGACATCAGCCCGCGCAGGCCGTTCGCCAGTATCCCCACCTCGGCGTTGCCGAGGAGCACGCGCTGAAGCATGAAGCCCTGCACACAGGCGAGCAGGGTGCGGGCGACGTCGTGGGCCGGGACGTCGTCGCGCATCCAGCCGTTGCGCTGATAGGTCTCCACGAAACGCGTCCAGATCTCGACCAGCCGACCGATCCCCTCCTGGAGGATCGCGGCCAACTCCGGGTTGCGCAGCGTCTCCGTCCACACCTGGGGAAGCAGGGCGGGCGCGTAGGGCAGCGTGGACCACACCCGCTCCATGGCCCGGACGATGTCGTCCGGCAGGTTGGGCGGCTCGTCGACCGGCAGCGACTCGAACGTCTCCCGCACCACGCCCAGCACGGACGTGGCCAGCGCCAGGATCATGGCGTCCTTGCTGGGAAAGTACCGGTAGACGGCGCCGGCGGACAGCCCGGTCTCGCGCAGCACGTCCTGCATCGAGGCCCGGTGGAAGCCCTCACGGGCGAAGACGCGCGCGGCGCCCTCGAGGATCTGCTGCCGCCGGGCCTCCAGGTGCTCCTGGGAAACACGTGCCATGAGCCAGAGCGTAAAACGAACGTTCCTTCTTGACAAGCCAGCAGGGGCGCCGCATCGTGGTTTACGTAAAACGAACGATCCTTCTCTTTGGCTCGTCGCTCCTACATCCCTCGGAGGTCTGGCCGTGACCCAACGTCGCCGTGGCCTGCTGACCGTCGTCCTCGTCCTGCCGGCGCTGGCCGCCTTCATGCTGTGGGCCTTCGCCTGGCCGGTCGCGAGCGGCGGCCCCCACGACCTGCCGGTCGGCGTGGCCGGGCAGCCGCCCGCCGCCGACGAGCTGGCCGCCCGGCTCGACGCGCGCGACGGCGCGTTCGACGTCCACCGCTACCCGGACGAGGCCACCGCCCGGGAGGCCATAGCCGAGCGCGAGATCTACGGCGCGTTCGTGGCCGACGGCGCCACGCCCCAGCTGCTCACCGCCGGCGCCGCGAGCCCGGCCGTGGCCCAGCTGCTCCAGCAGCTGGCCACGGAGCAGGCCCCGGACGGCGTCACGGTCACCGTCGTCGACGTGGTGCCGACGCCGCCGGGCGACCCGCGCGGCGGGGCCTTCACGGCGAGCCTGCTGCCGATGGCCGTCGCCGGCATCGCCACCGGCGCGCTGATCACCGTCACCAGGCTGCGCGGCCGCTGGGCGCTGCTCGCCCTGGCCGTCGCCGCGCCGCTGACCGGCGCCGTCGCGGCCTGGCTCGGCGACAGCTGGCTCGGCGTCCTGGCCGGCGACTGGTGGACGGTGGCCGGCACGCTGACCCTGTTCGTGCTCGCCGGCGGCGCCACGGTGGCCGGCGCCGCGGCGCTCCTCGGCCCGCGCGGCATCGCCCTCGGCGGCGTGCTGCTGATGCTGCTCGGCAACCCGTGGTCCGGCGCCAGCTCGGCCCCCGAGATGCTGCCGGAACCGGTCGGCGTCCTCGGCCAGTTCCTCCCCACCGGCGCGGGCGCGACCCTGCTGCGGTCCGTCTCGTTCTTCGACGGCCACGGGGCGGCGTTCCCGTTGGCCGTACTGCTGACGTGGACGGCGGCGGGCGTGGCCGCGATCCTTCTGTCCCGGCGCCGGGCCGTGCCGCCGCCGGGGGCGGCGGCGGCACGCGAGCCGGCGACCGCTGCGGTCTGAGCGGACCGGGGACTTGTCCCCACCCACC
>NZ_SMKI01000926.1 GCF_004348415.1 Streptomyces hainanensis
GTATAAGAGACAGGTGGCGGCTGGGCGCCGACCGCCGGGACGGCGGGGCCGACCAGGACGGCGACGGTGGCGGCGATGGCCACCTTGCCGATGAGGCCGCCGGCCGACCACGGGATGGTGGCCTGGGCCACCCAGCCGGCCGCGGCGACCGGGAGCAGGCCGCGGAGCGTCGCGTTGACGTCGGCGAGTTCCAGGTAGGCGGCGCGGCAGCGGGCGCAGTCGTCCAGGTGTTGCCGCAGGCCGCGGGCCGCGGCCGAGCCGCGGACGAAGGAGCCGAGCTTGCGCGCGTAGCGGCGGCAGTCGGCGTCCTGGTGGGTGACGGCGTCGTTGACGTGGGCCTGGAGGTACGCCTGGCGCAGCCCCTCGCGGGCCCGGAACGCGAGGACGGCGGTGGCGTTCTTGGTGAGCCCGAGGTCACGGCCCACCCGGGCGAGCGGCTGGCCCTCGACGGCGGTGCGCCACAGCACCTCGCGCCACCGGTCCGGGAGGGTGGCGAACGCCTCGGCGAGCATGACGCGTTCGGCGTGGTGGATGGCCTGGGACTCGGCCGAGGGG
>NZ_SMKI01000927.1 GCF_004348415.1 Streptomyces hainanensis
GGCCGGCGGGGTACGGGGACGCGCGTACCTGGACGCGCCGCGATCGCGGTCGAGACCGAGCACTATGTCGCCGTCGTCCCGGCTGGAGCTGGCGCAGGGGTTCGGCTCAGCTGTTCACCCCGAGCGCGGTGAGGTTACCGACACGGTAGCCGTTCCGGGCGGGCCGTGATCGGTGATCCGGCCGTGCTGGATGGCGTGGACGGTGTCGGCGTACTCCGCGATCAGTGGAAGGTCGTGGCTCACCAGGACGATGGCGAGGCCGAGCCGGTCCCGCAGTCCACGCAGCAGGTCCATGATCACGGTGCTGGTGGCGGGATCGAGGGCCGAGGTGATCTCGTCACACAGCAGGACCTCGGGTTCGGCGGCGAGGGCGCGGGCGATGGCGACGCGTTGGCGCTGGCCGCCGGACAGTTCCGCCGGGTGGCGGTCGGCAAACTCGGCCGGCAGTCCGACGTCCGCCAACAGCGCCTGCACCCGGGCGGGGACGTCCCGGCGGGGGGCGCGGCGGTGCAGCCGAAGGGCTGTCTCTTATA
>NZ_SMKI01000928.1 GCF_004348415.1 Streptomyces hainanensis
GTATAAGAGACAGTCCCCGCCGTCTCCGCCGCCGCACGCGGCGAGCGCGGCCACCAGGCCGAACGCCGCGCCGCCGAGCAACCAACGCCTCTTCGCGCTGCTCATGTCGTGCTCCTTCGAGTCTTCCCGGGTGATGCGTGGTCGGAAGGGTGGGGGTGCCGAGGGGAAAGAAATCGGTTACCAGAAAACGTTTACTACGCCCCGATGCATCGGCACGTTAGGCGTCGGATCCGCCCGCGTCAATGCCCAGGGCGGAAGAGGCGGGCCCGACTGACGCCGCGAAAGATACCGGTTACTTCACGCTGCCCGGTGGGCCGGTCGGCCACCGGGCACCGGATGACTGCCGACGTGGCCCCGCCGCCCGAGCCCACCGCCGTGCCCGACGACCCGGCGGCGTCGACCGAGCCGCGGTTCCCGACCCGCTCCGCGCTCCGATGAGCCGACCGGGCCGTGCGGGGACATCGCGGACGGCGGCCGGGCACGCTCGGCGAGCCGCTCGGGCGGGACGCCCCGGCGGGGCGGGAGGTGGG
>NZ_SMKI01000929.1 GCF_004348415.1 Streptomyces hainanensis
GCCATCCTCGCCGGCTCCGGCGTCCACACCTCCGGCGCCCACGCCACCCTCGCCCACCTCGCGGAACGCCTCGGCGCCGGCGTCGCCACCACCATCCACGGCAAGGGCGCGCTGCCGTCCGACTCGCCGTGGCTGGTCGGCGTCGTCGGCAACAACGGCGGCCTGCCGGCCGCCAACGCCTACCTGCGCGACGCCGACGCCGTGCTGCTGGTCGGCACCCGCGCCAACGCCACCGACACCAACAGCTGGACCGGGCCGGCCCGCACCGGCACCCCGGTCGCCCAGATCGACATCGAACCGGCCCGCGCCGGCCGCAACTTCCCCGACGCCGTGCCGCTGGCCGGCGACGCCGACGCCGTGCTCCGCCAGCTCACCGACCTCCTCGACGCCGCCCCCGAGGCGGAGCTGGCCGAGCGCCGCGCCGCCGTCACCCGGGCCAGGGCGCTGCCCGAGCCCACCCCCTACGCCGGCTCCGCGCTCCTCCCCGAGGACGTCGTCCGCACCATCAACCGGATCGTGCCTCCCGAC
>NZ_SMKI01000930.1 GCF_004348415.1 Streptomyces hainanensis
CCCCACCGTGGACCCATGCCCTCCCGTTCCACCGGCGTGGCCCTGATGCTGGGCAGCGGCCTGTCCAACCAGGTCGGCGCCTCGGTCGCGGCACTCGCCTTCCCGGCGATCGGCCCCCTCAGTGTCGTCGCGATCCGCCAGTGGGTCGCCGCAGCCGTGCTCGTCCTCTCGGGCCGCCCCCGTCCACGCCACTTCACCGCCCCCCAGTGGCGCCCGGTACTCGGCCTGGCACTCGTCTACGCCGCCATGAACCTGTCCCTCTACACCGCCATCGACCGGATCGGCCTCGGCCTGGCCGTCACGCTGGAGTTCCTCGGCCCCCTCGCCGTCGCCCTGGCCGGCTCCCGCCGCCGCGCCGACCTCCTCGCCGCCCTCGCGGCAGCCGGCGCCGTCGCGGTCCTCGTCCGCCCCACCCCGTCCACCGACTACCTCGGCATCGCCCTGGCCCTCCTCGCCGCGGTCTGCTGGGGCTGCTACATCCTCCTCAACCGCACCATCGGCACCCGCCTCCCCGGCCTCCAGGGCTC
>NZ_SMKI01000931.1 GCF_004348415.1 Streptomyces hainanensis
AGGTCGTCGTCGCCGTCCTCGGCGTCATCGCCCTGATCATCGGCGGCCCCCTCGCCCTGATCGTCCTCGCCGCCGCCGTCGTCGTCCTCGCCGACACCCTCGTCAAATACGCCAACGGCGAAGGCTCACTGCTCGACGTCGCCTTCGCCGCCCTCGACTGCATCCCCGGCATGCGCGGCCTCACCACCCTCGGCGGCCTCGCCCGCGGCATCCGCTCCCTGGGCTCGACCGGGCTGCGTGGTCTGCGGCAGGGCGCGCTGGGTCTGGGGCGCCGCACCCGTGGCGAGGGCATTCCGATGAACGGCCGCACCGCCTGCGGCGACCCGGTCGACATGGCCACCGGGGAGCTGCTGATGTCCGCCACGGACGTCGAACTCCCCGGCGTGCTGCCGCTCGTCGTCGAACGCCACCACATCTCCTCCTACCGGCACGGCGGTTGGTTCGGCGCCTCCTGGGCCTCCACCCTCGACCAACGCCTCGTCCTCGACGACCACGGCGCCCGCCTGTTCACCGCCGACGGCATGAT
>NZ_SMKI01000932.1 GCF_004348415.1 Streptomyces hainanensis
CGCCACGCGCCCCACGCCGCCCGGTCCCGGAGCCCACGACACGGCCACGCCCGCCGACCCGACACCACGCACCACGCCACCCGCACCGATGCCGGTGCGGCGACGCGAGGTCAGCTCCCCCGCCCTCACGACGACGCCGGACGCGGCACATCCGGTCCCGGCTCCCTCGGCCGCCGCCAGGCACCCGTCGGCGGATCCCACGCCGACCACGGTTCCGTCACCGGTGACCGCGGCGTCGACCGGTCCAACACCCCGCGACGCGGTCCCCCTCACGGCCGCGCCGTCCACCGCCAAGCCATCAGCGCCCCGGCCGGTGGCGAGTCCCGTGGTACAGCGCGCACAACCGACGAACCGTCCGGCCACGAACGGGTCACCGACCGCACCGGTTCAACGCAGCGCCACGCGCCCCACGCCGCCCGGTCCCGGAGCCCACGACACGGCCACGCCCGCCGACCCGACACCACGCACCACGCCACCCGCACCGATGCCGGTGCGGCGACGCGAGGTCAGCTCCCCCGCCCTC
>NZ_SMKI01000093.1 GCF_004348415.1 Streptomyces hainanensis
GTCGATGGGGCGGGTGGGGCGGTGGCCGTCATCCGGCGGGCGCGAAGGTGACGGCCGCCGCTTCGGCGACCAGCTCCACCTCGTCGCCCAACGCGTGTTCCGCGACACGGGCGACCACGTCCGCCGGGATCTCGTCCAGGGGGTACGTGCCGTGGGTGTCATGGGGAAGGACGACGCCGAGCCCTCGGGCGAGGGCGGTGCGGGCGGTGGCGCTGACGCACATCTCGCTGAGCACGCCGCAGACGGCGACGCGACGAACGCCGTGGCCGTCGAGCAGGGCGCCGAGAGGCGTGCCGGCGAAGCCGTCGTCCTCGGTCTTGCGGACCACGGGCTCGGCGGGCTCGTTGAGGACGAGCTCCCAGCCGGGGGTGAACGGCTCGTCGGTCGCGCCGGGGGCACCGTCGTTCTGGAGGTGGATCACGGGTGCGCCGGCGAGGCGTGCCCGGCCCAGGAGGGCGACAACGCGGTCGGTGAGGGTGGCCGCGGCGGCCACCGGCTCGGCGCCGCCGGCCAGGACCCCCTGCTGCATGTCCACGACGATGACGGCATCGACGATCATCCGGCCATACTCGCACAGGCGTTGGAACGGCCACGCCGCCGTATGACCCCGCCCCCCGTGACGGGATCAGACGGCGGCGAGCGCCGCGCCCACGACCCGGTGCAGTTGCTCCGGGCCTTCCGCGGTCCTGGCCAGGACGCGCATCCCGACCACGGTGTTCAGCAGCAGACTCGCCGTCGCGCGGGGGTCGCGCGCCGGATCGAGCTCGCCGGTGCGCTGGCCCTCCTCGATGGCGTGGCGGAACGCGCCCTCGGTGCGGTCGAACATCTCGCGGACGATGGCCGCCGCCTCGTCGTCGAGGCCGGCACACTGCGTCGCCGTGTTCACGGCGAAGCAGCCGCGCCGGTCGGTCACCACGAAGTCGACCCTGATCAGCGTCTCCAGGGCCAGCCGCAGCCGTTCCCGGACGGGGACGGCCTGGTGGTGCAGCAGTTCGGCCAGTTCGGCGGCGTGGGTGTCGCCGTACTGCCGCAGCGCACGGACGAACAGCGCGCGTTTGCTGCCGAACGCGTGGTAGAGGCTGCCCTTCGCGATGCCCATCTCGTCGGCGAGCGCCTGCGGGGTGGTGGCGGCGTAGCCGTCGCGCCAGAACACGTCCATCGCACGGGCGACGGCGGTGTCCGGATCGAACTGCTTGGGCCTTCCCACGAGTGGCAAGCCTGCCGGTTCTGGTCCCGGAGGTCAAGTATTCGCGGTTGCCTCAACGGCGCTTGACGATGTGCAGCACCGGAACCGACTCGACGTGCGTGACGGCGGCGAGTTCGCGCAGCGGGCCGTCGAGGTAGGCGTGCAGGGCCTCGGCGTCGCGGGTGACGACGGCCGCCACCAGATTGCTCCGCCCGGTGACGGTGGCGGCGAAGACCACCGGCGAGTGGGTGGTCAGGGCCCGGGCCACCGCCGCGGTGTGGGCGGGTGGGGTGGTGAGCCACAGCGCCGTGGTGCTGTGGTGGCCGAGCCGGGCGGCGTCGACGTCGGCCTCGAAGTAGAGCGTGCCGTGCCGGCGCAGCCGGTCGATCCGTTCCCTGGCCCAGGTCTCGGAGCGGCCGAGCCGGGCGGCGAGCTCGCGGGCGCTGGCGCGCCCGTCGGCGGCGAGTGCCGCGAACAGCGGCGGGTCGGTGGCGTCCGGGCGGTGCGGCTCGGCGCCCGCGCCGCCGCCCGGGGCGGGGCGGCGCAGCGCGGCCGCCTGCCCGGGGTCGAGTGCGGCCAGCCGGCCGCCGCGGCCGGCGGCGTCGCCGACGTGGGTGCGCAGCAGGCAACTCGCCGACACCTCCCGTACGTCGGCGGTACGCGGCAGGGTGCGCAGCAGCAGTCCGTCGCGCGTGGCGGGGTCGGCGGTGCGCAGGGTGCACAGCACCTCGCCGGCGGTCGCGGTGAGCGCCACCCAACCGGTGTCGGCGCGGCGGGCCAGGGCACGGGCGACCTCGGCGGCGGCCGCCGGCCGGCAGCGGAGCCGCAGCGACCACTCGGTGTGCCCGAGCCGGCGCGCGTGCGGCAGCCCCCGCACCCGCAGCACCCCGGCGGCGCGCAGCGACCGGTACCGGCGGGCGACGGTCTGGTGCGAGACGCCGAGCACCTCACCGACCCGGGTGAACGCCGCCCGGCCGTCGAGCTGGAGGGCATGGACCAGCCGACGGTCCAGCCCGTCCAGCCCGTCCCACTCGTCGAGCCCGTTCGGCCCGTGCAGATCCACGCCGGAAGCGTAGTCCGCCGTCCGAAACCGCGCCCAGGACGGTATGCGGCCGCCACCGGCCGCCCCTCGGGCGCACCATCCCCGGGTGAACCAGGCGAACACCGACCCACACCCCCGCACGCCACACTCCGACATGGCACCGCCCGGCCCGGAACTCCCAGCCCCGGAACACCCAGTCCCGGAACTCCCAGCCCTGGAACAGCCCGACCCGGCACAGGTCGTGGGCTGGACGGAACCCGGCCCGGGCGCCGTGCCCGTCGAGCGGCGGGCACGCTGGCGCTCGGGCAGCGGCGCCGCGCCTCCCACCCGGGTGGTGGTCGCCGACGACCGGACCACGGCCGCCGCCGCCCACCGGCTCACCCGCGCCGGCACCGCCCTGCTGTGGCGCGGCGACTACCACAACGCGCGCCAGCTGCTGCGCGCCCTCGGCCGACGGGTGGCGGCGGCCGAGCCGCCCGCCGCCACCTGGCCGGACTGGCGCCGGGCCCGCGCCCGACGGGCGGCGCTGCTCGGCCGGCTGCTGGTGCCGCTCGACAGCGCCGGCCGGGTCGCGCTGCGCCGGGCGCCGGAGGCCGCCCGAGCCTGCGCGGAGGCGTGGGGCCCGCCCGACGGCCGGCCCGCGGTGGCCCCGCTGCCGGAACTGCTCGGCGCGATCGGCGCCCACGAGTGGCGCCGCCGCGGTGTGCCGATCCCCGCCCTCGACGGCGACCGGATCCACCCGCACCACGGCGTGTTCTCACCGGTACGCGGCGAGTACGTCGACCTGGTGGCCGCCGCCCCGCTGCCGGCGGCCGCCCTCGACCTCGGCAGTGCCCTGGACCTCGGCACCGGCACCGGGGTGCTGGCCGCCGTGCTCGCCAGGCGCGGCATCCGGCATGTCACCGCCACCGACCACGACCCCCGAGCGGTGGCCTGCGCCCGGGAGAACCTGGCCCGCCTCGGCCTGGCCGACCGGACGGCCGTCCACCATGCCGACCTCTACCCCCACCCGGCCGCCCTGGGCCGGACGGCCCTGGTGGTGTGCAACCCGCCCTGGCTGCCGGAGTGCCCCAACTCGCCCCTGGAACACGCCGTCTACGACCCCGACGGTCGGATGTTGCACGGCTTCCTGGCCGGTCTGGCGCATCGCCTGGTGCCGGGTGGCGAGGGCTGGCTGCTCCTCTCCGACCTGGCCGAGCACCTGGGTCTGCGGACCCGGGCCCAGTTGCTCGCCGCCCTCGACGCGGCCCGCCTCCGCGTCGTCGACCGGCTGGACACCAGACCGACCCACCGCCGGGCCGGGGAGACCGCCGACCCCCTCCATCGCGCTCGCTCGGCCGAGGTGACCTCGCTCTGGCGGCTGGCTCCCCCACCCTGACCGCCCCCGATCCGACCACTGAAGCCAGAACCCGGAACGCCGGACTACGAACCCTGGGCGCCGCCTTCCTTCGCCACCGCGTCACGGACATGGCAGTCGGCCAGGTGGTCGTTGACCAGGCCGCAGGCCTGCATCAGCGCGTAGGCCGTGGTCGGGCCGACGAAGCGGAAGCCGCGGCGCTTCAGGGCCTTCGACAGCGCCGTGGACTCGTCCGTGGTGGCCGGTATGTCGCCCGGCTTCCGCGGCGCCGGCCTGCCCGCCGCCTCCGGCGCGTGCGACCAGATCAGCTCCGTCAACTCCCCCGGCTCCCACTCGGCGGCCACCCGGGCGTTCGCCAACGTCGCCTCGATCTTCAGCCGGTTGCGGATGATGCCGGGATCGGCCAGCAGCCGCGTGGCGTCCTCCTCGGTGAAGGTCGCTATCGTCGCGATCGAGAAACCGGCGAAGGCTCTGCGGAAGCCCTCCCGGCGACGCAGGATCGTCAGCCACGAGAGGCCGGACTGGAACGCCTCGAGACACAGCCGCTCGAACAACTCGTCGTCCCCGCGCACCGGCCGGCCCCACTCGGTGTCGTGATACTCCCGGTAGTCCTCGGGGGACACCCCCCAGGGACACCGCAGCAACCCGTCGGGCCCTGCCACCGCCTGCGTTTCGTTCATACCGGGCAGTGTGCATCAGGCCACTGACAATCGGACACGAACGACCTACGAGCTGCGGTTCTCCCCGCCCGACGAGCCGCCACTCCCGTCCCGGAGCCCGTCGAGCACGAAACCGGTGTGCCGGCGCCACGCCTCGGGGTCCACCTCGGCCGTCACCTGGACGATCCGACCGAGCGCCATGATCTGCAGGCCGATGTCGGCCGCGGAGACGTCGGCCCGCAACGCGCCCTGCCCGTGCGCCCGGTCGACCAGGCTGGCGAGCGAGTCGCGCAGGTGCTCCTGGCAGGCGGCGACCGCCGCCGAGTCCTGTGCGACGCCGCCGAGCCCGTCCAGGATCGCCCGGCGCCGCACCATCAACTCCAACGTGCTCTCCACGAAGGTGCGCAGCCCCTGCCAGGCGTCGGGTGCCGCGTCGGCCCGCTCCGTCAGCTCGGACCAGGCGGCGAGGTCGGGCTCGATGACGGCGCGGAACAGATCGTCCTTGGTCGGAAAGTGCCGGTAGAGGGTGCCCATGCCCACCCCGGCCTCGCGGGCGATCTCCCGCACGTCCACCGCGAGCCCGCGTTCCGCGAACGCCCGGGTGGCGGCTTCGAGCAGCTGTTCCCTGTTGCGGACGGCATCGCGTCGCTGGCGCCGTGAAGAGGTCGTGGCCACGGCGACAGTCTAACGGCCGTTGCGGAGCAGCCGCTCCGTTATGTAGAGTGGGCATCGTTCCGGAGCAACCGCTCCGGAACGGCGCCTCGGCACGCGCACACGTTCACACCTCGGGGAGGAAGCCATGTCCACCGTCGTCATCACCGGCGGCACCGACGGGATCGGGCGGGCGCTGGCCACGCACCACCTGCGCCAGGGAGACACGGTCGTGGTGGTCGGCCGCAGCCGGCCCAAGTTCGACGCCCTGGTGGCGGCCGTCGGCGGCACCCCCCACTTCGTCGCCGCCGACCTGCGGCTCGCGCGCGAGAGCCTGCGCGTCGTCGCCGACCTCAGGTCACGCTTCCGGGTGATCGACGTGCTCGTGCTCGGCGCGGCCTACGTCCACCGCGACCGGTCGGTCACGGAGGAGGGGTTCGAGCACACCTTCGCGCTCTACTACCTGTCCCGTCATGTCCTGGCCCACGGCCTCGCGGCGGAGCTCCGCGCGGCGCCGAACCCGCTGGTCCTCGACCTGACGGTCCCCGGCGCGGCCCGCGACGCCATCCAGTGGGACGATCTCCAGCTCACCTCCGGATTCAGCTGGCGCGCCGCCAACCAGCAGTCCCGCCGCGCCGCCGAGCTCTCGGCCCTCCGGCTCTCCGGCGACATCCGCTGCGCGCTCTGGGGCCCCTCCGGCCTGGTGCGCACCAGCCTCCAGGGCGAGTTGGGCCCGGTCGCCCGCCCCCTGACGAACGCGCTCAAGGCCACGCTCGGCAGGCCGGTCGAGCAGGCGATCGCGCCGCTCGCCGCGTTGACCGCCCAGCCGCCGGCCGAACCACTGACCGCCCACCGAGGCACCCGGCGCATACCCCTCGCCATCGGCGAGGCCGACCACCGGGACGCGGCACGGCTCCACTCGGAGACGGAGCGGCTGCTCGCCCCGTTCCGCACGGCCGATCCGGTGTGACTCAGGCGGGCAACACGCGGGCCCCGCCGGCCGGCAGCCTGGTCCACCAGTGGTGGTAACGCCGGTAGACGCTCGGCTCCCGGCTGCCGAGGAAGGCCACCAAGCGGCGGGCCCCGGCCGCAAGGCCGACCCAGGCCTCCTCCGGAAGGGCATGGAAGGCGGTCGCCTCCGTGAACCCGCCTTCCAGAAACCGGCCCCCGAGCTTGGCCGCCCGCAGCGAGGGCTCGGTCGCCTCCCGGAAGGCCCGATAGTCACCGGCGTGAACGGCGTGCAGCGTCATCCGCACCATGTTGGACCTGACGACCACCCGGTCGGCGAAGGCGGCGTCGAGTTCCCCGGCGTCGAAGTCGGCGAGCCGGTTCCACAGCCGCTCTCGGAGGCGGGGGGCGGGAGAAGCTCACCCGCCGGACGGCATCCGATCCCAAGGACGATCGCCACCGTCCGGAAGCGCCCGAGACCACGACCACGACCACGAAGGAGTCACTCCGGCCCGAGATCCCGGTAGGGCACCTCCCGCAGATAGAGCGCCCCGCAGGTGTGGCAGTTGTACTCGACCTGTCGCCCCCACTCCCCGTCCGGCAGGACCCTGGCGTCCGGCTCCAGCACCCGCCCGCACATCGCCTGGGCCTCACCGTCCCGCACCATGTGCCACGTCTTCACCGGCCGGTCGGCCCCGGTCCGGTCCGTGTCCTCCTCGTACTCGGCCCGTATCAGGTGCTCTGCCACGCCCACCACCTCCTGGTGTCCACTATGTCGCGATTCCGGTCCCTCGCCCACCGGGCGAGGGACCGGATGGAACGGAGCGGCGCGACGACTTGACACCGCCGTCCCCACCCTCGAACATCCAGCCCATGGGAGCGCTCCCATTCCCTTGTCCAGGAATCGAGGTGCGCACATGCAACACCGACACCACCACCCTCACGACCCCCGTCACCAGCACCGGCGAGCCGGCCAGGCCCGCTGGACCCGCTGGCCCAGACGGCTGGCCGCCACCCTGCTCGCCGCGGTGCTCGCCCTGACCGGGGCCGTGCTCTCCACCGGCACGGCCCAGGCCGCCCCCGGCGACGGCCCCTGGTCCACCTCCGGTGGCCAGATCGTCGACGCCGCGGGCAACGAGGTCCGCATGACCGGGATCAACTGGTTCGGCATGGAGACCGACACCTTCGCCCCGCACGGCCTCTGGGCGCGGAACTACCAGGACATGCTCGACCAGGTGAAGGACCTCGGCTACAACACGCTCCGGCTGCCCTTCTCCAACCAGCTCTTCAACGCCGGCGCCACCCCCAACGGGATCGACTTCACCAGGAACCCCGACCTCCAGGGCCTCACCGGCATCCAGATCATGGACCGGATCATCGACTACGCGGGCGACATCGGCCTGCGCGTCTTCCTGGACCGCCACCGCCCCGACTCCGCCGGCCAGTCGGAGCTCTGGTACACCTCCGCCTACAGCGAGCAGCGCTGGATCAACGACTGGGTGATGCTGGCCAACCGCTACCGCGGCGACGACACCGTCGTGGGCGCCGACCTGCACAACGAGCCGCACGGCGCGGCCACCTGGGGCAGCGGTACGCAGTCCACCGACTGGCGGCTGGCCGCCGAGCGCGCCGGCAACGCGGTCCTCGCCGCCAACCCCGACTGGTTGATCATCGTCGAGGGCATCGAGTGCTACAACGGCGACTGCAACTGGTGGGGCGGCAACCTGATGGGCGCCCGTGACCACCCCGTCCGCCTCAGCAACCCGAACAAGCTGGTCTACTCGGCGCACGAGTACGCCACGTCCGTCTTCGACCAGCCGTGGTTCAGCGACCCGTCCTTCCCCAACAACCTGCCCGCCCGCTGGGACCGTTACTGGGGCTTCCTGGAGACCACCGATACCGCGCCGGTGCTCCTCGGCGAGTTCGGCAGCACCCTCACCGCCGCCAAGGACCAGCAGTGGCTGACCCGGCTGATGCAGTACCTCGGCACCGGCACCAGCGGCATCGACTTCACCTACTGGTCCCTGAACCCGAACTCCGGTGACACCGGCGGCATCCTCAACGGCGACTGGACCACGGTCGACACCAACAAGCAGCGCTACCTCGACGCCTACCTGCTGCCGGTCGGCGAGGGCGGCGGCGGCCCGGGGGGCCCGGGCGACCCGGGCGGTCCCGGTGATCCCACCGTCTCCTGCCGCGTCACCTACGCCGTCACCAGCAGTTGGAACGGCGGCTTCCAGGCCAACGTCACCATCGCCAACACCGGCGCCACCCCCGTCAACGGCTGGTCCCTCGGCTGGTCCTTCACCGGCAGCGAGCAGATTGCCAGCTCGTGGAACGCCCGCGTCAGCCAGTCGGGCCGGGCCGTCACCGCCGCCGACGCCGGCTGGAACGGCACGCTCGCCGCCGGCTCCACCGCGTCGTTCGGCTTCACCGCCACCACCTCGGGCACGGCCACCGCGCCCACCGCCTTCGCCCTCAACGGCACGACCTGCGCCTGACGCCCACACCCGGCGGCCACCCCGACCTACGCTGATCCCATGGAACTTGCGGGGGCGGGCCTACGGCTGGCATCGAGCGCGTTCACCCCACTGATCAGGCGACTATTCCGCCAGGACGGCCCGGGAGCCGGCCTGGCGGACAAGCCGGTGCGGATCTCGTCGCTGGTCTCGTTCCGTGGCGAGAAGCGGAGCGTGGGTCAGGCCGACCTGGACAGGCTCTGCGAGAAGCTGCTGCGGCGCGCCGTGCGTGGCATGGGCCCGCACGACGCGCCGGCCGAGGAAGAGATCCCGGCGACCGCCGGCCTGCTGGCCCGGACGTTCGCCGGCCTCGGCGACCTCGACATGGACGACGTCCAGGCCGTCCGGCTCGGCCACCAGGAGTTCGCCCGCCGCGTCGCGATCTCCGACCACGGGCTGTACCGCCGCGTCCTGGACGCCGCCTGCCTGCACATCCTGAACTTCTTCACCCAGCGCTCCACGTTCGTCGCCCGCACCCTGGTCGAGCAGAGCCGGCAGCTCGACCGCCTCAGCCGCGCCGTCGACCTGTTGATCGAGCGGGTGCCGTCCAGGTCGGCCGAGGACACGGCCTTCGAGGAGCGCTACGCGCGGTACGTCCAGCACGAGCACGGCCGGCTGGCCATCTACGGCCTCGACCTCCGCCAGTCCCGCGAGTGGCCGCTGGACGACGCGTATCTGAGCCTGGAGACACACGCAGAGCCGGAGTCCGTGCCGCGGCGCGCGGAACGCGCCCTCGCCGGCCACGAGCGGGTGCTGCTGCGCGGCCTAGCCGGCTCCGGCAAGACGACGCTGGTGCAGTGGCTCGCCGTCGTCGCCGCCCGGCAGGAGCTCCACGACGGGCTGTCCCACCTCCTGGGCCGGGTGCCGTTCGTGCTGCCCATGCGGACGCTGACCCGCGACCGGCAGCGGCTGCCGGAGCCCGACCAGTTCCTCGCCGTCGTCGACTGCCCGCTGGCCGGCGCCCAGCCGGAGCGGTGGATGGACCGCGTCCTGTCGGCCGGGCGCGGGCTGCTGCTGGTCGACGGCATCGACGAGATCCCCGAGAACGAACGGGACGCCGTCCGGACCTGGTTGCGGCGGCTGAACGCCTCCTACCCGGGCAACCTGTGGCTGGTCACCGCGCGGCCGTCCGCCGTCCGCCAGGACTGGCTCGGCCCGGAGGCGTTCACCGAGCTGACGCTCTCCCCCATGAACCACGCCGACGTCCAGGCGTTCACCCGCCGCTGGCACCTGGCGGTCGGCGCCGCCCCCGAGGCCGAGCGGGCCCTCCTCGACCTCATCCGCTCCCGCCCCGACCTCGGCGCGCTCGCCGCCAGCCCGCTGATGTGCGCGCTGATCTGCGCCCTGCACCGGGAGCGGAACGGCCACCTCCCGCGCGGCCGCAAGGCCCTCTACGACGCCGCTCTGGCGATGCTCCTGGAACGTCGCGACCGGGAACGGCCCAACCCGCCGCGCGGCGGCCTCGAACTCGACGCCGAGACCCAGATCTCGCTGCTGCAGAAGCTGGCGTACTGGCTGATCACCAACGGCCGCTCCGAGCTCGCGACACCCCTCGCCACCCGGCTGATCGGCCAGGCCCTGCCGGCCATCCACCAGGGCGACCGGCTCGGTCCACCCGAGGACGTGCTCCGTCGCCTCGTCGAGCGTTCCGGTGTGCTGCGCGAACCCGCCGAAGGTGCCATGGACTTCGTGCACCGCACCTTCCAGGACTATCTCGGCGCCCGCGAGATGGTGGAATGGCAGCACTTCCCCTCGCTGGTCGAAAAGGCCCATCTTGATCAGTGGGAGGACGTGGTACGAATGGCCGTCGCCCACGCCCAGCCAGTGCAGCGCGGCGAAATCCTGCGAGCGTTGGTCGAACGCGGCGACGACGACCCGGAACACCGGGTGCGGCTGCATCTGCTCGCGATGGCATGTCTGGAACACGCCACCCAGTTGTCTCCCGATATCCGGGCCGAGGTGGTGGCCAGGGCCGGCAATTACCTACCGCCCCGTAACCGTGGCGAATCCGTCGCGCTTTCCCATATCGGTTCGGTCGCCGCCGAGTTGCTCCCCGGCCCGGAGAGCCTGTCCGACGACGAGGCCGAGGCCGTCGTCTTCGCTGCGCGGCGAATCGGCAGTGAGGCGGCCCTCAGCACCCTGCGCGCCTTTCGCCATCACCACTCCCCAGCGGTTCGCTACCAACTCGCGCTGAGCTGGCCACGATTCGATACCGAGAAGTACTTCCGGGAGATCATCACGCACCTACCGACCGGGGAAGAGCAGCTGTTCTACGTCACAAGCCGCGTCGCGCTGAGGCTGCTGGGCACGCTGCGGGGCGTTCGGACGGCTGATCTGCGGGGCGACTACACCGGCGCCGAGGTCATCGCCGCGCTCGCCCCACAGCCGCTCCACGAGCTGCATGTCCGGGACTGGCCCTCGCTCGACGACGCCGGTCTGTTCCAGGCGTTCCCCGGTCTTCGCAACCTGACGCTCGACGAGTGCCCGGGGCTGACGGACCTGGTGCCGCTCGCCGGGACCGGGATCGAGTCGCTGCGGCTCTACAGCGACACGCGGCAGGAACCTGCCGGCGGGCTGACCGCGCTCCGGGCGCTGCGGGAGCTCACCCTCGGACAGTTGATCCCCCTGCCGTCCCTGGATCTCCTGCCCCCCGGTACCTCGCTGACCACGCTGGGTCTGCCGAAGGAACTCCCCGATCTGACCACCGCCGACAGGTGGCCCGAGCTGGCGAGCCTGTCCATGCCCTTCAGCGACCGGAGTCTGAGCCTGCCGGAATGGAGCACGCTGCGCGGGCTTCCCGCCCTGCGGTCCGTCGTCCTCACCGCGCGGACCCTGCGGAGTCTCGTCGCGTGCGGGATGTCCCTGCCGAACGTCACCTGGGTCCAGCTCTTCGACACACCCGCCCCGGTCACGCCCACCGACGAGCCGTCGCTCGACCTGATGGACATCCCGGACGCGTTTCCCGGTCTGCGCGCACTACGGCTCACGACCACACCGACCGACTACTCGCCGCTCGCGCGCCTGCCCGAGCTGACCTCGCTCACCTTCCACGGTCCGATCGGCACCGGCCACGACATCCCGGACCACATCGAGGTCGTCGCCCCGTCCGCCCCCCGCTACTGAGCGGCCGACCACACGACGACGCCCCCGCCGCCCTCTTGCGAGGGCCACGGGGGCGTCGGTCACTTCCCCGGGGAAGCGGTCGTCACTCCTTGGAGAGGTTGGGACCGCCGCCGGCCGCCTGCTCGACGGGCGGGACGTCGGGGAGGGAGGACTTCTCCTCGCCCCGGAAGGTGAAGGTCTTGTCCGTGCCCTCGCCCTCGGTGTCCACGACCACGATGTGACCGGGCCGCAGCTCGCCGAAGAGGATCTTCTCGGACAGGATGTCCTCGATGTCCCGCTGGATGGTCCGCCGCAGCGGCCGGGCGCCGAGCACCGGGTCGTAGCCGCGCTTGGCCAGCAGCTGCTTGGCGTCCGTCGACAGCTCGATGCCCATGTCCCGGTCCTTCAACCGGTCGTCCACCTGGGCGATCATCAGGTCGACGATCTGGATGATGTCGTCCTGCGTCAGCTGGTGGAAGACCACCGTGTCGTCGACACGGTTCAGGAACTCCGGCCGGAAGTGCTGCTTCAGCTCGTCGTTGACCTTGGCCTTCATCCGGTCGTACCCGGTGGCGACGTCGCCGGCCACCGCGAAGCCCATGTTGAAGCCCTTGGAGATGTCCCGGGTGCCGAGGTTGGTCGTCATGATGATGACCGTGTTCTTGAAGTCCACGACCCGGCCCTGGGAGTCGGTCAGGCGACCGTCCTCCAGGATCTGCAGCAGCGAGTTGAAGATGTCCGGGTGGGCCTTCTCGACCTCGTCGAAGAGGACCACGGAGAACGGCTTCCGGCGCACCTTCTCGGTCAGCTGGCCGCCCTCCTCGTACCCGACGTAGCCGGGCGGGGAGCCGAAGAGCCGCGAGACGGTGTGCTTCTCGCCGAACTCCGACATGTCGAGGGAGATCAGCGCGTCCTCGTCGCCGAAGAGGAACTCCGCCAGCGTCTTGGACAGCTCGGTCTTACCCACACCGGACGGGCCGGCGAAGATGAACGAGCCACCGGGGCGCTTGGGGTCCTTCAGACCCGCGCGGGTCCGCCGGATGGCCTGGGAGAGCGCCTTGATGGCGTCCTGCTGGCCGATGACGCGCTTGTGCAGCTCGTCCTCCATGCGGAGCAGGCGCGAGGACTCCTCCTCGGTCAGCTTGAAGACGGGGATGCCGGTCGAGGCCGCCAGGACCTCGGCGATCAGCTCCTCGTCGACCTCGGCGACGACGTCCATGTCGCCGGACTTCCACTCCTTCTCGCGCTGTGCCTTGGCGGTCAGGAGCTGCTTCTCGTTGTCGCGCAGCGAGGCGGCCTTCTCGAAGTCCTGCGAGTCGATCGCGGACTCCTTCTCACGGCGCACGCTGGCGATCTTCTCGTCGAACTCGCGCAGGTCCGGCGGCGCGGTCATCCGACGGATCCGCATCCGGGAGCCGGCCTCGTCGATCAGGTCGATGGCCTTGTCCGGCAGGAACCGGTCGGAGATGTACCGGTCGGCCAGCTGGGCGGCGGCGACCAGGGCGGAGTCGGTGATCGACACGCGGTGGTGCGCCTCGTACCGGTCGCGCAGGCCCTTGAGGATCTCGATGGTGTGCGGCAGCGACGGCTCCGCGACCTGGATCGGCTGGAAGCGGCGTTCGAGGGCCGCGTCCTTCTCCAGGTACTTGCGGTACTCGTCGAGCGTCGTGGCGCCGATGGTCTGCAGCTCGCCGCGGGCCAGCATCGGCTTGAGGATGCTGGCGGCGTCGATCGCGCCCTCGGCGGCGCCCGCGCCCACCAGGGTGTGGAGCTCGTCGATGAACAGGATGATGTCGCCGCGGGTGCGGATCTCCTTGAGCACCTTCTTCAGGCGCTCCTCGAAGTCACCGCGGTACCGGGAGCCGGCGACCAGGGCACCGAGGTCCAGGGTGTAGAGGTGCTTGTCCTTGAGGGTCTCGGGCACCTCGCCCTTGACGATGGCCTGGGCCAGGCCCTCGACGACCGCCGTCTTGCCGACGCCGGGCTCGCCGATGAGGACCGGGTTGTTCTTGGTGCGGCGGGACAGCACCTGCATGACCCGCTCGATCTCCTTCTCGCGCCCGATGACCGGGTCGAGCTTGGACTCACGGGCGGCCTGGGTGAGGTTCCGGCCGAACTGGTCGAGCACCAGGGAGGTGGACGGCGTGCCCTCGGAGGGCGCGCCGGCGGTGGCGGCCTCCTTGCCGCCCGAGTAACCGGAGAGCAGCTGGATGACCTGCTGCCGCACCCGGTTGAGATCGGCGCCCAGCTTCACGAGGACCTGGGCGGCGACGCCCTCGCCCTCGCGGATCAGGCCGAGCAGGATGTGCTCGGTGCCGATGTAGTTGTGGCCGAGCTGAAGCGCCTCGCGGAGCGAAAGCTCCAGGACCTTCTTGGCCCGGGGCGTGAAGGGGATGTGCCCGGACGGGGCCTGCTGGCCCTGGCCGATGATCTCCTCCACCTGCTGGCGGACCGCCTCAAGCGAGATCCCGAGGCTCTCCAGGGCCTTAGCGGCGACACCCTCACCCTCGTGGATCAGGCCCAGGAGGATGTGCTCGGTGCCGATGTAGTTGTGGTTGAGCATCCGGGCCTCTTCCTGAGCCAGGACGACAACCCGCCGCGCACGGTCGGTGAACCTCTCGAACATCGTTAATCGCTCCTCAGAGCGGTCAGGCAGTAAAGGGGTCGGTCCCCTCCCTGTCCTTCCGCAGCTTAGTCCCGCAACGGGGGACCGCTCATTCCAACTGTGGGCTCCTGTCCCCGGCGCCGTGCCCCGAACAGGCGACAACAGTTCCAACCCGATGGTGCGAGACGATGTTCCCGCAGGCCAAGGATTGGCACCCCAGACGACTACGCCGTCGGCGAACGCCCCTGGGGAACACACCCGGACCCACTGCCACCGCCCCCCTCATCCAGGAGAGTGCCCGTCATCCGTTAAGGAACTGCCTACCCCTCCAGGCTGACACTCCATGCCGACACAGCCACCGACATCCGCTACGGGCGAACGCGAACACCCCGAGCGGCGGTACCTGGACGGAGCGTGATCGGGAGGTCGGGGCCTTCGGGACGGCCTGGCGGACCCGCCCGGGCCCGGACGCAGCTCGGGGGGCCGCCCGCGGTCGGGTACGGCCCCCCGGACAGGAAGCTGGCTTGGAGTCGCCTCGACGACGCCGGCCCTGAGCTGAGCCGAACGGCTCGCGGGATCAGACGCCCGCCTTCTCGTAAGCCTCGCGAATGTTGGCGGGAACACGGCCCCGGTCATTGACCTCGTATCCGTTTTCCTTGGCCCAGGCGCGGATTTTGGCCGTGTCCTGGGTGGCGGAGCCGGCGGCGGGGACCGCGGCGGCCCGACCGCGCCCACGTGCCGCCCTGGCGCCACCCGCCCGACGACCCGCCTTCACATACGGCTCGAGGGCATCGCGGAGCTTGTCCGCGTTTTCTGAGTTGAGGTCGATCTCGTAAGTCTTGCCGTCCAGCGCGAACGTAACCGTCTCGTCCGCCTCGCCGCCGCTGAGGTCATCGAGGAGAAGGACCTGAACCTTCTGTGCCACCGGGCTACTCCTCATTCATAGTCGCCGAATACCAATAGGGTACTGCGGTGTAATCAAACCGCCATTCCCGAGAAAACACAAACCCCGGGGTCGGGATTACATCGCATCCGATAAGACACGATGGGACGATTCGGACATAACCGTCATCGAAGCGTCATGGAGTGGGTTCAATCAGAGATGCAGCAGCATCCGACTGTTACCCAAAGTGTTGGGCTTCACGCGCTCAACCCCCAGGAACTCGGCGACGCCCTCGTCATAGGAACGCAGCAGCTCGCTGTAGACATCGCCATCCACCGGGGCGTCGCCGATCTCGATGAACCCGTGACGAGTGAAGAACTCCACTTCGAAGGTCAGACAGAAAATGCGCCGCACGCCCAGCCAGCGGGCGGTCCCCAGCAACTTCTCCAGCACCCGGTGGCCGACTCCGTGCCCCCTCAGCAGGGGATCCACCGCCAGCGTGCGCACCTCGGCCAGGTCTTCCCACATCACGTGGAGCGCACCGCAGGCCACCACCTCACCGTCCAGGTCACGCTCGGCCACCCAGAACTCCTGAATGTCCTCGTAAAGAGTGACCGTGGCCTTGTCGAGCAGGATGCGTTCCCGCGAGTAGACGTCGATGAGGCGGCGTACGCTTCGCACATCCGTAGTCCTGGCGCGGCGGACAGTGACTTCTGTCGGGGTTTCCTGCACAAGCGGAGGCTATCGCCGAGTGTCTTCCCCTTCGCCTTCGGGTGCTTCCCCTTCCGCCCCCTCTTCCGGCGCCTCTTCCGGCCGCTCTTCCGGTACCTCTTCCGATGCCGGCGGGGCGCCCCGCTCGGCCGGCTCCTGCCGGGCGCCGAGCGTCACTCCGGCGACATCGACCACACGCAGCGCGTCACGCAAAGCCTCGGTCTGCTCGGCCGACATCATGCCGAAGAATGCCACCAGGGCGGCGGCCGCGTTGTCGCTCTCGGCCCATGCGTCATTCATCAAAGCCGCCGAGTAGGCCGCCCGAGTGGAGATCGCCTCATAGCGATAGGCCCGCCCCTCCTGCTCGCGCCGGACCCACCCCTTCTGGTGCAGGTTGTCGAGAACGGTCATCACCGTCGTATAGGCGATCGAGCGCTCACGGCGCAGATCCTCGAGAACTTCTCGCACCGTGACGGGCCGGTTCCACTCCCATACCCGGCTCATCACCGCGTCTTCCAGCTCTCCCAGTGGTCGGGGCACAGCACGAGAATAGCCGCGCCGGGACAAAAGGGGCGGGTGTGACGTTTGGGAAGGACGCGATCGGCCATTCGGGGTCGACCGAGAACGACCGGGAGTGGCGGGAAACGAGCGCAGCCGAACGTCGACGACCGGCCGGGGTCAGCCGGCGATCGACGACGGACCGGTCGGAGCTCAGCTGGGATCGACCGGGGAGCGGCTCTCGCGGGCGGCGATCGCCGCGTCCACGGCCGCGTCCTCCTTGTACTTGTTGGCGCCGCCCTGGGACCGCACGATCGTCACGATCAGCGCGGTGAAGGCGACGGCCATCACGGCCGGGGGAAAGAGTGCGGCGACGTAGTCCACAACGGACCTCCCTTGGACGCGCCCGCGGGTGGTGCGCCGCGGGCCGCCCCACAGCCTACAGAGCCGCCTACCGGTCGCCGCCCTCGTCCCCCTCACGCCCGTCCCGCTGCCCCTCCTCGCGCTCACCCGGCTCCTGGGGCGACGCGGGCGCCGGGGGCGCCGGTCGGCGCTTGCGGTGCGGCGGGAAGACATCCGCGGGCGTAGGAATGGGCCGCGACGCCGCGGGGCGGCGCTGCTGCGGCCGCTTGCCGTTCTCTTCCCCGTCACCGCCTGGGGTGGGGGAACCCTGGGAACCCTGGGACGTAACCATAAACCGACATTAAGTGGTAAGCAGACAAATCGCGGCGATTCTCGGCGCCCCGGCGTGTTCTGCCCATCGGCGGACCCGGCCCCCGGGAATCAGGAAGGGATCAGAAGGGATCCGAAGGGATCAGGAGCGGGAGACGTTGCGCTCGTAGACCAGGCGCAGCCCGATCAGGGTCAGCCAGGGCTCGTGCTCGTCGATCACGGTGGACTCGCGCAGCACCATCGGTGCCAGCCCGCCGGTGGCGATCACCGTCACGTCGTCCGGGTCGTCCGCCAGCTCCCGCGACATCCGCTCCACCATGCCGTCCACCTGGCCGGCGAAACCGTAGAGGATGCCGGACTGCATCGACTCCACGGTGTTCTTGCCGATCACGTGCCGCGGCCTGGCCAGCTCCACCTTGCGCAGCTGGGCGCCCCGCATGCCGAGCGCCTCGACCGAGATCTCGATGCCCGGCGCGATCGCCCCGCCGGCGTACTCGCCGCGCGCCGAGACCGCGTCGTAGGTGGTGGCGGTGCCGAAGTCGACCACGATGCAGGGCCCGCCGTAGAGCTCGACCGCGGCCACGGCGTTGATGATCCGGTCGGCGCCGACCTCCTTGGGGTTGTCGGTGAGGATCGGCACCCCCGTCTTGACGCCGGGTTCCACCAGCACCGCGGGAATGTCCCCGTAGTACCGCCTGGTCACCTCGCGCAGCTCGTGCAGCACGGAGGGCACGGTGGAGCAGATCGCGATCCCGTCGATACCGTCGCCCAGCTCCTCGCCGAGCAGCGGGTGCATGCCCATCAGGCCCTGGAGCAGCACGGCCAGCTCGTCGGCGGTGCGGCGAGCGTCGGTGGAGATCCGCCAGTGCTCCACGATCTCCTCGCCGTCGAAGAGGCCGAGGACCGTGTGCGTGTTGCCGACGTCGATAGTGAGCAGCATGGTCAGTCGCGCCTCTCCGCTCGCAGGTCGAGGCCGATGTCGAGGATCGGCGAGGAGTGGGTGAGGGCGCCGACCGCCAGGTAGTCGACGCCGGCCTCCGCGTAGGCGTGGGCCGTGTCCAGGGTGAGGCGGCCCGAGGACTCCAGGGTGGCGCGGCCGCCGACGATGGCCACCGCCTCGGCGGTCTCCTCGGGGGTGAGGTTGTCCAGCAGGATCAGGTCCGCGCCCTCGGCGAGGACGGGCTCCAGCTGGTCGAGCCGGTCGACCTCGACCTCCACCGGGACGTCGGGGAACTCCTCGCGGACCCGGCGGAAGGCGGCCGCGACGCCGCCGGCCGCGAGCACGTGGTTGTCCTTGACGAGCGCGGCGTCGGAGAGCGACATCCGGTGGTTGACGCCGCCGCCGCAGCGCACCGCGTACTTCTCCAGGGCGCGCAGCCCCGGCGTCGTCTTGCGGGTGTCGCGGACGCGGGTGCCGGTGCCCTCGAGCACGTCGGCCCAGGCGCGGGTGGCGGTGGCGATGCCGGAGAGCCGGCAGAGCAGGTTGAGCGCGCTGCGCTCGCCGGTCAGCAGGTCGCGGGTGCGACCGGTGACGGTGAGCAGCCGCTGCCCGGCGACGACCCGGTCGCCGTCGGCGACGAGCCGCTCGACCTCCAGGTCGTCGGTGCAGACGACGGAGAGCACGGCCTCGACGACGTGCAGACCGGCGACGACGCCGGCCTCGCGGGCGATGAAGTCGGCGGTGGCGGTCGCGTCCTCGGGGATGGTGGCGACGGTCGTCACGTCGACGCCGTTGTCCAGGTCCTCCTCGACGGCGAGGTGGGCGATGTCCTCGACCTGGACGGGGTCGAGCCCACCGGCCGCGATCAGGTCGGCGAGGTCCGGGTCGAGGCCGCACTCCAGCGGGTCGTACTCGTGGTCGGGCCCGAAGCCGTCGTCCGCGCCGCAGCCGCAGCCCGCGCCGCATCCGCCGGCCGGCTCGTCCTCGCCGGGCCGGGCGCCGATGGGCAGCAGAGTGAGCTCCACCCGCGGCGCGGAGGGCGAGGGAGGGTTCTGGGGGCTGGTCACTGTTTCTCCTTGGTGACGACGACCGTCTCCGGGAACGCGGTCGTGTCGGTGGCTCGTACGTCGAGGGCGCAGAGGACGGGTCCCTCGGCGCCCGGGTGGTGGCCGGGGCGCGCGGTGAGGACGAGGTGGCGCCGCCACTGGGCGTCGTCCCGCTCGGGGTGGTCCTCGCGCCAGTGCGAGCCGCGGGTCTCCGCGCGGCGCAGCGCGGCGGTGACCAGGGCCCGGGCGACGAGGTGCAGGTTGGCGGTCTCCCAGGCGTCGACGCCCGGCTCGGCCGGCTTGCGGTCGTCGCCGCCGGCGGCCAGCGCGTCCAGGGCGCGGGCGGCCTCGGTGAGGCTGGCGGCGGAGCGGAGCACGCCGGCGCCCGCGGTCATGACGCGCTGGATGGCGGCGCGGGCCTCGGGCGGGAGCAGCGGCC
>NZ_SMKI01000933.1 GCF_004348415.1 Streptomyces hainanensis
CCCTCGACCACGACCACTACCGGCACCACCCCGGCCGCGGCCGCACCCCCCACATCACCAACCCTCGCTACGTCCAACGCGACGTCACCTACCTCAACGTCCAACCTGGCGCCCGCGTGCTGGAGATCGGCACCGGCTCCGGCTACTCGGGCGCCCTCCTCGCCCGCCTCACCGGCCCCACCGGCGCGGTGACCAGCGTCGACATGGACGCCTACCTCGCGCGGTGGGCCAACGCCATCCACCACCAGGACGGCACACCCGCCATCCGCTGCCACACCGCCAACGGCACCGCCGGCTACCCGCTCGACGCCCCCTACGACCGGATCGGCGCCTGGTGCGCCCCGCCGCTGCTGCCTCAGGCGTGGGTGGACCAGATCACCGAGAACGGGCGGATCGTCACCACCCTCCCCGTGGCCCCGGTCGCGGACATCTCCGTCCTCGCCGTCCTCACCGTCACCGGCGACCGCCCCGAGGTCGAGCACCTCGACCTCGGCTCGTACATCGACGC
>NZ_SMKI01000934.1 GCF_004348415.1 Streptomyces hainanensis
CTAGGTGTATTGCCCTGTGAGGTTGGGGACGCGGCTGGTGGGTGGTTTGCCTGCGAGTGCGGTGTGTCCGCGGTGGTGATTGTAGGTGTGGAGCCAGTCGGGGAAGGCGTCGCGTCGTTCCTGCTCTGAGTGGTAGGGGCGGGCGTAGGCCCACTCGTCGAGCAGGGTGCGATTGAAGCGTTCGACTTTGCCGTTGGTCTGGGGCCGGTAGGGCCGGGTTCGTTTGTGGGTGATCCCGGCCTGGGCCAGGGCCTCGCGCCATAGACGGGATTTGTAGCAGGAGCCGTTGTCGGTCAGGACGCGTTCGACGGTGATCCCGACGCTGGTGAAGAACGCTTGGGCGCGGGTCCAGAAGGCGGTGGCGGTCTCCTTGCGCTCGTCCGTCAGGATTTCGCTGTAGGCGAGGCGGGAGTGGTCGTCGACGGCGGTGTGGAGGTAGCTGTAGCCGGCGGCGGCGCGGGTCTTTCGTCCGGCGGCCCGGCCGAGGACCTTGTGGCCGCCGC
>NZ_SMKI01000935.1 GCF_004348415.1 Streptomyces hainanensis
GCGTGGGGCACGGGCGCGGTGGTGGCGAGGGTGGGGACGGCCGAGACCGGGCCGAGCGGGTTGCTGTCCCGCGACGGGTGGACCCGGACCACGTCGAGGCCGCGCAGCCCGGCGAGGGTGGAGCGCAGGCCGCGTCCGTCGGTGATCTCGACCCAGGGGCCGGGGCCGTGGCGGACCGCGCCCGCCGTCGTCCCGGCCAGCGGCCAGCCGCCGAGGCGCAGGGTGAAGGGGCCGGGATCGTCGTCGGCGTCCGCGGGGTCGACGCGGGCCAGCCGGATCTCGACCGCGCCGCGCAGCACGGAGGCGACGGTGATCCAGGGGCCGAGGCGGTTGGCGGTCGGAGGGCCGCCGAAGCAGTCCCACGCCTCGTCGGCCGGCCAGTGCGCGCGGCTGCGGGAGACGCCGACGGGCCAGGCGACGTGGAGCCGGGTCAGGGGGCGGCGGTGGGCGGCGCGCCCGGCCGCGTCGACGAGGGTGACGGTGGAGTCGACC
>NZ_SMKI01000936.1 GCF_004348415.1 Streptomyces hainanensis
GGCCGCCGACCCGTGGCCGCGCGCCAGGGACGAGCGGGGCGAGCTGCCGCGCCGCGCCGGGGTCAGCTCCTTCGGGGCCGGCGGCTCCAACGCCGCGGGGTCCGAGCCGGCCGATGGTGGCGCTCTGGGCCCAGCGGGCGGAGCGGGGCTTGAGTCGGGTGGTGTGTCTGGCGATGAGCTGGGCGCGGCGGCCGAGGTCGGGTTCCTGCCAGGGGACGGGGATCAGGGCCATGGTGAAGCGGTTGCCGAGGTAGGGCTGGCCGGGGTCGTGGCCGAGCGCGACGGGCAGTCCGAAGCCGCGGGCGCGGCGGCCCTCGGCCGTCCAGCCGGTGGCGTCGAAGCGTTCGGCGGCGCGGGAGAGCGCGGCGAGGTGGACGTCGAGCACCGAGCAGCCGAGGCGGCCGGCGGCGGCCCGGAGCCGGCCGACCGGCACGGTGGCGGCGGAGAGCAGGCGTTCGTTCTTGCGGGGCACGTCGAGCAACGGGCGGCGG
>NZ_SMKI01000937.1 GCF_004348415.1 Streptomyces hainanensis
CCGGACCCCGGCCCCAGCCCAGGCCCTCGCATGTCGGGTGAGCCGGCGCCGACCACCGCCACCGCCACCGTCACGGCCACCCGCGGGACCGGCGCCGGATCGGCGCTCTACGGGCTGTTCCGCGGCACCCAGGCCGCACTCAGCGTCGCCCCGCTGCTGCTCGCCGCGCTGCTCGCCGACGACCGGCCGCCGCCCGGCCGCCTCGCCCTGGCCCTCGCCGCCGGCTGCGCCGGCGTGCTCGCCATGTTCGCCTCCCACGACCTGCTCGACCTGCGCCGCGACCGACACCGCCACGACCTGGTCGCGGCCACCGACTCCCGCGACATCGACGCCGCCGGCGCCCGCCACCCGGTCGCCCAGGGCCGGCTCGGCGTCGCCACCGCCGCCGGCGTCACCGTCGCGCTCGCCGGTCTCTCGCTGGCGATCGCCGTCGTGCTCAACCCGGTCTGCGCCGCCCTGCTGTCGCTCGCCGCGGCGCTCCAGGTCGGC
>NZ_SMKI01000938.1 GCF_004348415.1 Streptomyces hainanensis
CCCCCGCTTCCCCGCCGCGGACACCTGCCCTCACGATAGCCCGGTCAACCACCCGTCTCCCGGGGCCCGATGACGAACCGGCACCGGCGGCGCGCCGGGCCGCCTCACGGGACGTACGCGGCCACGCCGATGAGGCGGGCCAGGGTGAAGTCGTGGTCGCGGCGGTGCGCGTGGCACCAGCCGTACATCACCTCCGGCGGGTCGAGCGTCAGCTCGTCCATCGGGCAGCGGCGGACGCCGTCCTCCTCGTGGGGGTACTCCAACACCACCCGCTCGCCCCGGTCGACGCCGCGCGCCAGGTGGCGGACGGAGTCCGGCGAGAGCTGCGGCGCGGCCCGGGACAGGAACTCCTGGGACCGCTTCTCCGTGACCAGCAGCCGCGCGACCACCCGGTCGATGCGGGCCGGCTCGGGGCGGCCGACGGAGGCCGCGTAGCCGCGCTGCCCCGGCAGCGGGGCGCGACGTGGGGGAGGGGCCGCGGCCCTGTC
>NZ_SMKI01000939.1 GCF_004348415.1 Streptomyces hainanensis
CACCCGCCCCATTTGCCGCGCTCCGCGCGGGGCGGCCCTGCGGGCCCCGGCTCCTGCCGCGCTGCGCCGGCCTGTGGCTCGCTGGTGCGAGCGCGCGGCCCGCGTAGCGTGGCCGGCCCTCGGCCGTGTGCCGGTGGCCCGGGTATTCGGGCCGTGTGCGTTGCGCTCTGCCGGCCGGCTGCGGCCTGGCGGCGGAGCCGCCGTCTGCCGCTCGGCGGCGCGAGCGCGCTGCGCGTGGCACGCATTCTGCGTAGCGCGGCGGGCCCCCGGCCCCCGGCTCTGCCGGTGGCCCGGCACGCGGGCCGTGTCCCCAGCGGTGCGCCGGTTGGCCGCTGGCCTGCGGTCTGGCGGCGGAGCCGCCGTCTGCCGCTCGGCGGCGCGAGCGCGCTGCGCGTGGCCCGCATTCTGCGTAGCGCGGCGGGCCCCCGGCCCCCGGCTCTGCCGGTGGCCCGGCACGCGGGCCGTGTCCCC
>NZ_SMKI01000094.1 GCF_004348415.1 Streptomyces hainanensis
TGGCAGCGGGGTGGGCGTCGGGTCGGCCCGGAACGACTGGAGGATCAGGGCGGCGAAGCGGCGGGAGGCCGCCGCCGTGGCGGCGGGCGTGGCCGCGCGGATGCCGCCGTTGGCCATCAGCGCCATGATCAGGTCGTCCAGGACGAAGTCCGCCCGCAGCCCGCCCGACTCCTTCGCTCGGCGGACGAGTTCGAGCAGCGGGCCCAACGCCCGCTCGCGGTGGTCGCCGACGGCCCTGGCCCGGCGGAGGTCCGAGGTGAACGCGGCGGTGAAGCCACGGTCGAGGGCGTGTATCGCCATCACCTTCTCGACCAGCAGGCGGAACCCCTCCCAGGGGTCGGCCGCGGCCGAGGCCTCCTGGACGACGGCCGTGCACTGGGCCATCTGCTCGGCGAACGCCGCCGTGAGCAGGTCCTCCTTGGTGGGGAAACGCCGGTAGAGGGTGGCCGCGCCGACCCCGGCCCGGCGGGCGATCTCCCGCATCGGCACGTCGAGGCCGTCGGCCGCGAAGGCCGCGCGGGCCACGGTGAGGATGCGTTCGCGGTTGTCGCGGGCGTCGGACCGCAGTTCCCTGGCCGTTTGCCGCTTCTGGAGCACTTCGCCGGTCATCTCTCCCACTTTAGCTATCCGGACGGGGTGTTCCACTACGGTCCGGACACATGAGAGCTGTTCTGATCACCAGGTACGGGCCGGCCGACACGATGCGGGTCGGCGAGGTCGAGGCACCGCACGCGGGTCCGCGCGAGATCCGGATCCGGGTCGTGGCATCGGGCCTGACGCCGGCCGACACCTATCTGCGCGCCGGCCGGCTGCGCGAGTCGATAGCGCTGCGCCTCCCGCACGTGACCGGCGTGGACGCGGCGGGCGTGGTCGACGAGGTCGGCGCCGGCGTCACCGGTGTCGCGCCGGGCGACGCGGTGTTCGGCCTCACCGATCCGGCGCGGCTCGGCGGCGCCCACGCCGAACACGCCGTCCTGGTGGCCTGGGCCGCCAAGCCGACCGCCTGGAGTTGGGACGAGGCGGGCGGCGCCGCCGGCAATGTCGAGACGGCCACCCGGGTCCTCGACCGGCTGGGCGTCGGCGCCGGCGCCGGCCGGACGGTGCTGGTCCACGGGGCGGCGGGCGGGGTGGGCACCGTCGCCGTCCAGCTCGCCGCGGCGCGCGGTGCCACCGTCGTCGGCACGGCGAGCGAGGGCAACCACGACCTGCTGCGGTCGCTCGGCGCGGCCCCCACCACGTACGGCCCCGGGCTGGCCGAACGGGTCGGGGCGTTGGCGCCGGGCGGGGTGGACGCGGTTCTCGACTGCGCCGGCGGCACCCTGCCCGAGCTGATCGGCATCGCCGGCGACGCGGCCCGGGTGGTGACCATCGCCGACCTCGACGCGGCGGCCCACGGCGTGCACCTGTCGCACAGCGCCCCGGTGACGGAGATGGACGGGGCGGCCGTGGGCGACGCCGATCCGATGGCCGTGCACGGGCTGCGGGCCGCGGCGGCGCTCGCCGCCGAGGGCCGGTTGCGGGTGCCGGTGGCGGCGACCTTCCCGCTGGCCGAGGCGGCGGCCGCCCACGAACTCAGCGAGAGCCGGCACGCCAGGGGGAAGATCGTGCTGCGGGCCGGCCCCGACGCCTGAGCCCGGGCCCGGGGGTCACCCCGCCGCCGTGTCCGCCGCCGCCCGGAACCGCACGTCGTGCTCGGAGGGGTCGAGGTGCGGCAGGAACAGCACCGCGTCGAAGTCGTCGAGCGCGTCCGGGTCGAGCGGGAAGTAGGCGAAGTACTCGGTGGCGCGCCTGACCGGGTCGGCGACCCCGGCCATCAGTTCGGCCACCTCGGCGGCGGGGACCAGCCGGGGAGCCGGGCCGCCGGCTGCCAGCAGGCGGCCCTCCACGGTGTCGGCCGGCGGCTCCCCGATCCCGAGGTGCGGTGCCGAGCCGATCGCGATCGCGATGGTGACGTACCCGGGGCCGAGGGCGCGGGCGAGGTGGGCGCCGGCCGGGCTCCACCACAGGTCCGTCCCGCCCATCCGCATCCACGCGGTGCCGCGCCGCAGGTGCTGGTTGCTGGCGAAGGCCAGCACCGGGCCGTGGTCGTGGTCGCGGGCGGCGAGCGCGTCGAGGTTGGCCGCCATCATCGCGTCGCGGATCCCGATGGCGTTGGTCAGCCGCTCGTGGTGGTCGGTCCCGGCCAGGACGGCGTGGTAGCCGAGCAGGCCGGCGGCGGTGCGGGCGGCGAGCTCGGCGTCGAACAGCGCCTCCGCCATGCCGTCCCCGCCCTGGGCCGCGAGGCGGGGGACGGTCGAGGTGAGCAGCCAGCGGAGGTCGTCGGTGATCGCGCGCAGCTCGCGGGCCTCGGCCGAACCGCCCACGGCCCGCGCCGGGTCGTACATGACGTCGGGGTTGGTCCACCGGTCGTCGTCGCCGAGCAGCGCGTCGATCCGACTCCAGGGGTGCGGCGCGGTGGGGAGGTGCGCGGTCAGGAAGGCGTGCAGGGACCACAGGGCGGCCCGGGGGCTCTCGGCGCCGGTGATCTCGGTCGGCGCGTCGAAGCCGGCGAACCGCACCTGCCCGGTCAGCGGCCGCTCGTGGTTGTGCGCGCCGAGCCACTCCACCAGCGCGCGGTTTCCGGCCCAGGCCCCCCAGCCGTGGGTGATGCCGTCCGCCAGCACCTGGTCGAGGCTCCCGTCGCCGCCGCGGACGTGGTCGTCGACCAGGTGGCCCGCGAGGCAGTCGGACTCCAGGGCCACGCAGCGGGTCCGCCGCTGTGCGACGAGCCCGTGGAGCAGCTCGTTGCGGAGGCGCAGGAAGGTGTCCACGCCGTGCACCGGCTCGCCGAGCCCCAGCACCCGGGGCGGGTGGGGCCGCTCGTCCAGGAACCGCGCGATGGCCGGGTATATCAACTCATCGGTTGCCATGGCTTCCACGCTATCGTTGACCAAACGGTTGAAGGTTGGCGTGGAAAAGGCCGGTGACCTCGGTGAAAACCTTCAACCTGCGGGAGAGGCGGGGGTGTCGGTGAGGCCGGTGGACCTGGCTCGGCCGCACGGTCTGTCGGGCCAGGCGGTCCGCAACTACGAGGCGGCCGGCGTCCTGCCGCCCGCCGAGCGGACCGCGTCCGGTTACCGGCGCTACACGCCGCGGCACGCCGCCGCGTTGCGGGCCTTCCTCGCCCTGGTCCCGGCGCACGGCCACGCGTCGGCGCGGGAGATCATGACGCTGGTCAACGCCGACCGGGCCGTCGAGGCGTTGACCGTCGTCGACCACGGCCATGCCGAGCTGCTGACCGACCGGCACACGCTGGACGCGATCGAGCTGGCGCTCCGGGAGCTGGCCCCGGGGCCCGGCGGGCGGCCGCCGCCTCACCCGACCACGATCGGCGCGCTGGCGCACCGGCTGGGCCTCCGCCCCGCCACCCTGCGGCGGTGGGAGCGGGCCGGTCTGCTGCGCCCGGCGCGGGATCCCGCCACCGGCTACCGGGTCTACGCGCCGGGCGACGTGCGGGACGCGCACCTGGTTCACCAACTGCGGCGCAGCGGCTACCTTCTCCCCCAGATCGCGCCGCTGCTCGCCGAGTTGCGCGACGCCCCGTCCGCCGCCTCGGCCGCGGCGGCGATCGCCGAACGCCGCGACCGTCTGCACTTCCGCGCCCTCGCCATGCTCCGCGCCTCCGCCGAGCTGGGCCGCTATCTGGAGGACCGCGCCACGCCGGCGTGAGCCGGTCGGCCAACCCGCCGCGTAGGTACGGGCCTTCGAGCCGCTCGGGCCGACAGGCCGTCTTGGCAAAGCTCTGGCGAGAATCTGCCAACGCCCCCTGGACACCGCCCAGTCGATGCGAGATAACGGGTACATACAGTATTCGTCGACTGTATGCAATAAACCATGGCCCCGACCATCGCGTCGAACGAAGGGACGGAACTGGTCATGCCCAAGGACACCCCGGACACCTCGGAACAGCTCATATCAGGTGGGCACCTGGTCGCCAAGGCCCTCAAGAACGAGGGTGTGGACGTCATCTACACCCTCTGCGGCGGCCACATCATCGACATCTACGACGGCTGCGTCGACGAGGGCATCGACGTCATCGACGTGCGGCACGAGCAGGTCGCCGCGCACGCCGCGGACGGACACGCCCGGATCACCGGGAAGCCGGGCTGCGCGGTGGTCACCGCGGGCCCCGGCACCACGGACGCGGTCACCGGCGTGGCCAACGCGTTCCGGGCCGAGAGCCCGATGTTGCTGATCGGTGGTCAGGGCGCCCACAGCCAGCACAAGATGGGCTCGCTCCAGGACCTGCCCCATGTCGACATGATGACCCCCATCACCAAGTTCGCCGCCACCGTGCCGGTCACGGAACGCGTGGCCGACCTGGTGTCGATGGCCTTCCGCGAGTGCTACCACGGCGCCCCAGGGCCGTCGTTCCTGGAGATCCCGCGCGACGTGCTGGATGCCAGGGTGCCGGTCGAGAAGGCCCGGATCCCCAAGGCCGGCGGCTACCGCGCCTCCACCAGGACCGCCGGCGACCCGGCCGCCGTGGAGCGGCTGGCCGACCTGCTGGTGCACGCGGAGAAGCCAGCCATCCTGCTCGGCAGCCAGGTGTGGACCTCGCGGGCCACCCAGCCGTCGATCGACCTGGTCAGGCAGCTCAACCTGCCGGCCTACATGAACGGCGCGGGCCGCGGCACCCTGCCGCCGGGCGACCCGAACCACTTCCAGCTCTCCCGGCGGCACGCGTTCACCAACGCCGACGTCATCGTCATCGTCGGCACCCCGTTCGACTTCCGGATGGGCTACGGCAAGCGCCTCTCCCCCGCCGCGACCGTGGTCCAGATCGACCTCGACTACCGGACGGTCGGCAAGAACCGCGACGTCGACCTCGGCATCGTCGGCGACCCCGGGCTGATCCTGGCCGCCGTGGCCGAGTCCGCCACCGGCCGGCTCAACGGCGGCGGCTCGCGCCGCAAGGAGTGGCTGGACGAGCTGCGCGCCGTGGAGGCCAAGGCCATCGAGAAGCGGCTGCCGCAACTGCGCTCCGACGCCTCGCCGATCCACCCGTACCGGCTGGTCAGCGAGATCAACGACTTCCTCACCGAGGACTCCATCTACATCGGCGACGGCGGCGACATCGTCACCTTCTCCGGGCAGGTGGTGCAGCCGAGGACGCCGGGCCACTGGATGGACCCGGGCCCGCTCGGCACGCTCGGCGTCGGCATCCCGTTCGTGATGGCCGCCAAACACGCCCGCCCCGAGGCCGAGGTGGTGGCGCTCTTCGGCGACGGCGCGTTCTCGCTCACCGGCTGGGACTTCGAGACGCTGGTCCGCTTCGACCTGCCCTTCGTCGGCATCGTCGGCAACAACTCCTCGATGAACCAGATCCGTTACGGCCAGAAGGCCAAGTACGGCGACGCCCGCGAACGGATCGGCAACACGTTGGGCGACGTGCCGTTCGACCAGTTCGCCAGGATGCTCGGCGGCTACGGCGAGGAGGTCAGGGACCCGGCGGACATCAGGCCGGCGCTGGAGCGCGCCCGCGAGTCCGGCAAGCCGTCGCTGATCAACGTCTGGGTGGACCCGGACGCCTACGCCCCGGGAACCATGAACCAGACCATGTACAAGTGAGGAGGCCGACGATGGCCAAGGCACTCGAAGGCGTACGGATCCTGGACATGACGCACGTCCAGTCCGGCCCTTCAGCAACCCAGATGCTCGCCTGGCTCGGCGCCGACGTGGTCAAGCTGGAGGCCCTCACGGGCGACATCACCCGGCAGCAGCTGCGCGACCTGCCCGACGTCGACAGCCTCTACTTCACGATGCTCAACTGCAACAAGCGCAGCATCACCCTCAACCTCAAGTCCCCGCGCGGCAAGGAGCTGTTGACCGAGCTGATCGGCCGCTTCGACGTGCTGGTGGAGAACTTCGGCCCCGGTGCGCTCGACCGGCTCGGCTTCTCCTGGGAGCGGATCAGGGAGATCAACCCGCGCCTCGTCTACGCCAGCATCAAGGGCTTCGGCGAGGGCCCGTACACCAGGTTCAAGGCGTACGAGGTGGTGGCCCAGGCGATGGGCGGCTCGATGTCGACCACCGGCTTCGAGGACGGCCCGCCGCTGGCCACCGGAGCGCAGATCGGCGACTCGGGCACCGGCGTCCACTGCGTGGCCGCCATCCTGGCCGCCCTCTACCAGCGGCACGACACCGGGCGCGGCCAGCGGGTCAACGTGGCCATGCAGCACGCCGTGCTGAACCTCTGCCGGGTCAAGCTCCGCGACCAACAGCGGCTGTCGCACGGCCCGTTGGCCGAGTACCCGAACAGGGACTTCGGCACCGAGGTGCCGCGCTCCGGCAACGCCTCGGGCGGCGGGCAGCCCGGCTGGGCGGTCAGGTGCGCGCCCGGCGGCCCCAACGACTACGTCTACGTGATCGTGCAGCCGGTCGGCTGGGCGCCGATCACCGAGCTGATCGGCCGCCCCGAGCTCAGGGACGATCCGGAGTGGGCCACCCCGGCGGCCCGGCTGCCGAAGCTGGCCAAGATGTTCCAGCTGATCGAGGAGTGGTCGAGCACCCTGCCCAAGTGGGAGGTGCTGGAGCGGCTGAACGCGCACAACATCCCCTGCGGCCCGATCCTCTCCACCGAGGAGATCATCGCCGACCGCAGCCTGGCCGACAACGAGATGATCGTCGAGGTCGACCACCCGCAGCGCGGCCGGTTCACCACGGTCGGCAGCCCGCTGAAGCTCTCCGACTCCCCCGTCGACGTCGAGCGCTCCCCGCTGCTCGGCGAGCACAACGAGGACGTCTACCGCGGCGAACTCGGCCTGGACGACGAGGAGTTCCGGCTCCTCGCGGCGAATGGAGTGATCTGACCGATGACCACCGAGACCACGGAGACCGGGGAGCCGGACGCATCGGTGTCGCCGGATCCGCACGCGCGGCAGGCCGTTCGCGACCTGCTCGACGCGGTGCGCGCCGAGGGCCGGACCGTCCTCACCGCCCCCGAGGGCAAGCTGATCACGGACGCCTACGGGATCGCCACACCGGCCGAGGGGGTGGCCGAGACCGCCGACGCGGCCGTCGCGCTGGCCGACCGGATCGGCTTCCCTGTGGTGCTCAAGATCGTCTCCCCCGACATCTCCCACAAGAGCGACGCGGGCGGCGTGCTGGTGGACGTGATCGACGGCGCCGAGGTGCGGAAGGGGTTCGCCACCGTCGTGGCGAACGCCAGGGCCTACGACCCGGAGGCCAGGATCGCCGGCGTCCAGGTCCAGCGGATGCTGCCGCCGGGACAGGAGGTCATCGTCGGCGCGGTGACCGACCCGACGTTCGGCAAGGTGGTGGCGTTCGGGCTCGGCGGCGTGCTGGTCGAGGTGCTGAAGGACATCACCTTCCGGCTCGCCCCGGCCACCCGCGCGGACGCGCTGTCGATGCTCGACGGCATCGGCGCGGCCGAGGTGCTGCGCGGGGTGCGGGGCGCGCCGCCGGTGGACCGGGAGGCCCTCGCCGGGCAGATCGTCCGGGTCTCCCGGCTGGTCGACGACTTCCCCGAGATCGCCGAGGTGGACCTCAACCCGGTGATCGCCACGCCGACGGGCGCGGTGGTGGCGGACGTGCGGATCGTGCTGGCCGGCGAGGCGCCGCGGCAGCGCCGCAGGTACTCGCGGGAGGCCATCCTGTCCACCATGCGGCGGCTGATGAAGCCGCGGGCGGTGGCGGTGATCGGCGCCTCGGCGGAGCGCGGCAAGATCGGCAACTCCGTGATGCGCAACCTCATCGACGGCGGCTTCGCGGGCGACATCTTCCCGGTGCACCCGAGGGCCGACGACATCGAGGGCCGCAAGGCGTACCGCAGCGTGCTGGACATCTCGGCCGAGGTGGACGTGGCGGTCTTCGCGATCCCGGCGAAGTTCGTGCCGGCCGCGTTGGAGGAGGTGGGCCGCAAGGGCATCCCCAACGCGGTGCTGATCCCCTCCGGCTTCGCCGAGACGGGCGAAGTGGAGCTCCAGGAGCGGGTGGTGGCCATCGCCGAGGAGCACGGTGTGCGGCTCCTCGGCCCCAACATCTACGGCTACTACTCCACCTGGCAGGACCTGTGCGCCACCTTCTGCACCCCCTATGACGTCAAGGGCGGGGTGGCGCTGACCTCGCAGAGCGGCGGCATCGGCATGGCGATCCTCGGGTTCGCCCGCACCACCAACACCGGTGTCTCCGCGATCGTCGGGCTCGGCAACAAGTCGGACCTGGACGAGGACGACCTGCTCACCTACTTCGGGGAGGACGAGAACACCGACTGCATCGCGATGCACCTGGAGGACCTCAAGGACGGCCGGGCCTTCGTCGAGGCGGCCAGGGCGACCGTGCCCAGGAAGCCGATCGTGGTCCTCAAGGCCGGTCGCACCGCGCTCGGCGCCCGTGCCGCCGGCTCCCACACGGGAGCGCTGGCGGGCGACGACGCGGTCTACGACGACATCCTGCGGCAGGCGGGCGTGGTCCGCGCGCCCGGCCTGGCGGACATGTTGGAGTACGCCAGGGCGCTGCCGGTGCTGCCGGCGCCCAAGGGCGACAACGTCGTCATCATCACCGGCGCGGGCGGCTCGGGCGTGCTGCTGTCCGACGCGGTGGTGGACAACGGACTGAGCCTGATGACGATCCCGCCCGACCTGGACGAGGCGTTCCGCAGGTTCATCCCGCCCTTCGGGGCAGCGGGCAACCCGGTGGACATCACCGGCGGCGAGCCGCCGTCCACCTACGAGGCCACCATCAGGCTCGGCCTCGAGGACCCGCGCATCCACGCCCTGGTCCTGGGCTACTGGCACACCATCGTCACCCCGCCCATGGTCTTCGCGGAGTTGACGGCCCGGGTGGTCGGCGAGTTCAGGGACCGGGGGATCACCAAGCCCGTCGTGGCGTCGCTCGCCGGAGACACGGAGGTGGAGGCGGCCTCCGCCTACCTCTTCGAGCGCGGCGTCGTCGCCTATCCGTACACCACGGAGAAGCCCGTGGCCGCGCTGGGTGCCAAGTACCAGTGGGCGCGGGCGGCGGGGCTGCTGCCGCCCCAGGGGTCCACCCCCTCGGGCTGACGGCGGGGGCCTGTCTGTCGATTCGCGGCGGGCTCGCCGCGAATCGACAGACAGGCCCGGGCACTACCTCAGCATGCCGGCCCCCCACGCGCGCCACGCGCGGGGGAGCCGGCGGCGAAGAGAACCGGACAGGGGGCGCTGACCAGACTCTTCGGACGCGAGGGAATCGTTATGAGCACAGCGAACGCGCCGGCGACGGCGCGATTCCGCGAAGTGACGGACGCCAACGGGCGGGTCTACCGGGTCGGCGAGTCCGACCGGGACATCATGGGCCGGCCGCGTTGGACGATGGTGCTGCTGCCGTGGATCGCCATGATGGGCATCAGCATCTGCGAGTACGCTTTCGGCGCGGCCGAGGACACACTGCACGACGCGCACGGCTGGTCCTCGACCAACATCTTCTGGCTGCTGAGCGTCTGGGTGTTCTTCCAGGCCGCGGTGGCCTTCCCCGTGGGGCAGTTGCGGGAGAGCGAGAAGCTGTCTGCCCGCTCCGCGATGCTCCTCGGGGCACTCGGCGCCTTCCTGGGCTTCCTGGCGCTGAGCCACGCGCCCAACGTGTTCTGGGCGTATCTCGGCTTCGGCTTCTTCGGCGGCTCGGGTGCCGGCTTCGTCTACGCGACCAGCGTGAACATGGTGGGCAAGTGGTACCCGGAACGGAAGGGCGGCAAGACCGGCTTCGTCAACGGCGGTTTCGCCTACGGCGCGGTGCCCTTCGTGTTCATCTTCACCTCGTACATGGACGCCGACAACTACACCGTGGTGCTCGACTGGGTGGGCGTGTACGCGCTGCTCGTGGTGGGCGTCTCCGGGCTGTTCTTCAAGGACCCGCCGAAGAACTGGTGGCCCGAGAGCGTGGACCCGCTGCAGAAGCACACCGACGAGAGGACGGCCAGGGCGCTGCGGAAGAACCCGCCGGCGGTGCGGCAGTACACCCCGGCGGAGGCCAGGCGCACGCCGGTGCTCTACCTGATGTGGTTCTGCCTGCTGTGCACGGCGGGCGTGAACATCTTCGGCATCGCCTTCCAGGTGCCGTTCGGCGACGACATGGGCTTCGCGGGCGGCATCGTGGCCACCGCGATGTCGCTCAAGGCCATCGTCAACGGCACCGGGCGCGGCGTCATCGGCTGGATATCCGACCTCTACGGCCGGCGCCAGACCCTGACGTTCGTCTGCGTGGTGCTCGGCCTCGCGCAGTTCGGCGTGTTGTGGTCGGGATCCATCGGCAACATGCCGTTGTTCCTGTTCTTCTCGATGATCTCCGGCTTCGGCGGCGGTGCGATCTTCCCGCTGTTCGCCGCGATGACCGCGGACTTCTTCGGGGAGAACCACAACGCCACCAACTACGGGATGGTGTACAGCTCGAAGCTGGTCAGCGGCCTGCTGGGCTCCGGCATGGGCGCCGTGGTGATCGCGGCCTGGGACTACGAGGGCGCGTTCATCCTGGCCGGCTCGATCGGACTGTTCTCCGCCGTGCTCTCCGTGACACTGCGGCAGCCAGGCGGGCCGGAGAAGCAACGGCTCCGGGACATCTCGCCCAACCCCCAGCCCATCAGCCGGGACGTGGAGGGGGCCGAGCTCACCGAGCCGGTGCCCGAGGAGGTCAGGAGGATCTGAGTTCATGGTAGGAACGCCGGGTGTGCTCGGTGTGCTGGCGCATGATCCGGGTGGCGCGCTCACCGTCCCCGTCCCTGAGGGCGGCGATGAGCTCGCGGTGCTCGATCCACGACGCCATGCCGCGCTGCCGCGCGACGGGCGCGTAGTACCAGCGCACCCGGCGGCCCACCTGCCCGATCAGTTCGGCCAGCACGGCGTTGGCCGCGATCTCCAACACGGCGGCGTGGAAGCGGGTGTTGAGCTCTATGACGCTCTCCACGTCCGCCGCGCGGGCGGCGGCCTCGCCGTGGTCGCACAGTTCCTCGAGGGTGGCGATGCCCTCGGTGTCGGCCCGCCCGGCGGCCAGCCGGGCGGCCTCGGCCTCCAGCAGGGTGCGGACGGTGAGCAGCTGGTCGGCCTCCTCGTCGGTCGGCTCGTGCACGAACGCGCCCTGGGCGGGCCGCAGATCGACCCAGCCCTCGGTGCTGAGCCGTTGCAGCGCCTCGCGCACGGGCTGCCGGCTCACGCCGAGGTGGGTGGCCAACTCGCTCTCCACCAGGTGCTGTCCTGGGCGGAGCGCCCGGGTCGTGATGAGCTCGAGCAGGGTCTCGTACACCCGCTCGCGCAGCGGGCCGGGCCGCTCGAGCCGCGGGACGGTGCCCTGTGTGAGGCCCTTGGACAGCATCGCCGCATCCCTCCCGAAGGCCAGCGAACCGACCACGCTTCCCGATTGCATTTCGTCTACAGGATCCTGTGACTCAAGGGTACGAGGGTGACGCACCTCACGGGTCGGGACGGACGCGTGATCTGCTTCACATGCGCACGCTTCACTCGCACTTTCTGAATACCGTAGACGCTTTTCGCGGCCGATCAGGTTGGCTTCGGAAGGCGACTCCCCAGATCGTGTACGCGGCCGGGGGCGCCTGAGTGCGCCGCTTCCCCGTCCACGCACACCGGAGGGGGCCGGACGGCGGGTTGCGCCCCCTGCGCCGTCCGGCCCCCGTCAACTCCCCGCACGCGCACGCGGAATGGGGGAGCCGGGTCCCGGCGATGTCGCGCTGGTCAACGAGGCGGGCTCGGCCGCCCCCGCGCCGGTGCGTCAACTCGTCATGGGCAGGAAGGGTTGACGCCCGGCACGGCGACCAACGCGGCCGGGACCCGGCCGCCGCCCTGGGGCCTGAGGGCCCAGGACGCTATCGATGTGGTGCTGGCGCCGCCGGTGCTGGCGCCGGCCCGCCGCGGAAACCGTGTCGAGGCCCGCCGTCATCGGGCCGGACGGGGCTCCGCGCGGGTCCGAACGGCCCTGCGGGGCCCGGGGCTAGAGCCCGTAGCGGCTGCGCAGGTGCCGCCAGAAGTCCCGGGACATCCACCGGTCGAACTCGGTGATCTGGGTCGCGCTGCCGGCCCGCATCAGGAAGTTGCTGACCCCGGTGGGCGTCCAGTCGTAGAAGTCGTCGAGCCCCAGGGTGTGCCCCATCTCATGGAGCAATATATGGATGTTGTCCTGGTTGACGGCGCCCATGTAGTACTCGCGGCCCATGCGTTGGCCCCAGTCGCCGCCGGCGCCGCCGCCGAAGCCGTCGGTCAGCCACAGTGACTGGTCGAAGTGGCGTGCCGCGCCACCGGGGCACTGGGAGTAGTTGCCGTCCTGGTGGTAGAAGCGGTCGCACGCCGGCGCGCAGCGCGGGGCGCCGGCGCCGTCCAGGTTGCCGATGTAGAGGTCGACCGAGTTGTCGTTCCACTGCAGGAGCGAGCGGTCCCGAGCGGCCCAGCCGACGACCTGCACCGGCACCGAGGCGTAGGGGAAGTTCCCCCAGCCGCGCAGGCCCTCGAACCACTTGGACCACTGCCGCTGGATCGACGCGTTGATCTGGTCGCGCATCTGCGTCGTCACCGGGGTGTTGGACTCCCAGCGGACGCAGTACTGGAGCCGGCCGCCGTTGGCCATCAGCTGGTCCCAGCCGTAGTTGCGGAAGCCGAGCAGGTTGCCGTAGGTGCTTTCCATGTGGCGCCAGACCTCGTCCAGACCCTGGGCGTACTGGGTCGGCGGGGTCCAGTCGGGCGACGGGTGGTCGGCCTGCCGGTTCGCGGCCGCCGAGGGGCTGGCGAACACCGCGGCGACGACCATCGTCAGCGCCGCGACCAGGCCCGACCGCCATAAGCGGCGGAGGCGGGCACGGGTGCGTCGTGGCATGCGTGTTCCTCTCTGTGAGGTGGGGGTGTACGGCCGTCTGTGAGTGGTCGCCGAGGGGGCAAAGGGTTGCCTTCCACTTGCCCGCGGTCCGCGGGGTACCCGGGCCGGCCGCGCTGCGCTGGCAGGGCCCGCGCCCCCGTGTCAGCCTGGGCTGGGGCCCCAGGGGCCCCTGGGCACCGCCCGCCAGCGGAACCGGCGCAGAGGGAACCAGCCATGGGTACACCGAACGGCAGGCCGAACATCGTGATCGTCGGCGGCGGCTTCGCCGGCGTCGAGTGCGCCCGGCGCCTCGAACGCCGGCTGCGCGTCGACGAGGCGGCGGTCACCCTGATCAGCCCCACCGACTACCAGCTCTACCTGCCGCTGCTGCCGCACGTGGCGGCCGGCGTGGTCACCCCGCAGTCGGTCGCCCCCTCGCTGCGCCGGATCCTGCGCCGCACCGACCTGGTGCCGGGACGGGCGATCGGCGTCGACCCGCGCGCCCGGATCGTCGTGGTCCGGAAGATCACCGGCGACACGGTGGACGTCCCCTACGACCACCTGGTGCTCAGCCCCGGCAGCGTCACCCGGTCCTTCGACATCCCGGGGCTGCGGGAGAACGCCCGTGGCATGAAGACGCTCGCCCAGGCGGCCTTCCTGCGCGACCACGTCATCGCCCAGCTGGACCTCGCGGCCGCCACCACGGACGAGGCGGAGCGGGCCGCCAGGCTCCAGTTCGTGGTGGTCGGCGGCGGGTACGCGGGCACCGAGACGCTGGCCGGGCTGCAACGCGTCACCGCCGCGGCCGTCCGGCGCTACTTCCCCCGGCTCAACGGCGACCTGATCCGCTGGCACCTGGTCGACGTCGCCCCCAAGCTGCTGCCCGAACTGGGCGACAAGCTGGGCGCCGACGCGCTGCGGCTGCTGCGGGAACGCGGGGTGCACGTCTCGCTCGGCACCACGGTCCAGGCCGTCACCCCGGAGGCGATCACCCTCACCGACGGACGCATCCTGCCCTCGCGCACCCTGGTCTGGACGGCCGGGGTGGCCGCCAGCCCGCTGGTCGACTCGCTCGGCTGCGAGACCGTGCGCGGCCGGATCGCCGCCAACCCCGACTTCACCGTGCCGGGGCTCGGCGGGGTGCTGGCGCTCGGCGACGCGGCCGCCGTGCCCGACCTGGTCAAGGGCGACGGCGCGGTCTGCGTCCCCACGGCGCAGCACGCGGCCCGGCAGGGCCGGCACGCCGCCGAGAACCTGACGGCGCGACTCCGCGGCCGCCCGCTCACCCCCTACCGGCACCGGGACCTCGGCCTGGTCGTCGACCTCGGCGGCCGGGAGGCGGTGTCCAAGCCGCTCGGCATCCAACTCACCGGCGCGCCCGCCCAGCTGGTCGCTCGCGGCTACCATCTCGCGACGCTGCCGACCGGCGCGGCCAGGTTCCGCACCGGCGCCAACTGGCTGCTCAACGCGGCGTTCGGCGACGACTTCGTACGCATCGGCTTCCTCGGCGAACACTCCGGCACGGTCCGCGAGTTCGAGCAGACCGACGCCTACCTCAGCCCCGCCGAGGTCCGGGCCCGCACCCGCCACTGACCGCCGGGCGCGGCTTCTTCCCGGCACCTCCATGAGGTGTCCACGATCACCTCCCCCATAATGCGCGGGTGAGCGATCGCCCCTTCCTGCCGCTGCCGTCCGGCCACATACCCGACGGCACCCGCGACTGGCGCGCCGGCGACGCGCGCCGCTGGCTCGACGCCGGCCCCGCCCGCTGGTCGCGCCCGTGGTGGGCCGTGCTCGCCCTGCTGGCGACCTGCTTCTGGGCCATCGCGAGCACTCCGGTGCCGGTGTGCTCGGAGTCAACGCCCTGCGGCCCCGCGTGGACGGGGACCTGGCTGGCCGGGCTCGCGCTGCTCCAGCTGTACTGGGTGTGGCGGCTGCCCGACCTGGCCCGGCTGACGCTGGCGCCGGCCGGCCTGCTCTGCGTGCTCTCCGACGCGGCGCTGGGGAGGGCGGAGGGACCGGCCCGCGTCGCGGTGCTGCTCGCCCTCGGCTTCGCGCTGCTCGGCACGATCCACCGGGTGGCCGCCCACCACCGGCAGCAGCGGCTCGCGTTGGACGTCGCGGGTCCCGCCAGGCACGCCCTGCCGCCGGAGGCCGCCGGGTTCGGCCGGGGGCGTCTCTCCCTCGCCGTGGGCTCGGTGTTGCTCGCCGCCGGGGCGCTGGCCGGCTGGCAGGGCGCGCGCGAGGTGGCCGACGACGAGGCGCGCGCCGACCGCGCCACCGTGCTGCGCGCCGAGGTCGCCCGGCAGGACGAGGACGGGAGCGAGATCGCCGTCCTGCTGCCCGGCGAGGAGGAGGAGCGCGTCGTCGAGGCGTACGCCGAGGACTACCCGGTGGGCTCCGAGGTCGCGGTGCTGGTCGACGGCGACCGGCTGGGGCTGGTGGCCGAGCCCTACGACGCCTTCGGCTGGCAGACCCTGATGCTGCTGCTCGGGGTGCCGGGTCTCGCCTTCCTCGGCAACGGGCTCGACGGCCGGCTGCGCGCCCACGGGCTGCGCGCGGCGCCGCTGCCCACCCTGCGGGTGCTGGTGGCCGAGAGCCGGGAGAACGGACGCACCGTGGTCTACGCGGTCGACGACCCCGCCCTCGCCCGGCCGGTCCTGTCCTTCACCTCGCTCGCGGTGCCGGCGGACACGGACGACGTGGACGAGGGGCACGAGGGGTCCGAGGGGGAGTCGTCGGAGGAGCGGCGGGCGGCCGCCAGGGCCGCGCTGGAGGACGCCGCAGCGATCCTGAAGGGCGAGGACGAGGTGCCGCCGGTGCGTGAGGGCGTGCTCTACGGCGCCCCCCGGCCCGGCGGCGAACTCGCCCTCGTCGCCGACGCCTTCGGCGAGCCGATGCTGGAGCTCTCCACCAGCCCGGTCCGGCCGGCCAGGGAGGACACCGGGGACCGTGGCAGGAGCCCCCAGCCGCGCCCGCGTCGCTCGCGGCGGCGGGCCGGCGTCGTCGACGCGAGCGCCGCCGAGGCGGCGGCCGCCCGGCTCGGCCCGAGCACCGAGCCGTTGAGCTGGTCGGCCGGCGCGGTCTCCCGGGGCGTGGGGTTCTTCCTGCTCTTCGCCCAGCTCGGCATGGTCATCACGGTGTTGTCCGACGGCCCAGGTCTCTCCTGGGTGCTGCTGCTCGGCCTGCCCGTCTTCGTCGGCGCCTCCGCCACCGCGCTCTGCTGGCGGATCACCGCCGACCGGCAGGGCCTGTGGGTGACGGGCGCCTGGCGGGTGCGGCACATCCCCTGGGAGCGGCTGACGACCGTGCGGCACGAGGGGGACGACATCCGCTTCGGCGTCGGCAACGACCCGGCGATCGCGCTCAGCTTCACCGGCGCCGCCTGGCTGGAGCGGCGGCTCGGCCACCGGCCGCGCGCCGTGCGGGCCGTCGAGGAGATCCGCGCCCTGCACCGCGGGCCGGAGCTGCGGCCGGCGCGTGACGCGCGGCCGGCCGACCACGGGGCCCCGATCGGCCCCGTGGTGCTCGGCGTGATCGTGCTCGCCTGGGTGACGCAGCTGCTGCTGGGCTGACCGGTCGCCGCCTCAGCGGGCGGCGGCCGCGCCGTGCGCCTGGCGGAGCGCGCCGGCGAAGGTCTCGACCGGCTGGGCGCCGGAGACCCCGTAGGCGCCGCCGAGTACGAAGAACGGCACGCCGCTGATGCCGAAGCGCCGGGCCTGCTGGAAGTCGGCCTCGACCTCGGCGGCGTAGCCGTCGCCGGCCAGCATGCCCCGGATCTCGTCCTCCGGGACGCCGACCTCGGCGCCGAGCCTGACGAGGGTGTCGTGGTCGTCGACGGTCTCGCCCTCACCGAGGTGGGCGGCGAGCAGCCGCTCGTGCATCGCGTCGCCGAGCCCGTGCGCGGCGCCCAGGTGGGCGAGCCGGTGGGCGTCGAGCGTGTTGACGGAGATCGCGCGGTCCAGCCGGTAGCTCAGCCCCTCGGCGGCGGCCAGGTCGGTCACCCGCTGGGTCATCTCGCGCACCTGGGCCGGGGCGGCGCCGGTCTTCCTGGCCAGCGTCTCGCTGGTCGGCTCGCGCAGCCCCGCCGGGTGGGAGGGGTCGAGCTGGAAGCTGTGCCAGCGCACCTCGACGTCGTCGGCGTGCTCGAAGGACGCGAGGGCGCGCTCCAGGCGGCGCTTCCCTATCCAGCACCAGGGGCATACGACGTCCGACCAGATGTCGATCACCAGCGCGCTCACAGGTGGCACACCCCGTCCTGGCAGACCGGCGCGGTGTCCGAGCCGACGATGACGAGGGCCGGCGCCCCGGCGTCCGGCACGTCCGCCGCCGGCCGGGCGCCCGCCGCTTCGGCGGCCCCGGCGGGCGGTGTGGTGGTCTCCTGGGGTGGAGAGGTCGACATGGTGACTCCCGCGGCCGATGGTTACTTCTCGTGCGTAACCCCGACCCGGGAGTACGTATTCCCCGGTCTCCCCCACCGCCGGGGCGGCCTGGGGACCCCGGGGAACACGTCCGTGGCCGTCAGGCGTAGGGGTCGAACGGGACGCCGGCCGGCAGGGCCCGCTCCAGGTGGGAGGCGAAGGCGCTGTCCCTGAGGCCGAAGGAGGCGGAGCCGAAGTCGGCCTGGCTCAGCCGGTCGCGCAGCCCCGCCGGGTAGCCGTTCCACCCGACGAGCGGCGGGTACTGCCACGTCCCCTCGTGGTTCTCCGGCGGCTCGTCGTTGGTGTTGGCCGGGCGGAAGCAGTGGGTGCTGATGCCGTCCTTGTGGTAGACGACCTTGGGGTGGGTGCCGTCCCAGCGGATCTGGTCGCCGCGGTAGATGTCGAACTGTCCGTGGGCCGAGGTGGCGACGTACCTGGCCTGGTCGTTCTGCACCCACACGACGACGTGCTCCCAGTCGTGCCGGTGTCCGCCGAGGCCGCTGCCGGCCACGGCCTGGTCCTTCTCGAAGTAGAGGCCGTACATCACGGCGCACCAGCCGTTGTCGCACTTGGTGCGCGAGTACGCGTTGGTGTTGTCGAGGTCCCAGGCGTCGCGGCACTGGCCGTTGAGGGCGCCGCTCGGGTTGAGGCCGCCGTTGAGGGTGCCGTCGGGGCCGATGGCCGGGGTGGGGTAGCAGCCGTCGGTGTCGTAGTCGAAGGCCGGCTGCCAGGTCCGCTCCAGCGCGTCCGCGTTGGCGGGCAACGCGGTCGGCGGGTCCGCGAGGGCGATGCCCGGCAGACCGACGACCAGCGCGAGCGCGCCGCCGATGACGACGGCTGCCCGGCGGATCCGCGAACTCGTCTTCATCTGTCCTCCTGTTCGGCGGTGGGGTGGGGACCCACACACCGGACTTGTCATGACCGGACCATCGTCGGGGAGGAGGGCGACGGCGTCGAGTGCCCGCGCGTGTCACCCCGGTGACGGATCGACGAACAGCCGCCGGACCGGGTCGGCCGATGTGATTCAGCCGACAACCGTGCCGCGGGGTGCAACCTTCCCCCCGTCGCGGAGAGTCGTATCCCCGTGACGACGACTCCCCCGCCCTCCTCCCTCGTGCTCCGTGGCGACGACACCACCGCCCACCTCGACGCCGGCTCCGGCCAGGTGAGATGGGAGCGGGACGGACGGGTGGCGCGGATCCCGCTGGCGGCCGTCGACCAGGTCAGGGGCGCCGGCGGCACCGTCGAGGTCGTGCTGACGACGGCGAGCGCCGACCGGCCGGCCGTCGTGTACGCCCTCCACGAGGCCGACGCCACGACGGCGGCCGCCTTCCGGAACGCGGTCGCGGCCCGCCTGCCGGGCCGCACGCCCGGCGAACCGCCCGTCGACGGCCAGGGGTTGGTCAGCACGGTGCCGACCGCCGTCGCGCGGGCCGCGGAACGTGGGCCCGAACTGCTGGTCATGGGCGTGGCGACGGTCGCGGTACTCGCCGCCGTCGACGTGACGGTCGCGGTACGCCGCGACTCCGAGTTCGCGGTCGCGCTGCCGTTCTTCCAGGTCCTGGCGGCCGTCGGGGCGTTCATGGTGGCCGTGGTGGGGCGCGGCCTCCTCGAAAGCCACCGCCTGACGAAGCGTGGCATCACGGTCGTCGCCGAACTCGACCACCACACGGACACCATGAAGGTCTACCGCTACACCGACCTCACGGGCCGGGTACACCACTACGGGGACTCGGTCGGCGGCGAGCGACTGGAGATCAGCTACGACCCCCACGACCCGAGCCGCGCCGCGGCGCGGCTCTCGCCGTACGTCAGGGCCATGATGGCGCTCACCACGCTGACGGGCCTGTGCATGGCCGGCGGCGGAGTCGGCTTCACCTGCTACCAGTTCGCGAGGGCGCTCACCGGCTGACGTTCGCCTGGCCGGCCTTGGCCTGGCCGGCGGGGCGGACCGACGTACCGGGGGGTGCGGGTG
>NZ_SMKI01000940.1 GCF_004348415.1 Streptomyces hainanensis
CTTCACGACGATGGCGGGGGACGCGGCCGCCGCTCGGGAACTGTTCGCTGAACTGGAAGACGGCTGGGGCGAGTTGGAGGCCGGCTATGTGCTGGCGATGCGGGCCGAGATCGTCGGGGACTACCCGGCGGCCGAACGGTGGCTGCGGGCCGGGCTGCGGGTGGCGGAGGATCTCGGCCTGTGGTCGGACGTGTCGTTCCGGCTCTCGGGACTGGGCCGCCTCTCGCTGCTCTCCGGGGATCCGGCGGGCGCCGACGAGGCGTTGCGGCGGGCGCGGCGGCTGGCGGTGGAGCACGGCGACCGGGCGGCGGAGGAGTTCGCGGACATCGGTCTCGGCCTGGTGGCACGGCGGCAGGGGCGGTTGGCGGCCGCGGCGCGGCATCTGCGGCCGTGGCTGGACTGGTTGGGCGGGATCGGCGGTACGGCGGGGCGGGCGTTCGTGCTGGCCCAGTTG
>NZ_SMKI01000941.1 GCF_004348415.1 Streptomyces hainanensis
GGGTGGGGGAAACCCCTCACCCGGCCAAGAGCAGCCGCACGCCCGCCACCTCACACCGCTCCGCCGTCGACCGCGGCGCGCCGCCGTCCGTCACCAGGGTCCAGCCGGCCGGGAGCCGGGCCCAGGCCGGCGCGTCCTGGACGGCCAGCTTGGTCGCGTCGGCCAGCACCACCACCCGCCGGGCCCGGGCCGCGACGCGTTCCTTGACGGCGGTCTCCTCCAGCGTCGGCTCGCCCACGCCGCGGGCCGGGTCGACGGCGTCGGCGCCCAGGAAGGCCACCTCGAAGGAGAGCCGTTCCAGGGCCAGGTCGACCAGCGGCCCGACCAGGCCGTGGCTGAGTGGCAGGACCCGGCCGCCGAGGATCAGCACCTCGCACCGGGCCGAGCCGACGAGGACGGCGGCGGTCTCCAGACCCCTGGTGACCACCAACCGGCCGTCCGCCCCATCC
>NZ_SMKI01000942.1 GCF_004348415.1 Streptomyces hainanensis
GGGCACGGGCGGGTCGAGCACCGGCTGGTCGCCGGCGCCGCCCGGGTCCTCGGTGCCCTGGCCGTCCGACTCGGGCGTCGGGGTGGCGCCGACCGTCGTCTGGTCGCCGCCGGAGCGACCCTCGTCCCGGCCGCCGTCGTCCGGCTCGCCGGTGCCGTCGCCGTCGGGGAGGTCGTCGGCCGGCGGGTTGTTGTCCGGCACGGACAGGCTGGGGCCGCCGCGCACCTCGTTGACCCGGCCCTGGCCGCCAAGGATGGAGGCGGCCAGCGCGGTACAGCCCACCACGGCGGCGACCGCGCCACCGGCGGCCGCCGCCATCCGGGTGCGCTGCCGCGGTTTGCGGTGCGAGGGCGGGGTACGGCGCTGACCCACGGGGCCCGGTATCTGGTGCACGGTCGGCTCGGTCGGCACGGTCGGGGCCGCCGGGGTGGGGGCTGTGGCGGAGG
>NZ_SMKI01000095.1 GCF_004348415.1 Streptomyces hainanensis
GCGAGCAGCCCGCCGGAGCCGCCGCTGTAGCCGACCACGTCGACCGGGCGGCCGAGGAGGCCGCCCGCGGCGGCCACCAGGCCGCCGAGCGGCGGCGCGGCCAGGCCGACCTGCGGCTCGCCGAGCTCCGCGAGAGCCACGCCGTCGCCGCCGCCGAGGCCGGGGACGAGCCGGCCGAGGCGCTGGCGGGCGCCGCCCTGGCCCTGGAGGGCGAGCTGGCCGCCGTCCGCGCCGAGGCGGCCGCCGAGCCCGCGGCCCGCCGGGCACTCGCCGAGGCCGAGGAGACCGAGGCCCGGCTGCGGGAGCGGCAGCGGGCCGCCGAACGCCGCGCCGCGGTCCGCGCCTCCCGGCACGCCGCGCTGACCACCGAACTCGCCGCCCTGCGCGCCGAGATCGACCAGGCCAGGTCCGGCGCGGCCACCGTCGCCGACCGCGTCGCCGCGCTGGGTGGCGAGGCCGGGGCGCTCGGCGCGGCCACCACGGCCGCCCGCCTCGCCGAGGAGACGGCCGACCGGCGCAAGCAGGCCGACGCCGGACTCGCCGACGCCGCCTACCGGGCCGGCTTCGACACCCCGCGCGCCGCCGCCGAGGCCGCCCTGCCCGCCACCGAGCGCGCCCTGCTGCGGCGCCGCGTCGACGCCCGGGAGGCCGAGCGCGCCGCCCTGGCCGCCGCGCTCGCGGACCCCGAGGCCCTCGCCGCCGCGGCCGAGCCGCCCGCCGATCCCGAGGCCGCCCGGGCCGCCCTGGCCGCCGCCACCGGCCGGCTGCGCGCCGCCTCGGCGACCGAGGCGGCCGCCCGCGCCCGGCGCGCCGAGCTCGACGCCCTCTCCACCACGGCCGCCGCCGACGCCACCGACCTCGCGCCGCTCCGTGCCGACTCCCACCGCGTCACCCGGCTCGCCGGCCTCACCGCCGGCACCTCACCGGAGAACGAGTACCGGATGCGCCTGGAGACCTATGTGCTCGCCGCCCGCCTCGAACAGGTCGCCGCCGTCGCCAGCACCCGCCTGCACCGCATGTCGGCCGGCCGCTACGCCCTCGTCCACACCGACGCCAGGGCGGCCCACCGCGCCCGCTCCGGCCTCGGCCTGCTCGTGATGGACGCCTGGACCGGCCGCACCAGGGACACCGCCACCCTCTCCGGCGGCGAGTCCTTCTTCGTGTCCCTCGCCCTCGCGCTCGGCCTCGCCGACGTCGTCGCCGAGGAGGCCGGCGGCCCCCGCCTCGACACCCTCTTCGTCGACGAGGGCTTCGGCAGCCTCGACGAGCAGTCGCTCGACGAGGTCCTCGACGTGCTCGACGGCCTGCGCGAGCACGACCGGAGCGTGGCCATCGTCAGCCACGTCCCCGACCTGCGCGGCCGCATCCCCGCCCAGCTCGAGGTCGTCAAGACCCGCCGGGGCTCCACCGTCCGCCACCACACCGGGTGACCGTCCGCCGGAAACCGGCCGACGGCGCGGCCCGCGAGGGCGGCTCCGCCCGTCGAGGCCCGGGGCCGGGGCGCGCCGAGCGCGCGCCCCGGCCCCCGGGGTCGCCTCAGAGCGTGGCCAGCTCCGCCGCCAGGTCGTCGAGGCCGAGCGACCCCAACGACAGGGCGGCCATGTGCCACTTCTTCGCGTCGAACGCCTCGCCGTGCGCCGCCCGCGCCGCCTCCCGGCCCCGCAGCCAGGCCCGCTCGCCGAGCTTGTAGCCGATGGCCTGCCCCGGCATGCCCAGATAGCGCACGAGTTCGCTCTCCACGAACTCCGCCGGCCGGCCGTTGTGCCGCCGCATGAACTCGAGGCCCAGCTCGGGCGTCCACCGCTCGCCCGGGTGGAACGGCGAGTCCGCCGGGATCTCCAGCTCCAGGTGCATGCCGATGTCGATGATCACCCGCACCGCCCGCATCATCTGGCAGTCCAGGTAGCCGAGCCGGCGCTCCGCGTTGCGCAGGAAGCCCAACTCGTCCATCAGCCGCTCCGCGTACAGCGCCCAGCCCTCGGCGTTGGCGCTGACCCCGCCCACGGTCGTCTGGTACCGCGACAGGTCCTCGGCGACGTGCGCCCACTGCGCCAGCTGGAGGTGGTGCCCGGGCACCCCCTCGTGGTACCAGGTGGACACCAGGCCGTAGACGGGGAACCGGGTCTCGCCCAGGGTCGGCAGCCAGGTGCGCCCGGGCCGGGTGAAGTCGAGCGAGGGCGACGTGTAGTAGGGCGCGGCGGCGCTGCCCGGCGGGGCGATCATCGACTCCACCCGCCTGACCCGCTCGGCCAGTTCGAAGTGGGTGCCGTCCAACGCCTCGATGGCCTCGTCCATCAGTTCCTGGAGCCAGACCCGCACCTCCTCGACGCCCTCGACGGCCTCGCCCGCCGTGTCCAGGTGGCTCAGCGCCTCCCAGGGGGTGGCGCCCGGCAGGATCTTCTCCGCCTCGGCCCGCATCTCCGCGTGCAGCCGGTGGAACTCGGCCCAGCCGTAGGCGTACGCCTCGTCCAGGTCGAGGTCGGTGCCGTTCCAGTAGCGCACCCAGCGGGCGTACCGCTCCCGGCCCACGACGTCGGGGGTGCCCTCGGCAGCCGGGGCGTAGCTGTCCCGCAGCCAATCCCGCAGCCGCGCGACGGCCTCGGTGGCCCCCTCCGCCGCCGCGTCGAGCTCGGCGCGCAGCGCGTCGGGGCCCTTGGCGACGAAGTCGGCGAACCAGCCGGCGTCGTCCGGGCCGCCGATCCACTCGCCGAGTTGCTCGACCACCGTGGCCACCTGCCGCGGGCCGGCGAACAGCGACCGCTCGACCCCCGCGGCCAGCGATTGCCGGTAGCTGTCCGCCGCGGCCGGCACGGCCCGCAGCCGCCTGGCCACCGTCGCCCAGTGCGCGTCCGTCTCGGTCGGCATGAGGTTGAAGACGTCCCGCGTCTCGTGGATCGGCGAGAAGAGGTTGCTCACCGCGCGCAGCGACTCGTCCGCGTCGTGCACCGCGAGCTCCGCGGTGAGCCGCTCGCGGAGCAGCCGCGCGCAGCGCCGTTCGGGGGCGGTGTCGGCGCCGGGCAGGGTCTCGGCGACGGCCAGCCGGTCCAGGGTGCGCCTGGCGAGTTCGGCGCGGGCCTCGTGGCCGGCGGGGGAGTAGTCCGGCAGGCGGTCCGCGCTCTCGGCGACGCCGAGGAAGGTGCCGGTGATCGGGTCGAGTTCGACGAGCGCGTCCACGTAGGCGTCGGCGACCCGACGGGGGAGCGAGGTGCTGGTGTCGGTGGTGTCAACTGGCATGCGCCCATCCTGGTATGCCGGAGGTGCGCTCGTCATCAGTGAACGGCCCCCTCGTTCCTGACACCCGCCGATCGGTCGGCCGCCCGGACCGCCGCCCGGAGCGTGGACCGCGGGTCAGCCGCGGGCTCTGGCCGGTGACGCGGCGGCCGTCGGCAGGGCGGTCAGCCGGGCCGACAGCACCAGCGCGTCCTCCTCGGGATGGCGTTCCACCGAGAGCCCGACGGCACGCATCACGGCCGCCATCCCGGGGTCGGCCGGCCGGCAGACCGCGTAGACCTCCTCCCGCTGTTCGCGGGAGGCCATCTCCACCAGGGCGCTGAGCAGCGAGGACCCGACCCCGCGCCGCTGCCAGGCGTCCTCCACCAGCAACGCGACCTCGGCCTCCGCGCCGTCCCACAGCAGGTGGCCGAGGCCCACCAGGCGGCCGGACACCGTTCTGGCGGCCAGCGCGCGGCCGTGCCGCGGGTCGAGCAGGTGGGGCAGGTAGTCGTCCGCCTCGTCCAGCGGGCCGTGGTAGCGCCCGGCCAGGGTGGCGGGCGTGCAGCGCCGGTGCAGGGCCAGTGCCGCCTCCAGGTCGACGGGCCCCGCGGCCCGCAGCAGGAACAGCTCGGTCATGTCAGGCGCCGACCCCCCGTCCCGGGGCGCGCCGCCCCCCGGCGCGGGCCGACGGCCATGGCCGTACCGCTGATCGTGTCCGTCCCCCCGTGGCCCCTGGCGCGGAATGCCGATCGGACCGCTCGGTACATCGGAGTCTGCCATGAAAGCACTGTCGTCCTCGGTTATTGCGTGATCACGAACGCCCTGTGACCGGACGGTAAAGGAGGCTTCCGGCGGAAATGTTCCCTTCGCTTCCGCCACACTGGCCACCCCCGGCACCGTGCCCGCCGGCCGGCCCGGCCGGCGACCGCGACCGCCGTCGCGGGCCGTTCGAGCCGCCCCTGGGAACCGTACTCCCGTGACTGGTCAACACCCCTGCCGGCGCACGGGATTGAGCCTCTTCCGACAGAAAACGTCGCGCCGCGCCCGGGTGTTCCCCATACCGGGACCCCGGCTTGAGGTGCCGCGGGGGGCTCGTGGTGGGATGGTCGGGTGGTAGAGGACCTCCGGACACAGGACGCCGCCCTGCGGGACTTCGAGACGCACCGGACCCTGCTCTTCGGGGTGGCCTACCGGATGCTCGGTGGGGTGAGCGACGCCGAGGACACCGTGCAGGAGGCCTGGCTGCGCTGGTCCGCGGCCGACCGGTCGGGCGTCGCGGAGCCGCGCGCCTACCTGGTGCGGATCGTCAGCCGGCTGGCGCTCGACCGGCTGCGTCAGCTCGCCGCCCGCCGCGAGTCCTACGTGGGGTCCTGGCTGCCCGAGCCGCTGCCCGCCGACCGGGCCACCGCCGACCTCTCGGCCGCCCCCGACGGCGCCGACCGCGCCGTGCTCGCCGACACCGTCTCCTACGCGGTGCTCATCGTCCTGGAATCGCTCTCGCCGCTGGAGCGGGCGGTGTTCGTCCTGCGCGAGGCGTTCGCCCTGCCCTTCGCGGAGATCGCCACCGCGCTCGACCGGGCGGAGCCGGCGGTCCGCCAACTCGCGGGCCGGGCCCGCCGCCACGTCGCCGAGGGCCGCCCCCGCTACCCGGTGGACGCGGGGGAGCGGCGCGACCTCACCGAGCGCTTCCTCGCCGCCGCGCTGGAGGGCGACATCGAGGGGCTGCTGTCCTTCCTGGCCCCGGACGTGGCGCTCACCACCGACACCGGCGGCAAGGCGAGGGGCCCCCGCCACGTCATCACCGGCTCCGACAAGGTGGGCCGCTTCCTGCACGGCATCGGTGGTCGCGCCCCGGCCCGACCCGGCTTCCACCTGGTCGAGTTCAACGGTGTGCCGGGGCTGCTGATCACCAGCGGGGGGCGCCCCTTCGGCGTCATCCTGCTGGAGAGCGAGGAGGGCGCGATCCGGCGGATCTTCCTCGTCGGCAACCCCGACAAGCTCGGCCACCTGGTGCCCGACTGACGGCGGAGGGCCCGCACCGCGGGCCCGGCGAGACCCCGCGGACACGGCCTAACGGCCGCCGGCGACGCGCAGGACCGCCCCCGTGGTGTACGACGCCTCGGGGGAGAGCAGCCAGGCCACCGCCGCGGCGATCTCCTCGGGGCGCCCGGTCCGGCCCAGCGGGGTGGCGCGGCCGATCCGCTCGGCGCGGCCGGGCTCGCCCATCGCCCTGTGCATGTCGGTGTCGACCGCCCCGGGCTGCACCGAGTTCACCCGCACCCCCTCGGGGCCCAGCTCCTTGGCGAGACCGAGCGTCAGCGTGTCCACCGCCGCCTTGGACGCCGCGTAGTGCACGTACTCCCCGGGGCTGCCCAGGGTGGCCGCGCCCGACGAGATGTTGACGATCGCGCCGCCGGCGCCGCCGTGCCGTCGCGACATCTCCCGGGCCGCGCGCCTGGCGCAGAGCATCGTCCCGATCAGGTTCACGTCCACCACCCGGCGCATCACCTCGGGCGAGGTCTCGGCGAAGTGCCCGAGCGGGCCGCTGACGGCGGCGTTGTTGACCAGACCGGTCACCTGGCCGAGCTCGCCGACGGCCGCGTCGAACAGGGCCTCCACGTCGCGCTCGACACTGACGTCGGCCCGGACCGCGAGCGCCCGCCGCCCGGCCGCCCGCACCCGGTCCGCGACCTCGCCGGCCGCGGCCTCGTCCCGGGCGAAGCCGATGGCCACGTCGTGCCCGTCCGCCGCGAGGCGCACCGCCACCGCCGCGCCGATGCCCCGTCCGCCACCGGTGACCACCGTGACCCGCCGTCGTTCCGCTTCCGATACCGCCACCCTCGGCTCCCTTCGCCGACCCGGGTTCAGGATGAACGATCATATATGAAGTCCGGCGGTCACAGAATGCCCCCCGCGTATTGGTCTTGACCAAGACTCGCCCCGGCTCTAGGGTCTATATACGCAACAACCTTTCATAATCATCGGGTTGTCGGCGTGACAGCCGCCGGCCCCGGTTCGGGGAACGCCCGTGGAGGCCAGGGTGGGGAGCATCCAGCTCGAACAGCAGTCTTCGGAGCCCAAGTACCGGCACCTCAAGACCGTGCTCACCGAGGCACTCGACACCGAGTTCTCCGTCGGTCAGGCACTGCCCAACGAGCGTGAGCTCGCCGCCCGCTTCGGCGTGGCCCGCGCCACCCTCCGTCAGGCCCTCGACCAGCTGGAGCTGGAGGGCCGGCTCCAGCGGCGCCGCGGCGTCGGCACCACCGTCGCCCCGCCCCGCGTCGGCGTCGACGTCAGCCCCCGCCGGCACACCTGGCCCGGCGCCCCCGGCGACTCCTGGGTCACCACCGACTGCGCCCCGGCCGTGCCGCCCACCGCCGTGGCCCGGATGCTCGACGCCCGGCCCGACGAGCCGGTCGAGGTCGTGCACCGCGTGCTGGTCACGCACGGCCAGTCCGTCGCGGCCGAGCAGCTCTACGTGCCGGCCGCGGTCCTCGTCACCCCGGGCGAGGCGGCGCCCGCCGGCCCGCCGGCCACCGGCCCCGAGCGCGGCCGCCACGTGCTGGCCAGGCTCCAGCGGCTGCGGCCGGACGGCCAGGACCGCTCCGTCGAGCTCGGCTCGGCCGGCGCCCCCGAGGCGCGCCGGCTCGACCAGCTGCCCGGCGCCCCGGTGCTGATCGTCACCACCCGCTACGCCGCCGCCGGCCGCACCGTCGCGGCCGCCGTCGCCACCTACCGGGCGGACACCTGCCGGCTGACGTTCGGCAACCAGGGCACCGTCTCGCTCAGCGCGAGCTGACGTCCTCCACCGCGAACAGCTCCTCCTCCACCCGGTCGAGCGCCACCCGCAGCGCCCCCGTGGCCACCGCGGTGCCGCCGAGCGCCGAGGCCACCACCCGCGGGGTCCGCAGGCAGTAGCGCGCCAGCTCCGTGCGCAGCGGCTGCACCATGCCGTCGAGCCCCGCCGCCCAGCCCCCGATCACCACCAGCTCGGGATCCAGCGCCAGCACCAGCGCCGTCACGTCGTGGGTCAGCCGCTCCACGAAGCGCCCCACCGCGTCCGCGGCCCGCGCGTCGCCCTCCGCCGCCCGCGCGAACACCGCCGCCACCGCCGGCTCGTCCAGCGGGTCGAGCGGCTCGCCCGAGGTGGAGAGCAGCCGCTCCGGCGTCACCTGCCGCCCCAGCAGGTGCAGCGCCCCGATCTCGCCGGCCGCCCCGCCGTGCCCCCGGTGCAGCCGGCCGCCGATCAGCGAACCGGCGCCCGGGCTCAGCCCGGCGAGCACCAGCACCACGTCGTCGGCACCGGCCGCCGCGCCGAGCCACCGCTCGGCGAGCACCGCCGCGTTGGCGTCGTTCTCCACCAGCACCTGACAGCCGAAGACGCTCCGCAGCCGCTCCCCGAGCCGCTCCGCGACCTCCCGCGCCGGCACCCCCGCGGGACCGGCCAGCCTCATCGCGACGCCGGTCACCCACACCCCGTCCCGCCACCGCAGGGCGGGACGAATCCCGGCAACCCCGAGCTCGCGCGCCGCCTCACGCAGCACAGACGAGATCACTTCCGGGGTCACGCCGACCAGCGTACGAGAAGCGCTCCACCCCTACGCGAGCCGTTTTGCCAGCTGGACAACCCCGGAACGGCCCTCCTCGCACAGCCGCCGCACCAGCATCACCAGCTCGGCCGGCTCGAAGGGCTTCGCCACCACCGCGTCGATCCCCTCCGGCAACTCCCGCTCACCGCCGACGCTGGCGCTGACCACCACCAGCGGAACGTGCCACGTCCGCGGATCGAGCCGCAGCCGATCGACCGTCCGCAGCCCGTCGAGCCGCGGCATCACCAGGTCCAACGTGATCACGTCGGGCCGGAACAGGTGCGCGACCTCCAGACACTGGGCGCCGTCGCACGCGGTCATGACCTCGAACCCGTCGAGCTCGAGGTTGACCCTGATCAACTGCCGGATGACCTGGCTGTCGTCGACGACGAGGACCCGACCGCAAGCGCCTGGCACACAGCCAGAGTAAGCGCGTACCACCCTCCCCGTCCGGCCTTTCGCCAACTTCTACCCGGGAGTAGCCCCACCCGCACCCACGTACGGAAACCGCGGTGCGGACCCCCCTCCCTGAGCTGGTACTGTTCTTCACGTCGCCCCCGTAGCTCAGGGGATAGAGCAACGGCCTCCGGAGCCGTGTGCGCAGGTTCGAATCCTGCCGGGGGCACCTCGCACGAGGTGCCAACAAGCCCCGCGACCAGCCGATTTGGTTGGTGCGGGGCTTTCGTGTGCCCGTCGGCGGCCGGGGCGGTGTCTCAGGCGCGGAGCGCCGCGGCGGCGTCCATCTCGTCGATGCCGAAGACGACCGTGCCGACCGGGGCGCCGCCGGCGGCCGCGTGGACGCGGGCCGCGGCGTCGGCGCCGAAGCCGCCGTACAGTTCGATCAGTCCGACCGACTCCCGCGCGGCGACCCGTTCCGCGGCTTCGATGTCGGGTACCGCCACCGTCGTGAACCGGGCCCCGCCGCCGTGCTCCCTGACGACCCGGTCGCGCTCGGGGTCGGCGCCCGGGACCAGCACCAGGAAGAGCTCCGACTGGACCTCGCCGGCCAACCAGGCAAGGTGGAAGCGGGAGATGGCGGCCAGCGACTCGCCGGCGTAGCCGATCGCGCCGACCGGGGCCCGGTCGCCGACCTCGGCGATCACCTTCGCGGTGCGGGTCGGCCCGAAGCCGCCGCACAGCTCGACCAGCGCGGCGCCCTCGTCGACCAGCCCGGCCACCACCGGCGCCGCCGTGTCCTCGTCCCGCACCGCGACGAGCGTCACCCGTCGCCCGCCGGCCTCGAACACGATCCGGTCCTTCTCGGGGTCGGCGTCCGGCTGCGGGTAGATCACGACCGACTGCAACATGGCGTTCGCTCCTCGGAGTTCGGGTGGGTTCATGCCGTTCGGAACACCAACGACGCTACGAGGGGCCGGTGATGACCGGCTGACGGTCTGCTTACGATCGCCGCATGCGATTCGGCGTGCTGGGGCCGCTGGCCGTCTGGACAGACACGGGGCAGGAAGTCGCCGTGCCGGGCGCCAAGGTGCGTGCCCTGCTGGCCGACCTGCTGGTCCACCACGGGCGCGCCGTGCCGGCGGAGACCCTGATCGAGGACCTCTGGGAGGGCACGCCGCCGGCGCAGGCCACCGGCGCGCTCCAGTCGAAGGTGGCACAGCTGAGGCGCTCCCTGGAGGACGCCGAGCCCGGCGCCCGCGCGCTGGTGGAGACCGCGCCGCACGGATACCGCCTGCGGGCCGAGCCGTCCCGGGTCGACGCGGCGGCCTTCGGGGCGCTCGTCGCCGACGCGCGTTACGAGGAGGCCCTCGCCCTGTGGCGCGGCCCCGCCTTCGCCGAGTACGCCGAGGTACCCTTCGCGCGAGCCGCGGCGGAACGCCTGGAGCAGCAGCGCGTCACGGCCTTCGAAGGGCTGGCGGAGCGGCGTTTCGCGCGCGGCGAGCACCGGGCGCTGGCCGACGAACTCCCGGCGCTGCTGGACGCCCACCCGCTGCGCGAACGCCTGCATGCCGTCCGGATCCGCGCGCTCTACCGGGACGGGCGGCAGGCCGAGGCACTGGAGGCGTACCGCGAGATCAGGAACCGGCTGGCCGAGGAGCTTGGCATGGACCCGGGGCCTGAGCTGGCCGCGCTCCAGCAGGCCGTCCTCCGGCAGGATCCGGCGCTGGCCGCGCCGGTGTCCCCCTCCTCCCACCTTCCCGTCCCGCTCAACGCGCTCGTCGGCCGGGACGAGGAGGTCGCCGGGATCCGGGCGCTGCTGCGGGGACACCGGCTGGTCACGCTGACCGGTTCGGCCGGCGTGGGCAAGACCCGGCTGGCCCTGGAGGTCGCCGCCGCCGAGGAGAACGCGTGGCTGGTCGAGCTGGCCGGCGTCGACGCCGTCGGGGCGAGGGAGAACGCCGCCGTTCTGGAGGAACGGATCGCCACGACCCTCGGGGTGCGGGGCACGCTGGCCCAAGCCCTGCGCGACCGCCGGCTGTTGCTGGTCCTGGACACCGTCGAGCACCTGGCCACGCCGGCGGCCAGGCTGGTCGTCGCGCTGTTGGGGAGTGCGCCCGGGCTGCGGATCCTGGCGACCGGGCGGCAGCCACTCGACGTGCCGGGAGAGCGGCTGTGGTCGGTGCCGGCGCTGGGGTGTGACGCGGCGGCGCGGCTCTTCCGGGAGCGGGTGTCGGACTCCGTGCCCGGCATCGCCACCGACGCGGACGCCGACGCGGAGGAGATCGCGGCGGTGTGCCGCAGGTTGGACGGGCTGCCGCTGGCGATCGAGCTGGCCGCCGCGCGGGTCCGCACGCTCGGCCTGCGCGAGTTGGCGGCCCGACTCGACGACCGCTTCCACCTGTTGGGATCGGGCGCCCGCACGCTGCGGGCCGCGTTCGACTGGAGCTGGGACCTGCTGGACGACCGTGAACGCGCGGTGCTGCGCCGCGTCTCGGTCTGTGCGGGCGGGTTCGATCTGGCCGCGGCGGAGGCCGTCGCCGCCGGTGCGGGGGTGGTGTCGGGCGAGATCGCGGGGACGGTGGCCGCCCTGGCCGACCGGTCGCTCCTCACTCCCGTGATGGACGGTGCCGGGTCGCGACGCTTCGGGCTGCTGGAGAGCGTCGCGGCCTACGCGCGCGAGCGTCTGGTCGAGGCGGGCGAGGCCGCCGCGTGCGCCCGGCGGCACGCCCGTCACTTCACGCGGCTGGCGGGGGAGGCCGACCGGGAACTGCGCGGCCCCGCGCAACGGGAGTGGCTGCACCGACTGGACGTCGAGACGGCGAACCTGCGTGCCGCGCTCGACTGGGCTCTGGAACGGGGCGACGGGGAACTCGCGCTGCGACAGTGCGGGTCACTCGGCTGGTACTGGTTTCTGCGCGGCCGGTACCGGGAGGCGCACCGTTCCTTCGGTCGGGCGCTCGCCGTCGCCGACGACCTCGCGGACGGGGCGCGGTCCGACGCCCTGGTGTGGCGCGCCGCCCTGGAGGCGTGGGAGCGCATGCCGTCCGAACCGGCGGAGCTCCCCGACGAGTTGTCTCCTCGCCAGCTCTGGCTCCTGGGCTTCGCCCGATCCGACAGTGGCGATCTCCCCGCCGCGATCGACCTGGTGAGCGGGGCGCTGGAACACTTCCGGCGGCTCGGGGATCGCTGGGGCACGGCGGCGGCGCTCGGCGTGCTCGGATCGGAATCCCTGCGGCTCGGGAAGCTCGATGTCGCGCGCCGCCAGAGCGAGGAGGGGCTGGCGCTCTCCCGCGAGGTGGGCGACCGCTGGGGCGAGTCGCGCGCCCTCCGCCTCCTGGGTGTGCTCGCGGAAGTGGACGGGGACTACGAGCACGCGGACCGGCTGCACGGGGCGGGCCTGGCCTCGGCCGAGGAGCTCCAGCTCTGGCCCGTCGTGGTGGAGGAGATCTCCCAACTGGGCAGGGTTGCCGCGCTCACCCGGGACTTCGGGCGAGCCGACGCCCTCTACGAGCGCGCGTTGCGGGTGGCGCGCGAACGGTCGTTCCACCACGGGGTCGTTCACGCGCGCGTCGGTCTGGGGGCCTCGGCACGCAGGCAGGGACGACTCGACGCCGCCGAGGAGCAGTTGCGCCAAGCCGAGCGGGCACACCGGGCGGACGGCTACCGTTCCGGCCTCGCGTACGTGCTGGCGGAGCTGGGCTTCGTCGCCGAACTGCGCGGTGACGCCGCCGAGGCCCGTGCCCGCCACGAGGAAAGCCTGGCGCTGGCTCGCGAAGCGGACGACCGGCGGGCGGTGGCGTTGGCGATTGAGGGGCTGGCCGGTGCGGCGTCCCTGGAAGGAGACGCCGACCAAGCCGCGCGGCTCCTCGCGGAGGCGTCCGCGATCAGGCCGCTGCCGCCGGCCGAGCGCGGCGATGTCGAGAGAATCGCGGCGCGCGTCGCGCGAAGCCGACGGTAGGTGGGGGCGGGGTGGCGGACTCGTAGGTGACGAGGGGTTCGAGGACCAGGGATCCGGCTAAATATTAATTCAATATTGGACGGACAGGCGTCCGCGGCTACTCTCCCCGGCAGTTCGAACTCAACGAGGAGTGGGCCGCATGAGAAGACGAACCATGCTCGGGGCAGCCGGACTTGTCGCGACGGTGCCGGGGGTCGTCGCGACCGCCGGGCAGGCCGCGGCGGCGGAGCGGGGGGACCGTCGCGGGCGTCGGGCGATCGACGCCGCGGTCATCGCGGAGGTGGCGCCGGAGGGGTACCAGGTCACCGGGCTCGCCATCGAGTACGACGGGATCGTCCATCCCGGTCGGGACGAGCTCGACCCGGACGCCTTCGAGGTCACGGCGACACTCTCCCGGCCGGGCGCCGAGCCGCGCACCGGCCCTCGGACGGTCGTCGCGGCCTACCCCAACGACGCGGCCGAGTTCACGGATCGGCCACGCCCCGGCAGGTGGGTGGTGCTCGAACTGGACGCGGCCGACGCGCTCGCGGCCAGCGCCTACAACGACGGGTTCACCCGCTACTACGACCTGTCGGGCGCCTACCGCGTCCGGCAGGGCGGGGGCACCCCGCTGACCAACTCCGGTGTGCGGAACCGGCTCGTCGACGACTACGCCGCGGCGACGTTCGAGGCCACGTCGGGTGCGACGGTGCCGTATCGGTTCTTCACCCCCACCCCAACCCCCGCGACGCGGCCCGGGCGGCGGTATCCGCTGGTGGTGAGCCTGCACGGCCACGGGGAGAGCGGGAACGACAACTTCAGCCAGCTCGCCGGCAACCAGATATCGGTGGCGTTCGCGGACCCGGCGCGGCAGCGCAGGCACCCGGCCTTCGTCCTGTCCCCGCAGGCGCCCCAGGGCGCGCCGGGAACCGGTGGGTGGTGGCGGAGCGATGTGCGGGCGGGCGTCCTGGAGTTGGTGCGGACGACCCTCGCGGGGAATCGGGCGATCGACCCGCGCCGGGTCTATCTGACCGGGCTCTCCATGGGGTCGTACGGTTCCTGGGCCCTGCTGCCCGAGCACCACGACCTCTTCGCCGCCGCCGTCCTCGTGTGCGGCGCCGGCGACGAGGCGGCGGCCGTCGGCTCCCTCGGGGAGTTCCCGATCTGGGCGCTGCACTCGGAGGACGACGCGGTCGTGCCCTACGACGTCCCGGGTTCCGACTACCGGATCTTCCGGGCGTTGGAGGCGGCCGGCCGGCCGACGACGTGGAGCGAGTGGGCCGGCAACGCGCCGGCGCGCGAGCAGAAGGCGTACGCCGACGACGCGCGCCGGCGCGCGGCCGCCACGGGAAGCAGGCACGTGTTCACCACCTTCCCCCCGGGCACCACCCCACTGTTCAGTCACGCGTCCTGGATCCCCACCTACACCAACGACGCCGTCATCGACTGGCTCCTCAACCAGTGACCAGAGCCGGCCCGACGTCCTGACCCGGGCCGGGGGCGCGGTAGCCCTCGGCCTGGAGGGTGAAAGCCGGGCGTACTCGCCTTCGGCGGCGAGGAGTTCCCCGTGGTACCCGTTCGGCTGTCCGGCCGGCGCACGGGACGACGATGGTGCGACACTATGATGACCGCCATGCCGCCAGCCGACGTCGGGTTTCTGCTGCTCGGCCCGCTGGAAGCGCACGTCGGGGGACGTGCTGTCGCCCTCACGGGCCGGCAGCGCCAACTGCTCGCCATCCTGCTGCTCGAGTCGAACCGGGTGGTCTCGGTGGACCGCCTGGCCGACGGGCTCTGGGGCGGGGACCAGCCAGCCAGCCCGGCCGCCCGAATCCGCGCCCTGGTCGCCGAGGTCCGCCGGGCCGCGGGCCACCCGGGGCTCATTCTCACGCGCAGCCCCGGCTACCTGCTCCCCACCCGCCAGGGGCAGACCGACGCCGACGACTTCGACCAGCTCGTCCGGCGGGCGGCGGAGGCGTCCGGGGGCGGGGATCTCGACGCCGCCGCCGAGTTGTACGGCGCGGCGCTCGCGCTGTGGCGCGGCGATCCGTTGGTGGACGTCCCCAACGCCCGCGCCCACGAGGTCGCCGGCCTGGTGGAACGACGGTGGTCGGCCCTGGCGGAGCAGGTCGACGTGCTGCTCGCCCGGGGCGATCACGAGCGGGTGGCGGCCGAACTCCCGGCCGCGATCGCCGAGGACCCGCTGCGGGAACGGTTCCGCGCCCAACTCATGCGCGCCCTGCACCAGGACGGCCGTCAGTCCGCCGCGCTGCGCGTGTACCACGACTACCGGGAGCGGCTGGCCGAGGAACTGGGGGCCGAGCCGAGCCGGGAGCTCCAACGGCTGCTGGCGTACGTCCAGGTGAGCGACCCCGACGTCCGCCGAAGGCCGGGCCCCCAGGCGTCGGCGCCGCGTCATCTGCCCCGGGACATCGGCCGACTCGTCGGCCGGGGCGAGGAGTCGGCCTGGCTCGACGAGCTGAGCGGCGGCGGTCTCGGCGTGCTCGTGGGGCCGGCCGGGGTGGGGAAGACGGCGCTGGCGGTGCACTGGGCGCACCGCGCCGCGCCGCTCTTCCCGGACGGCCAACTCTTCGTCGACATGCGGGGCTTCGCCCCCGGGCCGGCGATGTCCCCCGGCGAGGTGCTCGTCAGGCTGCTGCGCGCGCTGGGCGTCGCGGCCCCGTCCGTGCCCTCCGACCTCGACGAACAGATCGCGCTCTACCGGTCGTTGCTCGCCGGCCGTCGGGTGCTGATCCTGCTGGACAACGCGGCGGAGGCCGCGCACGTCCGGCCGCTGATCCCCGGGGAACCGGGCTGTCTGCTGCTGATCAGCAGCAGACACCAGCTCGGCGGCCTGGTGGCGCTCGACGGCGCCAGGCGCCACACGGTCGAGCCACTGAACCGCGCGGCCGCCGTCGAGTTGATCGCCCAGCGGGCCGGTGGGGGGCAGCTGGAGACCGAGCGTGGCGCCCTGGCGGAACTGGCCGCCATGGTCGGCGACCTGCCGCTGGCGCTGTGCGTGGCGGGGGCCCAGCTCTCCGAGCGGCCCGAGCGGGGCGTCGCGGAGTACGTCGCCGACCTCGCCAGACACGACCTGCTGGCACGGCTTCGGCTGCACGACGACGAGAGAACCTTCGTGCGCGCCGCCCTCGACCTCTCCTACCTGGCGCTCCCACCGGAGGCACGGCGGGTGTACCGGCTGCTCGGTCTCGTGCCGGGTCCCGACGTGAGCGTCGCCGCCGCCGCGGCGCTGGCCGGTGTCGCACTGCCCGAGGCCGAGAAGGCACTGGACGCCGCCGCCCAGGTCCATCTCGCCACGCGGACCCGGGACGGCCACTTCGGACTGCACGACCTGCTGCGGGAATTCGCCGCGCGGCTCTCCGGCGAGGCTGAGGAACCGGCCGCCCGCGAGGCGGCGTTCCGCGGGCTGCTCGACCACTACCTCTTCACCATGGCCGCCGCCAACCAGGTGATGGGCCCCTACCCGCAGTTCGTTCCCGACCGGTCCACCGCGCGGCAGCCGGTCTCCGCCTCGTTTCCCGACCCGGCCTCGGCGACGACCTGGGTGGAGGGCGAGTGGGACAACGTGGCCGCCGCCATCGCGCGTGCCGCCGCACATGGTCCCCACGACATGGCCTGGCAACTGGTCGCGGGGGCCCAGTCCTTCCTGATATACCGGCCCGCCGCCGAGTCGATGCGCGTCGCCGAACTCGGGGTCGCGGCGGCTCGACGGGCGGGCGACGCCTTCGGCCTGGCGGCGGCACAGGCGGTTCTGGAGGTCATGCACCGGCGCACCGGCCACATGCGGAACGCGGAACGGCACTCCCGCCGGGCGGCGCTCCTGGCCCGGCGTGCCGGATGGCCGGTGGGGGAGGCCAGGGCCCTGGTGGGCAGCGGGTCGGCGCAGAGTGCCCTCGGGCAACCGCGACGGGCCGTGCGGCACTACCAGCGGGCCCTCGCCATCTACTCGGGCACCGATGACCGGGCGGGAGCGGTCATCGGCATGTCGTACCTGGCGGCGGTCCAACGCAAGCTGGGACGGCTCGACGAGGCGGAGCGGGTGCTGCGTTCCCAGCTGGCCGTCGTCGCCGGCCTCGAAGCGGGGGCGGTGGAGACGCAGGCCCTGGCGACCATGGCCCTGGTCTGGCAGGACCGGGGCCAGCTCGATCAGGCGCTCCCCCTGCTCGACCGGGCGCGCGACGCCGCCCGCGCCACCCCCCGTCTCCACGGCGCACGCCTCGCGGAGGCGATCGTGGACGGGGTGTCCGGCCGGCTGGACACCGAGCGTGGCCAGTACCGGGACGCCGTCGACCACCTCACGCGGGCGGTGGACGGCGCGCGACGAGCAGAACTCCCCGGGGCCCAGGCCGACTTCCTGAACTGGAAGGCCACCGCCCTGCTGCGGCTCGGGGAGACCGAGTCGGCCCAGGCCCGCCTCGCGGACGCGCTCGAGATCCTGAGGGGAAGGGACAACTCGGTCGGCAACCTCGAGTCGCTCCTCGGGTTCGCGGAGGTGGCGCACCGCCGCGGCGATCACGACGACGCGCTCGACCGCGCCTCCCGAGCGCTCACCGAGGCGAGGCGAACCTGGCCCCTGTTCAGTGGCCAGGCACACCACCTGCTCGCCACCGTGCTGCTCGACCGCGGCGACCTCGACGGCTGCCTCGGCCACTGCGAGCGCGGGTTGGTCGTCTGCCGGCGAACGGGCCAGCACCTGATGCGTGGCCGTCTGCTGCTGGTGCGGGGGCGGGCCCGCCGGCGCCAGGGCGACGAGCGCGGGGCGCGCGCCGCCTGGCATGCGGCGCGGAGGGTGCTGGCGGAGATGCCGGTGCCGGAGCGCGCGGAGGTCGCCGCGCTGCTCGGCTAGGTCGGCCCTCCCGCGGCCTGCGCGGCGACCAGCTCCGGGTCCCGGTGGAGTATCCGCTGGTGGAGCGCCGTGAGGGCGTTGCCCGGCTCGTCGCCGAGCCGCTCGATCAGGCCACGACGGATGCGGCTGAAGCAGGCCAGGGCATCCCCCTGGCGGCCGCTTCGGTAGAGCGCCAGCATCAGCAGTTCGGCCACGGACTCGTCGAGCGGGTGTCGCTCCGCCAACTGCCGCAGGGCGGGTATCTCCTCGGTGTGGTGGCCGAGACGCAGCCGGATGGTGGCTCGGGCCTGGAGAGCGGCCCGCGACTCCTCCTCCAGGGTGGCGCGTGCCCTGGTGGCCCAGGCGGATCCCAGGTCCGACAGGGGGGTGCCGGCCCGCAGGGCAAGCGCCCGGTCGTACAGCGCGATGGCCCCGAGGTCGTCGTTCCGCCGGGCGCCGGTCCGGGCGCGGCTGACGAGGCGTCGGAAAAGGTGGAGGTCGACGGAGGACGGGTCGACGGCGAGCAGGTATCCGCCTCTACGCCGGATCAACGGCTGCCGGTATCCCGGTGCCAGGGCCAGGGCCAGGGTGCTTCGGAGGCGGTTGGCGCAGGTGTAGAGCGCGTCGCGCGGGTGCTGCGGGAGGTCGCCGTCCCAGAGCTGGTCGATCACGACGCCGTCGGGCAGGAACTCGTTCGGGTTCCAGGCCATCATCGCCAACAGCTGACGGGCTCTCTCGGAGGCGGGCGCGATGGCTCGCTTTCCGACGCGCAGTTGCACCGAGCCCAGCAAGCGGATGTTCACGGGATACCAGTCCAGTCCTTCGTCGTGCCGAAGGCCCACTCTGCCCAACTCCTGCATGGATTCCGCATGGCCGCCACCGGGCTGGTCAGGGGCCGTTCGCACGGTCCGGCCGCCTCGTCCACGCCACTCGTTCCGGTCGCTCGTCGGTCGCGGATCTGTCGCCTGAACGGGCAGGGCGCGGACGGAGTTCGGCGGTGAAAGCACAGCTCGACAGGGCTCGGTAACCTTCACGGCCGAGAACCGGCGGCAGACGCGGTGGGACCGCGCGGTTCGGATGGCGGCGGCCCTGGACCTAGGCTGATCAACGTTCGAACGGGACAACCAACGCTTATACAGGGGGAATTCACACTCATGTCAGTACACAAGCGTCGTTGGCGCTACGCGGTCGGCCCCGTCGCGGCCCTTGCCCTGACCCTTACCGCCTGCAACTCCGACGAGGAGGAGACCACCGGCGACGCCGGCGCGGCGCAGGAGCAGGAGCAGGACGGGGACGAGAGCCAGGCCGGCGGAGAGGACGAGACGGCGGAGGAGGGCGGCGCGGACGACGGCGCGGCCCCGGCGGACACGGGGGCCGACTCCGACGAGGAGCAGTCGGGGGACGACGGCGGCGCGACCACCGAGAGCGACATCATCACCCACGCGCTGGGCGAGCCCTCGGGCGAGCGGATGTTCCACGAGAACTCCTTCGGCGACATCTGGAACTTCGACGTCACGGTGGAGCAGGTCGAGGGGGGCGACTGGGACGCCCTGGCGGGCAGCGACCTCGTCGCCGAGGAGCACCCCGGTTTCGATCCCCTGTTCGTCCAGCTGTCCCTCACCAACACGAGCGGTGCGTACGAGGGTCCCGACCCGACCGGGGCCCTCCTGGTCCAGGCCGACGACGGCGGCCCGTTCGAGCCGGTGAACGCCGCTACGGCCGAGGGTTTGCCCGACTGGTGCGAATCCCCTGGGCCGGACACCGTGATGGACATCGCGGCGGACGAGACGCAGACCAGGTGCCAGGTGGTCCTGGTCGGCCATGGCGTCAACCTCACGTCCGTCGACTGGCTGCACTGGTCGGGCGCCGAGCGCTGGTTGCTCGGCTCCTGACCCGCGTGTGCATCGGCACCGGGCTCCGGCGGGAGTCCGGTGCCGATGCCCGTTTTACGATGGTGGGCATGTTCGCGCCCGCCCGTCTGCTCTGTCTCGCGCTCTTCGCGAGCTCGGCGTGGTGCGTCGACGACGGTCTCTGTCGTCGCTGAGCGGACTCCGCTCCCGCTCCCGCGGTTCTCCTCCGCTCCCCCTCCCCCGCTGTACGCACGTCCTGTGGAGACCCCTGTGACCACCACGTCGTCGCCGTCCGCCGCTCCTGCCCCCACCACCGTCGAACCCCGGCGGTGGGCCCCGCTCCTCTCC
>NZ_SMKI01000943.1 GCF_004348415.1 Streptomyces hainanensis
GTGAGGAGGTCGGTCTCGGGGGTGCCGTAGACCGCGGCCGAGGAGGCGAAGACGAAGCGGGGGACGCGGGCGCCGCGCACGGCCTCCAGCAGGATCTGGAGGCCCTGCAGGTTCTCCCGGTAGTAGCGGAGCGGTTGGCGGACGGACTCGGCGGCGTCGTGGTGGGCGGCGAGGTGGATGACCGTGGCCACCCGGTGCTCGCCGATGGTCCGGTCGAGCAGGCCGCGGTCGAGCAGCGAACCGCGGACCAGCGGGACGCCGTCGGGCAGCCGGGTGGTGTCGCCGGTGGAGAGGTCGTCGTACACCACGACGTTCTCGCCGGCCTGGGCCAGGGCGTGCACCACATGGGCGCCGACATAGCCGGCGCCGCCGGTGATCAGATAGGACATGGGCTCACCTTCCTGGGGGTGTGGGGCCGCGGGG
>NZ_SMKI01000944.1 GCF_004348415.1 Streptomyces hainanensis
GGTGGCGGTTTCCGGGTGTTGCGCCGTGGCCGGGCCTGCGTGGTCGTCGCGGTCGGGCCGACGCTCGGCCCCGTGCTGCGCGCGACCGCCGGGCTGGACGTGACCGTGCTGCACGCGGCGACCGTCCGGCCGTTCGACGAGATCACCCTGCGGACCGCCGCGTTGGCCGCCGACCACCCGGACGTCGTCCTGGTCGAGCCGCACCTGCCGGGCGCCTCGGCGCGGCACGTCGCCAGGACCCTCGTCCATGTGCCGCACCGGCTCCTCGCGTTGGGCCTCGACGGCGACGAACCCGGCCTCGCCGACGCCGTCCGACGCTTCCCGCGCCAGGACCCGCGCGACCCGCGCGACCCGCGCGACCCGCTGGACCCGAACGGCGGCGTCTGACGGCCCAGCCCCCGCCCCATCTCTCTCCC
>NZ_SMKI01000945.1 GCF_004348415.1 Streptomyces hainanensis
CCCCCACGGTAACCGGACCACCGCCGCACCGCCCCGCAAGCGCGCGAGGCGGGAGAGCGCGGCCATGGCCGCGTCGCGCCGCGTCAGAGCCCGCCGCCACCGCCCATGGGGCCGGAGGATCCGCCGCCGTCCATGCCGCCGCGGCCGCCGCGGCGGCGCGGCTTCTCGAACGTGGCCCACCAGATCAGGCATGCCGCGATGCCGACCACGCACACGGCGACGATGATCAGCCCCACGTTCACGGGAATCTCCACGGGTCCCTCCCTCCGGTGACGTCCGGTGACGTCCGGTGGTGTCGGACTCCTCGCCTACCCGGACCGTCCCGGGAAACACGGCAGGTGGCGGACTGATCGCCTCGGACGGCGGACGATGTCCCGACCGGACCAGGGTCGTCAGATACACCGACGAGATGCTGT
>NZ_SMKI01000946.1 GCF_004348415.1 Streptomyces hainanensis
AAGTCCTGGTGCCCGGCGGCCCGTTCACCATGGGCACGGACGCCGCAGCCGACCCGTACGCGCTGGACAACGAACGCCCCGCGCGCCGCGTCGACGTGCCCGCGTTCTGGCTGGACACCACCCCCGTCACCAACGCCGCCTACCAGGAGTTCCTCGCCGACGGCGGCTACCGGGAGGCCCGCTGGTGGCACCCCGAGGGCTGGCCGCACCGCGTCCGCGCCGGCCTCACCGCCCCCGCCTTCTGGCACCGGGACGGCGACACCTGGTTCCGCCGCCGCTTCGGCCACACCGAGCCCGTGCCCCCGAACGAGCCGGTGCTGCACGTCTGTTGGTACGAGGCCGACGCCTACGCCCGCTGGGCGGGCCGCCGGCTGCCCACCGAGGCCGAGTGGGAGAAGGCCGCCCGCCACG
>NZ_SMKI01000096.1 GCF_004348415.1 Streptomyces hainanensis
CCCTCCCCGCCCGCGCCTGGTACGCCCACTCCGACGCCGCCCGCCTCTCGCTCAACGGCGCCTGGGCCTTCCGGCTCTCCGCCACCGCCGAGGGCGCCGACACCGGTTTCGTCGCGGACGACGCCGACACCACGGGCTGGTCGGAGGTGGCCGTGCCGGGGCACTGGGCGCTCCAGGGCCACGGCGCGCCGGCCTACACGAACGTGAAGTACCCGTTCCCCGTCGACCCGCCGCGGGTGCCCACCGAGAACCCGACCGGTGACCACCGTCGCGTCTTCGACCTGCCGGCCGACTGGCCCGCCGACGGCGGGACCGTGCTGCGCTTCGACGGCGTGGAGTCCTGCGCCCGGGTCTGGCTGAACGGCCACGAGCTCGGCACCTTCCAGGGCAGCCGGCTGCCGCACGAGTTCGCCGTCGGCCCGCTGCTGCGGCCACGCGGCAACGTGCTGGCCGTCCGGGTGCACCAGTGGTCGGCCGGCAGCTACCTGGAGGACCAGGACATGTGGTGGCTGGCCGGCATCTTCCGGGAGGTCACCCTGCTGCACCGGCCGGCGCTCTCCCCCGCCGACTTCTTCGTGCACGCCGGCTACGACCACACCACCGGACTCGGCACCCTCCGGGTGGAGTCCGACCAGCCCGGGCGGGTCACCGTCCCCGAGCTCGGCCTCGACCTCGCCACCGGCGAGGAGGCCACCGTCGCCGTCGAGCCCTGGAGCGCCGAGACCCCGCGCCTCTACGGCGGCGAACTGGCCACCGAGGGCGAGCGGATCCCGCTGCGGGTCGGCTTCCGCACCGTGGGCGTCCGGGACGGCCTGTTCCGCGCCAACGGCCGGCGCGTGCTGTTCCGTGGCGTCAACCGGCACGAGTTCCACCCCGACCACGGCCGGGCGGTCGACCTGGAGACCATGCGGCAGGACGTCCTGCTGATGAAGCGGCACAACATCAACGCCGTGCGCACCAGCCACTATCCGCCGCATCCGGCCTTCCTCGACCTGTGCGACGAGTACGGACTGTGGGTCATCGACGAGTGCGACCTGGAGACCCACGGCTTCGCCGAGGTCGGCTGGCGGCGCAACCCCGTCGCCGACGAGAGCTTCACCCCGGCCCTGGTCGACCGCGCCCGCCGCATGGTCGAGCGGGACAAGAACCATCCCTCGGTGGTGATCTGGTCGCTGGGCAACGAGTCGGGCTCCGGTGCCGGCCTCGGCGCCATGGCCGAGTGGATCCGGGAGCGCAACCCGTCGCGTGCCCTGCACTACGAGCACGACCACGACTTCCCGCACAGCGACTTCTTCTCCCGGATGTACGCGCCGCACGAGGAGGTCGAACGGATCGGCCGCCGCGAGGAGGAGCCGCTGTCCGACCCCGAGTTGGACGCGCACCGCCGCTCGCTGCCGTTCCTGCTCTGCGAGTACGGGCACGCCATGGGCAACGGTCCCGGCGGGCTCGCCGACTACCAGCGGCTGTTCGAGACCTACGAGCGGACCCAGGGCGGCTTCGTCTGGGAGTGGATCGACCACGGGCTGCCCAAGCGCACCCCGGACGGCCGGGCCTACTACGGCTACGGCGGCGACTTCGGCGAGGAGCTGCACGACGGCAACTTCGTCTGCGACGGGTTGCTCTTCCCCGACCGCACGCCCTCGCCGGGACTGATCGAGTTCAAGAAGGTCATCGAGCCGGTCCGGATCACCGGCGAGGCCGGCGCCGACACGGTCACCGTCGTCAACGGCCACGACATCGCCGGCCTCGACCACCTTGCCTTCACGTGGGCCTACGAGGTCGAGGGCGAGGCCGTGGCGAGCGGAGAGCTCGCCGTGCCGCCGCTCGCCGCCGGCGAGTCCGCCACGGTCGGACTCCCGGCCGCCCCGGCCGACGCCCCGGCGGGCGAGGCCGTCTGGACGGTGCGCGCCGTGCTCGCCGCCGACACCGCCTGGGCGCCCGGCGGCCACGAGGTGGCCTGGGGGCAGCTGACCGCCGGCGCGGCGCCGCGCCGCTCCCCCGCCGGGCCGGCCGCCGCGCCGGACCGGGCCGCCGACACGATCCGGCTGGGCCCCGGCCGCTTCGACCCGGCCACCGGCGCCCTTCTGGGAATCGGCGGCCTCACCCTGCCCGAGGGGCCGCGACTCGACGTGTGGCGTGCCCCCACCGACAACGACCTGGGCGCCTCCTGGCAGCTCCAGTCGCGCTTCGGCGTGATCTGGCACCGGCTCGGGCTGAACCGGATGCGGCACCGGATCGACGCGGTGGAGGCCGCGGAGGACGCGCTGCTCGTCCGCACCAGGGTGGCGCCCGCGGCCACCGACCTGGCGCTGCTCACCGACTACCGCTGGACGGCGACGGGGGACGAGCTGCGGCTGACGGTCTCCGTCACCCCGGAGGGCGACTGGCCCTGCCCGCTGGCCCGGCTCGGGCTGCGGCTCGGCCTGCCGGCCGGCCTCGGCCAGGCGGAGTGGTTCGGCGGCGGCCCCGGCGAGGCGTACCCGGACACCACGCGCGCCGCCGCGCTCGGCCGCTACCGGATGGCGGTGGACGCGTTGCAGACGCCCTACGTCCGGCCCCAGGAGAACGGCGCCCGCGCCGACGTGCGCTGGGCCGAACTGCGCGACGCGGCCGGCGCCGGCCTGCGGGTCACGGCCGACCCGGCGCCGTTCTGGTTCACCGCCCGCCGCTGGACCAGCCAGCAGTTGGACGCGGCGGAACACACCACGGACCTGGCGCCCGGCGACACCGTCTGGGTCAACCTGGACCACGGCCAGCACGGCATCGGCAGCCAGTCCTGCGGTCCCGGCCCGCTGCGGAAGTACTACCTCGACGTCGAACCGGCGGAGTTCTCGCTGGTCTTCACCGAGCTCTCGGCCGGCTGACGGCGCCGGTCGGGCCCGCCGGCGCGCCGGCGGGCCCGACCGGGCTCAGCCCTTGACGCCCACGCCGCAGTAGAAGCCGAGGCCACGCAGCATCGGGTCGTCAGGGACCGGGGCCTCGGGGGCCCAGAACGGCGGCTGCACCAGGCCGGGTTCGAGCAGCTCGAACCCGTCGTAGAAGGCGGCGACCCGCTCGCGCGGGCGCAGCGTCACGCCGGCGGTGGCGTTCCTGTAGACGTCCCGCACGGCGGCGAGCTGCTCGGCGTCGTGGAAGTCGGTGGTGCCGTGGCTGAGCACCAGGTGGCTGCCGGGCGGCAGCGCGTCGGTCAGGGCGCGCACGATGCCGACCGGGTCCTCGGCGTCGTCGATGAAGTGCAGGATCGCCACCAGCAGCAGCGCGACCGGCTGGTCGAAGTCGATGAGGTCGGCGACCGCCGGGTGGCGCAGCAGCGCCTCGGGGTCGCGCAGGTCGGCGAGGACGAACCCGGCGTTGCCCTCGTTGGTGAGCTTGGCACCGGCGTAGGCGGAGACGATCGGGTCGTTGTCGACGTAGGCGATCCGCACGTCGGGCGCCAGGGACCTGGCCACCTCGTGGGTGTTGGGCGAGGTGGGGATGCCGGTGCCGATGTCGATGATCTGCCGGACCCCGCGGGCCACCACGGCCCGGGTGGCGCGGTGCATGAAGGACCGGTTCTCCCGCGCGGCCAGCCGGATGTCGGGCAGCAGCCCGATGACCGCCTCGGCGGCGGTGCGGTCGACCTCGTAGTTGTCCTGACCCCCCAGGTAGTAGTCGTACATCCGGGCCGGGTGCGGCCGGCTGGTGTCTATCTGCTCGGCGGAAAAGCCCTCTTCGCCCACACCATGCTCCGTGTCGTCGGGTGTCGTCTCGTCCCCCCAGCCGCGGTGCCCGCGCCCCCCGTGCGCGGACACCGCGGCTCATCTCCCACCGGTGATCACACCAGCAGGAAGTCGGCCTCGCCGGACTTCACGCCCTCGATGAACCGCTCGATCTCGTGCCGCGAGCAGATCAACGCCGGCCCGTCCGGGTCGGTGGACTGGCGGATGGCCACCCGGCCGTCCCCCAGCAGCATCGCCTCCACACAGCTGCCACCGTTCCCCCCGCTCCAGGGCTTCCGCCACCCGTCCTTGCCGAGTTGGGTCGCGGGCATGCCGTTGTAAATGCGATCCATGGTTCAGATCTCCTTGCGAATCTCACCGAGGATGGCCTCGGTGCGGTGCACCGGCGCGGCTTGCGCGCACATCCGGTCCAGCGCCTCCCGGAAGGCCGAGACGTCGTCGCGCTGGTCGAAGTAGTGGGCCCCGACCAGGCTCTCCGCGCACGCGACGTCGGGCAGCTCGGGCAGCGGGAACCGGAACAGGTGGAACGGCCCGTACATCGCGGGGTGCAGACCGGCGGAGAACGACATGACCTGGAGCCGCACCTGCGGGTTGGCGGCCGCCTCGACCAGCCGGGCGACCTGGGCGCGCATCACGTTGGGGCGGCCGATGGGGCGACGCAGCACCGTCTCGTCGACGACGATCCACAGCAGCGGCGGCCGGGCCCGGGACAGCACCTCCTGACGGGCCAGCCGCAGCGCCACCAGGCGCTCGATCTCGGTGGCCGGCGCGTGCGGCATGCCGGCGCGCAGCACGGCGGTGGCGTAGGCCTCCGTCTGCAACAGGCCGGGAACGTAGTGGGGTTCGTAGGCACGGATCTGGTCGGCCTCGGACTCGAGGCTGACGAAGGCGCTGAACCAGTCGGGCAGGACGTCGCGGTAACGGTGCCACCAGCCGGGCTGGTTCGCCTCCCGCACCAGGACGAGGAAGCGGTCGATCTCGTCCTGCTCGGAGAGGCCGTAGATCCGGAGCAGCTTCTCGACGTAGGGCACCTTGAGGCCGACCTGGGCCTTCTCCATCCGGCGGATGGTGGCGTGGGTGACGTCCAGGGCGCGGGCCGCGTGCTCGAAGGAGAGGCCGGCCGTCTCGCGCAGGTCCTGGAGGCGCTTGCCGAGCACGAGCCGGAGGGCGGTGGCCGCCCCGCTCGCCTGTCCACCCAACACCCGGGCCACCCCTTCAACTACCGCCGTCGCCAAAGAAGTCTGCCACGCGTGCAGCGAACGCAACAGAGTGATACCAACTCTTCTGTAATTTGCAGGATGCCTCTTGCCGGATGAGAGGCGCACCCGCACAGTAGAACGGTGGCTTCCTACTCGCGCGCCCAGTCCGTGGAGCGCCATGCCAGCGCCGCGCCGCAGCGCGGCCACGTCCGGTTCCACCTGCCGGCCGTCGAGACCTCGCCGGCCGAGGCGCGAAGACGCGCCCGTCACCAGCTCCTCGAGTGGCACACGCCGCTGGAGACCTGCGACAACGCCCAGTTGGTCATCTCGGAGCTGGTGACCAACGCGCTGCGGCACACCGACAGCGCGTCGGTCGGCTGCGAGCTCGAACTCCTCGGCGGCCTGCTGCGGGTGGCGGTCGCCAGCGAGGGCCGGGGCCCCCGCCACACGCCGACCGTCGCCGGCCCGCAGGACGAGGGCGGGCGCGGCCTGCTGCTGGTCTGCGCGCTGGCGAGTGTCTGGGGCGTGCGGCCCCGTGACGCCGGCCGGGGCCATGTCGTCTGGGCCGACCTGCCGCTCGTGTCGGCCGCCTGACCGGCCGCGAGGCGCCCCGCACCGAACTCCGCACCGAACTCCGGGCCGACCTCCGGGCCGGGATCCCGGCCGGCGCCTGGCGCGTCACCCGCCTCAGGCCGCCCGGATGAGGTCGGTCGTGGCCATCGCGCGCAGGTGCCGGAAGCCACTGGCCGCGATGACCAGCGCCAGCACCCCGCAGGACACGGTGAACGCGTAGCCCCAGCGGGCCCCGTGCGCCTCGATGACCAGGCCGGCCACCAGTACGCCGAGCGCCTTGCCGAGCCCCACCGCGGTGGCCATCCAGGTCATGCCCTCGGTCAGCGTCTCGGCCGGCACGCCCTCGCGCACCAGGCTGTACGCGGCGATCACGGTGGGCGCGATCAGGAAGCCGGAGAAGACGGAGAACGCCCACAGCGCGCCCACCCCCGGCATGGCCCACAGCGGGCCGATTCCGGCCACCACCGCCGTCAGCGCCAGCAGGAAGCGGCGGTCGAGCGGGAGTCGCCAGTGCCGCGCGCCGTACCAGAGGCCCCCGACCCCGCTGCCCAGGGCGTAGGTGGCCATGACCGCGCCGATCATCCAGGTGCTGCCGTACTCGTCCACGAACGCGATGGTGCTCAGCTCCCAGCCGGCGAACATCCCGGCGACGCAGAGGTACGCGGCGCACATCAGCCGCAGCCCCGGCACCGCGAGAGCCCGGCCGCCGCCGGTGCGGACGGGCAGCACGGGCGGTTCGGTGCGCCGCTGGGCGGCCAGCAGCAGGCTGCCGACCAGGCCGAAGAGGGAGACGGCGAGCACCCCGGCGGCGGGGTGGACCAGGACGACGGCCGAGGCCAGCAGCGGGCCGACGACGAAGATCATCTCGTCGAGCACCGACTCGAAGGAGTACGAGGACCGCAGCAGCGTGCCGCTGGGATCGCCCCCGGCCAGATGGCTCCAGCGGGCGCGGACCATGGCGCCCAGCGGCGGCATCGAGGCGCCGAAGAGCGCGCCGGTGACGAACAGCAGCCAGATCGGCGCGTCCAGCTGGGCGGCGAGTACGAAGAGGGTTCCGGCCGCCCCGAAGACCAGCCCCAGTGGGCGCAGCACCCTGCGCTGGCCGAGGCGGTCGATGGTGTAGCCGAGTTGGGGGACGAGGAAGGCGAAGCAGAGCGCGCCGGCGGCGGAGACGGCGCCGGCCGTCGCGTAGCTGCCGGTCACGTCGGTGACCAGGAAGACCGTGGCCAGCGAGAGCATGGCCATCGGCATCCGGCCGATCAGGCTCGCCGTGACGAAACCTCCGACCCCAGGCACAAGGAAAATGTCCCGATATATCCGCAACCCCGCGGAAGATGGCTCCATGTCGAGTGATCATGCCGGTCCCCCCGCCCCGACGACATGGGATTTTGCGTCGCGCGGGGAGCGCCGTCGGACGACGGCACCGACCACCCGTCCGGCGGCTTTACTCTTCCTTTAAGCTCACTTTGGTTCTCTTTACCGAAGCAAGCGGCTGAAGCCGACCCAAGACCGGAGGAACAGTGGACGTCTCGTTTGGCATGTGGGCGCTCACCGTGGTGGTGCTCTGCGCACTCATCGCGGTGGACTTCTTCTTTGGGCGCAAGCCCCATGAGGTGTCCATGAAGGAAGCCGGCACCTGGACCATCATCTGGGTGCTCCTGGCCGTTCTGTTCGGCCTCGGGCTGATGATCTTCGAAGGCGGCACACCCTCCGGCGAGTTCTTCGCCGGCTACATCACCGAGAAGTCGTTGAGCGTGGACAACCTCTTCGTCTTCGTGCTGATCATGACCAAGTTCGCGGTGCCCGCGCAGTACCAGGCCCGGGTGCTGCTGATCGGCGTGCTGATCGCGCTGGTGCTGCGCGCCGCCTTCATCGCGGCGGGCGCGGCGATGATCTCGACCTTCTCCTGGGTCTTCTACATCTTCGGCGCCTTCCTCATCTGGACCGCCTGGAAGTTGATCAAGGAGGCGCGCAGCGACGAGGAGGAAGAGGAGTACGAAGAGAACCGTTTCCTCAAGATGGTGGAGCGGCGGTTCCCGACCACCGACCGGTACCACGGCACCAAGCTCTTCATCCGGGAGAACGGCCGCCGGCTGATCACCCCGATGCTGATCGTGATGCTGGCGATCGGCAGCACGGACATCCTGTTCGCGCTCGACTCCATCCCGGCCATCTTCGGCCTCACCGACGACCCCTACATCGTCTTCACGGCCAACGCCTTCGCGCTGATGGGCCTGCGCCAGCTGTACTTCCTGATCGGCGGCCTGCTGCAGAAGCTGGTCCACCTCTCCTACGGCCTGTCCATCATCCTCGGCTTCATCGGCGTCAAGCTCGTGCTGCACGCGCTGCACGAGTCGGGCGTCCACGTGCCGGTGATCAGCACCGCGGTCTCGCTCGGGGTCATCGTCACGGTGCTCGCGGTGACCACCATCACCAGCCTCTACGCGTCGTCGCGTGCCAAGGACGCCGATGAGAACGAGCCGGCGGAGAGCAAGGGCACCTCGTCCTGACGCCGGTCGCCCGGTCTTCGGTACCGTGGCGGATCGAGCACCCCCCGGGGCCCTGGAACACCAGGGCCCCGGGGAGCGTTGTATCTGACGTCACGCGCCACACCCACGGTGTGGACGGGAGGAAGCCCATGAGCAGGGAGTCCGCCGGCCAGGAAGAGCCGCACGGCGGCGAGCCGGAGCGCGAGGAGTGGGACGACCTCGTGCTCGACGAGAGCTTTGTGCGCGAGGCCGAGGTCAAGGAGCCCTCGGCGCGGACCAGGATGCTCAACGAGCGGTGGAAGCACGAGGCACCGACGCCGCAGCCCTGGCGCTCGGACGAGCCGCCGGCGGGCTGGATATTCGGCTCGGGCCGGCGGCGGCAGCGCCCCCGACGCCCGGGCAAACGCCGCTGGTTCCGCAGGAAGGGCAAGGACGACGGCGGAGAGTGAGGTGAAGCGCACCTCACGCGACATCCGCACGGCCAACCGTTACCACCTGCTTCGGCAGGCCATCGCCGACTCCCCGGTGTCCAGAGCCGCGCTGGCCGAGGCCACCGGCCTCAGTCCTGCCACGGTCGCCACCCTCGTCGGCGAGCTGATCGAGCTCGGCATGCTGGTGGAGGCCGGCTTCGAGGACTCGGGGGGCGGCCGACCGCGTGGTCTGCTCGCGGTCAACGCGGGCGGCGGGGCGCTGATCGGCGTCGACGTCGCCGAGACCTATGTGCACGTCGAGGTCGTCGACCTGGCGCTGCGGGTGCTGGGCCGCGCCCACGAGGAGCTGGCCCCCGAGGACGGCGCCCCGGCCCGGCTGGTGCGCCGCATCGCCGGGGCCGTGCGCGTCGCCACCGGGCGGGCGGCGGCCGAGGGACGCGTGCTCGGCGCGGGGATCAGCATGCCCGGGATGGTGGACCGGGAGGGCGGGGTCTCCGTCTTCGCGGCCAACTGGGACTGGCGCGAGGTGCCGCTGCTCGCCCTGCTCGCCGAGCATCTCCCCCACCGGCTCTACCTCGACAACCCGATGCGCGCCTGCATGGTCGCGGAGCTGTGGTTCGGCGCCGCGCGCGGCCGGGAGGACGCCGTGGTCGTCAACCTCGGCACCGGCGTCGGCACCGGCCTGGCCATCGGCGGCGCGCTGCACCGCGGGGTCTCCAACAGCGCCGGCGAGTGGGGCCACACGACCCTGGTGCTCGACGGCCGGCCCTGCCACTGCGGCCGCCGCGGCTGCGTCGAGACCTATGTCGGCGCCCCGGGCATCATGCGCACCCTCCGCGAACTCGATCCACGCAGCCCGCTGCTGGTCGGGGGCGACCAGACCGCCACCGTCGCGGCGCTGGCCGACGCCCTGGACCGGGGCGACCCGACCGCCACGGCGGTGCTGCGGCGGACCGCCGACTGCCTCGGCGCCGCCGTCGGAGACCTGGTCAACCTGCTCGACCCCGAGGTGATCGTGCTGACCGGCTGGGTCACCCGGCGGCTCGGCGACCGGCTACTCGACGCGGTGCGCGGGGCCGTCGCCTGGCACGCGCTGCCGCGGCCCTCGGCGGGCGCGGAGATCGTGCTCAGCCCGATCGGCGCCAACCCGGTGAGCCTTGGGGCCGCCACCTTCGCCCTGGAGGGCGCGCTGGCCTCGAACGGGCGGGCCGGGGGCTGACGTTCACCGGTCAGGCCCTGTCCGGGCCTAGACTGCGGTCCGCATGGCAAACGTTTTCCGTACCGAGGAGGGCCGCCATGGAGTCGGCGACCACGGGCACGTTCCGGCCGCACGCCGTCGACACCGGCCCGCCACCGCGGAGCCAGGGGCCGCCCCTGCTGCTGGTGCACGGCTGGGGTGGGGACGCCGGGGACTGGGCGCCGCTGCTGCCCCTGCTCGGGCCGTACCACCGGGTGTGGGCACCCGATCTGCCGGGACACGGCCGGACCCCGGCCAGGACCGGGCGCCACGCGCCGCGCGCGGTGGCGGCCGACCTGGCCGGCTGGCTGCGGGCGTCGGGCACCGGCCCGGTGGTCGCGGTGGGGCACTCCATGGGTGGCCAGGTGGTCACGGCGCTGGCGGTCGAACACCCGGAACTGGTGCGCTCCGTGGTGCCCGTCGCCGCCGCCTACGGCGCGGACGAGGACGAGATCCGCCGGCTGCCCGCCGAGCAGGCGGCGCTGCGCCGCGAGGGGGCGGACTGGGCGGTCGGCTTCGTGCGTCGCGCGTTCACCGCGACCGGCCCGGCCCGGCTGCGGGAGCGGCACGAGCGGCTGATGGCCGCGATGGACCCCGCGGTGCTGATCGACTACCGGGAGGCCATGTACCTGACGTCCGACGCCTTCGGGCCCCGCCCGGCGGCCGAGGCGTATCTGCGGCGCCGGGGCCAGCCCACGCTCGCCGTGCACAACTCGCCGGCGGCGGCCGCCTGGGAGCGTGGCACACTGCGCGACCCGCGCTCCCGCGTGGTGCTCTGGGAGGGGCTCGGCCACTACCCGCACGAGGAACGCCCGGCCGAGCTGGCCGAGCTGCTCCTCGCGTGGTGCCGGACCGACTGACGTCGCGCGGGACCTGCGGGACCGCCCTGGCGGAGGCGTAGGGCGGCGCCTATGCTCGCTCGCATGCGATCCGTCCACTGGCACGCCGTCACTCCGCCGCCAGCCGCCCACTGAGGGCGCGCGGCATCTGATGCGCTCGCCGGGCCGGCCCACCTGCCCGCCCGGCTCCCCGGTCCGCCCGCGGCTCCGCCGTGCCCGGCCGGTTCTCGGCGCGCCCTCCCGCTGATCTCCCCCGTCGGATCTCACCGGAGTTGGACGCGTCTGCCCATGAACACCCCTTCCTTCCGCTCTTCCCGCGCGACCTCGTCGCGCTCCTCTCCCACCCCCGCCACGAAGCCGACCTCGGCCCGGCGGGACACCGCGGGACCGCTCCTGATCCTCGCCGCCAGCGCCCTGTGGGGCACCACCGGCACGGTGGCGAGTCTCGCGCCGGAAGGCGCCTCGTCACTGTCCATCGGGGCCGCCACCATGGGCTTCGGCGGGCTGCTGACGGTCGCCATCGCCGGCCGGAGCCCGCTCGCCGTGCTGCGCGGCGGCGGCACCGTGCCGCTCCTCGCCGTGCTGGGCGCGCTCGGCGTGGTCGTCTATCCACTGGCCTTCTACACCTCGATGGCCTGGGCCGGGGTGGCCGTCGGGACGGTGGTCAGCATCGGCAGCGCCCCGGTGTTCGCGGCGCTCCTCGAACGGCTGCTGGACGGCGTCCGGTTGACCCGGCGCTGGCTGACGGCCACCGGGGCGGCCGCCGTCGGCTGCGCGCTGCTGGTGCTCGCCGCGCACGACGGCACCGCGGGTGACCGGGCGCCGGCCGGGGTGGCGCTCGGCCTGTTGGCCGGCGCGGGTTACGCCGGCTACACCTACTGCGCGGCGGGGATCATCCGGCGCGGCCATCCCTCGCGTGGTGCGATGGGCGCCCTGTTCGGCCTGGCGGCCCTGGTGCTGCTGCCGGTGTTCGCGGCCACCGGCGGGCCGCTGACCGGCAGCGGGCGCGGCCTCGCGGTGGTCGCCTATCTGGCGCTGATACCGATGTGCCTGGCGTACGTGCTGTTCGGCGCCGGGCTCGTCCGGGTGACGGCCGGCACCGCGACCACGTTGACGCTCTTCGAGCCGGTGGTGGCCGCGGTGCTCGGTGTGCTGGTCGTGGGCGAGCGGCTCGGCGCGCCCGCCTGGGCCGGGGTCGGCCTCGTCGTCGGGGGGCTGCTGGTCCTGACGGTCAGGCGGCGCTGACGACGGGCCACCGGCCGGGCCGGTGGTTCAGACCGTGGTCCGCCGGAACTGCTGGTGGGCCGCGGTCGTCGAGCACGTGTACTGGATCAGGCGGGCGCCGTCGGCGGTCGACTCGTCGGAGACGTCCAGGCACAGGCCACTGTGCCCGGCGGCGATCCTGACGTGGCCGTCGCCGGTGTCCGTCAGCCGCCACTGCTGCTCGGCGCCCGCGCCGCAGGCGGCCTGCACCACCGCGGCCCCGGCGGCCGTCGAACCATGGGAGACGGCCAGGCAGAGCGAGCTGTGCCGGGTGACCAGCTGGACGTGGCCGCCCCCGGCGTCACGCGGCCAGAAGCGCTGGTTGCCGCCGCCGTTGCAGGGATACTGGGCCAACTGCTGCCCGACGGCGTGCGACTGGCTGGGGATGTCCAGGCATCTGCCCGAGTGCCTCGCGGTCAGCGTCTGGTACGGGCCGCCGGCGGCGCGCACCGTGCCCGCCGCGGCGTCGACGGTCAGCTCGGGCGCCCAACCCATGCTCAGCGAACGGCTGTCGGGGAAGCTGAGCGGCAGCCAGACATAGCGCGAGTCGTTGACCCGGCCGCCGAAGGAGTTGCCCCAACGGTCGCCGAGGTACAGGTACGAGGTGCCCGCGGTGCCCTGGATCTGGAGGACGAAGGCGGTCTGCGAGCCGAAGGCCGTGCCGTCGCCGACGTTCCGCATCGCGCTCCACCCACCGGCCAGGCTGGTCGAGGTGGCGTACTGCTGCTGGTTGGGGGACCACCCGGTGGCGCCCGAGGTGAGCATGAAGTAGACGCCGTCGCGCTTGAACAACGCGGGCGCCTCCCGGTGGCCGCCGGGCCACGGGTTGGCCACCAGGCTCTCGACGGCCGTGTAGTCCGGGGTGAGCCGGTAGACGTGCAGGTCGTAGTTCTCGCGGGCGGCGGAGACCATGTAGCCGGTGCCGTCGTCGTCCACGAAGGCGGTGATGTCCCGGGACATGTGGCCGAGCGGCCGGAAGCTGCCCCGCCAGGTGTAGTCGCCGTCCACGGTGTCGGAGACGGCGACGGCGGCCCTGGCCTCGCTGTAGTCCGTGGCGCTCTCCTTGTGCATCCACATCACGAACTGCCCGGTCGCCCGGTTGTGGACGACCTTGGGGCGCTCGATGTTGGCGGACTGGAGCTCGGGGTGGGTGCTCTGGGTCAACACGTGGTTGCGGAACTCCCAGTTCCGCAGGTCGGTCGAGCGGTAGGCGGAGACGTAGCGGAACGCGTTGCTGTCCACCTGCCGGTTCTCGCCGAACCAGTAGTAGTACTGACCCACCTTGAGGACGCCGCCGCCGTGGGCGTGCACGGGGTCGCCGTTGGGGTCGGTGAACTGGGTGCCGTTGAGCACGGTGACCGGCGCGGCGTGGGCCGGCGGCGCGGTCAACAGGGGGGCCAGCAGGCCGAGGACGAGCGCCGTCGCGAGCGTCCAGAGGGTACGCAGCACACGCGGAGTTGGCATGCCCACAACGCTAGGAGGCGGGCGGGCGAACGGGAGTCCCCCGGCGGCTTCGACAACTTTCGAAAGCGTTCGCCACCCGGCGAACGGCGGTGAACGGCGGTGAGCGGCGGTGGACTTCACAGTCGGGCGACCCGCCCCTAACGTAGGAAGCGCTTGCTACCGGGTCGGTGACGCGCCGGGCCGACGCCGGAACCCGAAACTTTCACGGCGCGCCCGAGCGGCACAGGGCGAAAGGGGAGATCCCATGGTCCGTCCCTCAGGCGCCGGTGGCCCCACCCTGGCCGTGGTCGCCAGGGAGGCCGGTGTCTCCGTCCCCACCGCGTCCAAGGTGGCCAACGGCCGGGAGGACGTGGCGCCGGAGACCCGCCGCCGGGTCACCGAGGTGCTCGACCGGCTCGGTTACGTGCGCCGACCGCGGTTCGCCGCCGACCGGCCGCCGGCCCTGATCGACCTGGTGGTGCACCGGCTCGACGCGCCCTGGTCGGGCGCGGTGCTGCACGGCGTGGAGGAGGCGGCGCACGACGCCGGCATCGGGGTGGTGGTCTCGGCCGCCCTGGTCAGGACCCGCGGCGGGCGTCCCGAGCTCGGCTGGCTCGACAAGCTGGGCGCCCGCGGCACGGCGGGGGTGCTGTTCAACCTGGCGGAGCTCAACACCACCCAGTACTCCTGGCTGGAACAGCACCGGATCCCCTACGTGATGATCGACCCGGTACTCGATCCGCCGCCCGGCGTGCCCTCGGTCGGTGCGACCAACTGGCAGGGCGGGGTCAGCGCCACCGAGCACCTGATCCGCCTCGGGCACCGGCGGATCGCGGTGATCGGCGGCTACCGCCGCAAGATGTGCAGCGACGCCAGGATCGCCGGCTTCCGGTCGGCGATGGCGGCCGCCGGCCTTCGGGTGCCGCCCGAGCACGTGCGCCACGGCGACTTCGACGAGGTGGTGGCACACCGGCGGATGACCGAGCTGCTGGCGCTGCCGGAGCCGCCCACCGCCGTGTTCGCCTGCTCGGACCAGATGGCGCTCGGGGTGTGCCAGGCCGCGCGCGAACACGGTCTGCGGGTGCCGGACGACGTCAGCGTGGTGGGCTTCGACGACCTGCCGCAGGCCCGCTGGTCGTCCCCCGCGCTGACCACGGTGCGGCAGCCGCTGGCGGAGATGGCCGCGACCGCGCTGCGGCTGCTGCGGCGGATGATGGACGGCGACCGGCCGGAGGGGGTGCGCACCGAGCTGTCCACCCGGTTGGTGGTGCGGGAGAGCACCGCTCCGCCGGCCTGAGCGGCCGGCGGAACGGGCTGGTGGCGTGGGCCCGGGTCAGCCGCGGACGCCGAGCAGGTGGTCCATCGCCAGCTGGTCGAGCGCCTCGAACGCCATGCCGCGCGCGGCGGCCGCGTCCACGTCGAACTCCTCGAACGCGGAGCGGTCGGCGAGCAGCGTGGCGGCGGTCTCGCCGGGCTCCAGGGTGGGCGTGGCCAGCTGGTCGAGCCGGGCGGCGCGCAGCGCCTCCTGGACGGCCGGGTCGGCGCGGAACGTCGCGGCGCGCTCCCTGAGGATCAGGTAGTTCCGCATGCAGCCGGCGGCGGAGGCCCAGACGCCGTCGAAGTCCTCGGTGCGCGGCGGCTTGAAGTCGAAGTGCCGCGGGCCCTGGTAGCCGGCGGTCTCCAGCAGGTCGACCAGCCAGAAGGCGGACCGCAGGTCGCCGGCGCCGAAGCGCAGGTCCTGGTCGTACTTGATGCCGTTCTGCCCGTTGAGGTCGATGTGGAAGAGCTTGCCGGCCCACAGCGCCTGGGCGATCCCGTGCGGGAAGTTGAGCCCGGCCATCTGCTCGTGCCCGACCTCCGGGTTGACCCCGAAGAGCTCGGGGCGCTCGAGCCGCTCGATGAAGGCGAGGGCGTGCCCCACCGTCGGCAGCAGGATGTCGCCGCGCGGCTCGTTGGGCTTGGGCTCCAGGGCGAAGCGCAGGTCGTAGCCCTGCTCGACCACGTAGTCGGCCAGCAGGTCGAAGCCCTCCTTGAAGCGGTCGAGCGCGGCGCGCACGTCCTTGGCGCCGCCGGACTCGGCGCCCTCCCGGCCGCCCCAGGCCACGAAGGTCTCGGCGCCGAGCTCGGCGGCCAGGTCGATGTTGCGCAGCGTCTTGCGCAGCGCGTAACGCCGCACGTCGCGGTCGTTGGCGGTGAAGGCGCCGTCCTTGAAGACGGGGTGGGTGAAGAGGTTGGTGGTGACCATCGGGACGGTGATCCCGGTGGCGTCAAGGGCCTCGCGGAAGCGCTTGATGTGGCCCTCGCGCTCGGTCGCCGAGGAGCCGAAGGGGATCAGGTCGTCGTCGTGGAAGGTGACGCCCCAGGCACCGAGGTCGGCGAGCCGGTTGACGGACTCCACCGGGTCGAGGGCCGGGCGGGTGGCCTCGCCGAACGGGTCGCGGCCCTGCCAGCCAACCGTCCACAGGCCGAAGCTGAACTTGTCGTCGGGGGTGGGTTCGTATGACATTGCGGCTCCTCGGGTCCCCAGTATTTCGTCATGGCCGTTAACAAATTAGTATGCACTGGCCCGCGGTGGAAGCCCCCACCCGGCATCGGACCCACACCCGCACCCGCACATCCGACCCGCAGAGAGGACCGCGCTCATGGCGGCACCGGACGGACCCCTCGTCATCGGCGTGGACAGCTCCACGCAGTCCACCAAGGCGCTGGTCGTGGACAGCGCGACCGGTTCCGTGGTGGCGCGCGGCCAGGCACCACACGTGGTGACGGCCGAGCACGACAGCGACCCCGAGCAGTGGTGGACGGCGCTCACCGACGCGCTGGAACAGTGCGGCCCGGCCGCCGGCGAGGCCGCCGCCATCGCGGTGGCCGGGCAGCAGCACGGGCTGGTGACGCTGGACGCGAGCGGCCGGCCGGTGCGCAACGCGCTGCTGTGGAACGACACCCGCTCCGCGCCGCAGCGCGCGCGGCTGATCGACGAGCTCGGCGGCCCGGGCGCCTGGGCCGAGCGGGTCGGCAGCGTGCCGCCGGCCTCCTTCACGGTCACCAAGTGGGCCTGGCTGCGGGAGCACGAGCCGGCCGCGGCCGACGCCACCCGCGCGGTCCGGCTCCCCCACGACTACCTCACCGGCAAGCTGACCGGCCAGGAGGTGCGCGGCGGCACCACCGACCGCGGCGACGCCTCGGGCAGCGGCTGGTGGTCCACCGCGACCGAGTCCTACGACGAGGAGATCCTGGCCCACGTCGGCCTCGACCCGGCGCTGCTGCCCCGGGTGCTGGCGGCCGGCGAGGCGGCCGGCACCACCCGGGCCGGGCTGCCGCTGCCCGAGGGCATCCTGGTCGCCGCCGGCACGGGCGACAACATGGCCGGGGCCCTCGGGCTGGGCCTGGTGCCCGGCCGGCCGGCGCTCAGCCTGGGCACCTCGGGCACCGTCTACGCGGTCAGCGAGCGCCGCCCGACCGACGCGAGCGGCATCGTCGCCGGTTTCGCCGACGCCTGGCGCGGCTGGCTGCCGCTGGCCTGCACCCTCAACTGCACCCAGGCCGTGGACCGGATCGCGACCCTGCTCGGCCTCGACCGGGAGGCCGTGGCCCCGGGCGGCGAGGCCGTGGTGCTCCCGTTCCTCGACGGCGAGCGCACCCCGGACCTGCCCTACGCCTCCGGACTCGTGCACGGGCTGCGCCACGACACCTCGGGCGGGCAGCTGCTCCAGGCCGCCTACGACGGCGCCGTCTTCGCGCTGCTGCGCGCGCTCGAATCGGTGCTCGACGACGACGCCGACCCCGGCGAGCCGATCGTGCTGATCGGCGGCGGCGCCCGGGGCACCGCCTGGCGGGAGACGGTCCGCCGGCTCTCCGGCCGCGCGGTGCGGGTGCCGGTGGCCGACGAGTTGGTGGCGCTCGGCGCCGCCGCACAGGCCGCCGGACTGCTGCTCGGCCGCGAACCGGCGGCCGTGGCCCGGGAGTGGGACACCACGGCGGGACCGGCGTTCGAGCCGGTCGAACGGGACGACGCGGCGCTCGCCCGGCTGGCCGCCACCCTGACCGACGCCGACGCGCTGCTCCGGCGCCGCTGAAGGGTTCCGAGGATCCGCGATGGCCAAGCCCGCCCCCCAGTCGCAGGCCGAGATGCGGCAGCGCAACCTCTCCCGGGTGCTGCACGCCCTGGCGGCCGAGGGGCCGCTCTCCCGGGCGGAGGTCGCCGCCCGGATCGGGCTGACCAGGGCCGCCGTCTCCACCCTGGTGGACGAGCTGTCGCGCGGCGGCCTGCTGGTCGAGCGGGGCCCCGGCCGGTCTGGCGCGGTGGGCCGGCCCGGCACCGGGCTGCTGCTCACCGACCGGGGGCCGTGCGGGTTCGGGGCGGAGATCGGCGTCGACCACCTGGCGGTGGCCGTGATGGACCTGCGGGGTCGGGTGCGGATCCGGCTCGGCCAGGAGACGCGCAACCAGGGCGCCGAGCCGGCCGCCGTGCTGGCCACGCTGACCGGCATGCTGCGGGACGCGGCGCGCGACGCGGCCGGCGCCGGGCTGCGTCCCACGGGGCTGACGGTCGCCGTCCCCGGACTGCTCGCCCGGGACGCGGGATCGGGTCGGTCACGGCTGCTGATGGCGCCCAACCTGGGCTGGCGGGACATCGATCTGGCGGCGGGGCTGCCCACCGGCCTGGGCCCGGTCACCGTCGAGAACGAGGCCAACCTCGGCGCGCTGGCCGAACTGTGGTCGGCAGGCGGGGCCGGGGTCCAGGACAGCTTCGTGCACGTGTCGGCGGAGATCGGGATCGGCGCCGCCGTGGTGGTGGAGGGGCGGCTGTTGCGCGGCGCCCACGGTTTCGCGGGCGAGTTGGGCCACGTCCCGGTGCGTCCCGAGGGTCGCCCCTGCTCCTGTGGCGGCCGCGGCTGCCTGGAGACCTACGCGGGCGAGGAGGCGGTGCTGCGGGCGGCCGGCCTCGAACCGGGCCCCGGGGTGCGCCTCGGGGCGCTCGCCGCGCGGTGCGAGGCGGGCGACGCCGGCGCGCTGCGGGCCGTGCGGCAGGCCGGCACCGCCCTGGGCATCGCGCTGTCCGGCGCGGTCAACCTGCTCGATCCACGGCAGGTGGTGGTCGGCGGCGCGCTGGCCCGGCTGGCGCCCTGGCTGCTGGCGCCGGTGAGCCGGGAACTGGCCCGCCGCACCAGTGTGGCGGCCGGCGGGCGCAGCACCCCGGTGCCGGTGCGGGCCTCGCCACTCGGCCCCGACGGGCCGCTGCTCGGCGCCGCCGGGTTCACGGTACGCGCCGCGCTCGACGAGCCGTCCCGGCTGCTGCGCGGCTGACGGGACGTCAGTAACGGTCCGAGCGGCCGGCAATCCCGTCAGGGCCGATTTTCATCACATCGGGCGAAAACCAGGCGACCGTCCGGCGCGTCGCGCGCCCGGCGCGCACGATCACTGCGTGAACATCGCGCAGCGCACCCGCCTGGCCGGGGCCGGCGCCGCCGTGCTGCTGGCCACCGCCGGTATAGCCGGGGCCGCCGCGCCCGCGGCCGCGGCCGGCACGGCGGTCCCCGCGTCCTTCCTCGGCTGCCCGCCGGCGGCCGAGGGGACGGCCCCCCGACACGGCATCTGCCTCTGCGTCTGGTTTCCGTTACCGCCGTGGTGGCCGCCGGGCTGCCCCACCCC
>NZ_SMKI01000947.1 GCF_004348415.1 Streptomyces hainanensis
GCCCCCGCCCGTTCGCGTTCCGCTACGGCTCGGTGGTGTGCGCCTCGAGCATCTTGCGGGTGGCGGCGCCGTAGACGCCGGGCGAGTCCTCCTGGACCCCGTAGGCACTCTGGAAACGCTCCACCGCGTCCTTGGTCGCCTGGTCGTAGACGCCGTGCGCCTCGCCCACGTAGACCCAGTTCAGCTGGAGCAGCCGCTGCTGGAGCTTGACGACCTCGGGGCCCGAGTCCCCCATCTGGAGTACCGGGGGCGGTTCCTCCTCGCCCGGACCACCGGGATCGCCCGGATCGTCCGGGTCCGGGGGCTCCCCGGTCGGCGGGTCGTCGGGGTCCTCGGGGTCCTCGGTGGGCGGCCCGCCGGTGCCGGGGTCGCTCGGCTCGGTGGGGTTGGTCGGGTCGGGGTCCGGG
>NZ_SMKI01000948.1 GCF_004348415.1 Streptomyces hainanensis
GCACCAAGCAACGGAAGCAGCCGGATCGAGCGCCTGAAGGAGGTGAGGTTGATGACCGCGTCGCCTGTCGCCGCCCTGCGCGACTCCCGCCTCAACCTCCCGTTCCGGGCCCCGGCCGGGCGCGGCTGAACGCCGCCCCCCTCTTACCCCGCGGGCCCTCCCGATCCAGGGGTCTCTCCGTTGTCCTCACCACACGCTTCACCCTTCCCGTCCACCGAGCACTCCCTCGCCGCCTACGGCTGGAACGCCGACCTGGCGGAGGCCTTCGCCGAGCACGCGGCCGCCGGCCTCCACCCCGCCCGGGTCGTCCGGGTGGACCGCGGCCGCGCCACCGCGATCACCGCCACCGGCACCGTGCACGCCGCCACCGACCAGCGCACCGCACCTCCCTGCACCGGCGACTGGGC
>NZ_SMKI01000949.1 GCF_004348415.1 Streptomyces hainanensis
GCGCAGGCCGAACCAGGTCGACTCCATCTCCTCGAAGATCGGGGTCCGTTCCGGAGCGTGCTGGGGCTGCTGGTGGGGCAGCGGGTCGCGCAGTTCGTCGGGCGCCCTGGTCGGCTCGGGGCGCTGGTAACCGGTGGGTTGCGGTTCCTCACGCTGGTACGACCGGGGCTCCGGCTCGTAGCGGGGTTCCGGCTCGTACCGGGGTTCCGGCTCGTAGCGGGGCTCGGAGCGCGACCAGTCCTGGTCGCGGTCGGCCCAGGAGTCGCGCCGCGGTTCGGGCGATGCCTGGGCGGGCTCCTCGGAGCGGACGGGGCCCTCCGACCGGACGCCGGGGAACTCGCGGGTGGCGAACTCGCCCGTGTCGTTGGCCGCCTGGTAGCCGCCGATCGGGTCGGGGGAGGTC
>NZ_SMKI01000950.1 GCF_004348415.1 Streptomyces hainanensis
CGCCCCCTGTCACACCCCGGGCCGGCGCATGAGAGGAATCCGTCCGCCCACCGAACCACGACCCGCCGGCCGCCACCGGACCACCCGCTACACTGTCGAGCACGACGCGCCTTCGTAGCTCAGGGGATAGAGCACCGCTCTCCTAAAGCGGGTGTCGCAGGTTCGAATCCTGCCGGGGGCACCAGCGTGAACGCCCCGGACCGATCGAGGTCCGGGGCGTTCGACATCCACCTTTGACATCAGCGGAGGGCGGGCGCACTCGTGGTGACCAGGAACGAGGCGCTCGGTCAGCTGAGGGATCTCGCCGAGTCACGCGCCTTCGGCCGGCACGTCGGCTCGGACCGTCTCATCCAGGCGGCCCAGGATGCGTTCATGGCGGACGTCGACTCCCCCTCCCTTCCC
>NZ_SMKI01000097.1 GCF_004348415.1 Streptomyces hainanensis
GCTGTGTATAAGAGACAGCCCACACCCCGCCACCTGGCCACGGCAGAACACGAGCGCGCGGGCCCCCACCGACCGGGTCGAGCCGCACCCCGGCTTCGAAAGCCGCACCGCACGCCTGAGCACGCCCACTCTGAACCGATCGGAGAGCACCGAGATGACCGCCCCGACACCGACCACAACCCCGCCGAACGATGTCGAGGAGATCACCGTCGTCAACTGGAACCTCGAGAACAACGGCCTCGATCCGGATGGCGGCTGCGAGCGCCGCGACCTCGCCCTGGACGTGGTCGAAGACCTGGACCCGGACATCGTGCTCCGGCAGGAAGAGACCCGGGCCGCGGAGAACAAGGAGCGGCTGCTGCGCGAGGAAGCCGACCGCCTCCGCCTCGAAGCCGTCCTCGCCCCCCAGACCACCGACTCCACCAACCCCACCGCGGTGTTCTACCGGGCCGAGCTGTTCGAGAAGGTGGACGAGAAGCTGTGGCACACGGCCATGTGGAAGGCGGTGCGGATCCCGATCCTCCGCCTCCACGGCACCACCACCCCGATCGCCGTCGCGAGCGTCCACCTGTGCCACTTCAGCCCCATGCTGCGGCAGATCACCGCCGAGCGCCTGACCACGCTCGCTGACCACGGCAATTCCGCCCTCATCGGCGGCGACTTCAACTCCTATCCGTGGTTCGACGACGCCACGACCCTGCCGGAGTGGACCACCGTCCGCGACTCGGTGCACTACCAGCACCGAACCATCTGGATCGGAGACACGCGCGTATCCGACGGCGAGCCTGACCGCATCCTCGCTGGCTACACCCCCGGCGGTGGCGCTCCTTTCCGCGAACTCGGACGTCACGCAGCCGACGAGCTGGGCCAGCGCGAGGCGTTGAAGCCAACCGCCACCCTCTGGCGTAACCCAGAGCAGGGCAAGGCGCAGCGCATTGACCGCATGTACGCCACGCCGAACATCGCGTCCGCGCTCACCCGCCTGACGGTCATCGACGGCGAACCGGTCAAGACCGCCTCCGACCACGCCTGCGTCGTGGCGACCTTCGACAAGCGGAAGCTCGCACGGGCCCTCACCCCGGCGGCGTGAGCGAGAGGACGACCATCATGGAACGCGTCATTCGCGTCGGGACCTGCAACTTCGAGCTCAACGGGGCCGGCGACCGGTCGCGGTGGGAGCGCATGCACCAGCGGCTGCGTGGCCTCAAACTCCACCTGTCGATGCGGCAGGAGTTGATCGGCTGCGGCACCGCCGGCCGGGAGTCCGAGCTGTGGCTGGACTCCCAGAACGCACTGGGCATGCGCGGCGAACTCGGGCCCGGCCTCGGCGCCACCGCCCTGTACTGGGACCCACAGACGTTCACGCCCCGCAGGAACTGGGCCAACGACGTCGGCACCACCACTACCTGGGCGCTGCCACCAACCGTGCTGAGCCTGGAGCTGGCCGGCACGTGCGTGCCGATCATCTGCGCCTCGTTCCACCACGCCTACCACGACCCGGCCGGCCGAGAAGCCGAAGCCCACTGGCTGACCCGACTGGCCGACAAGACTACGACGCTGCACGGCGGAGCGAAGATCACCCTGCCGTTCATCGGCAGTGGCGACACCAACAGCTACCCCGAACCCGGATTGGTCGGCGACGTGCCGCTCCCGCGACTCGACGTGCCGCCCACCCACGACCTAGCCATCCGCGACGCGCCCCACCGCGCCCACCGCAGCCGCCTGATCACACCGGGGGCGCCACGGGTACTGGACGTCTGGCCGGACAACATCCTGCGGACAGCCGGCCTCCAGGACGCCGCACGCCACCTCGCCACCCTCCCGGGCCGCGAGGGCGATCGGGCGCGCTTCCTGGCGCCGACCATGGACGCCTCCACCACTCACGGACCGCAGACCCGCATCGACCGGATCTACCTCTCCACCGCGCTCCTCCCCGCCGTCATCGACGTCGAAGTCATCAACATGCGGGGCCTGTCCGACCACCACACGGTCGTGGCCTCCCTGGACCGCGCGGTGTTGGTGAGTCTCCTCGCCGATCTCGGAATCCGGAGCTGACTGTGGGGCAGCGAATTCGAGCCGATGCCTGTGACGGTCGCAGTCCGCGTCGCCCGTTCGTCACCGGGCGTGGCGGACATTCGCGGCGCCGGGCTATGGCGAGAAGACGGCGCAATTCGTGACCGGATGACTACACTGCGGCTATCGCCCTCGGGCCGCGAGAGTGCCCAACCGCGGTGACGACTCGGTCGTGCGTACCCGCTCCGGTGGAGGCACCCCGAGCAGACAGGGTGCCTCCTCGGCAACCGCCGGCTGGCCAGGTGTCACAGCGCCAGGCGGCGCACGGTTCTCCCGCCACCGCGCGGCGAAGCGACTTTCATGTGCTTGCACCAAGAAGGGAACTGCCCCCAATGAGCGAAGCAACCGTCGATGAGGACCAGGCAACGCAACTGCGAGGCAAGGCCGTCGACGAGCTCATCGCGAGCGGCGACATCGTCTCCAAGCCCGTGGAGACGGTCATGCGACAGGTCCGTCGGCATGCATTCGTGCCGGAGGCGACGCTGGAAGCCGCCTACGACGCCATCTCCGCCGTGGTGACCAAGAGGAACGACGACGGGGGATCCATCAGCTCCGTCTCCGCCCCTCAGATCCAGGCGATGATGCTGGAGCAAGCCGACATCCAGCCGGGCATGCGGGTACTCGAAATCGGCTCCGGCGGCCTGAACGCCGCCTACCTCGCGGAACTGGTCGGCGAGGGCGGAGAGGTCACCACCGTCGACATCGACCCGGACATCGTGGCTCGCGCCCAGCGCCTGCTCACGGCCAACGGCTACCCGCAGGTCCGGGTCGTGCTCGCCGACGCCGCCGGGGGAGTTCCCCAACACGCCCCCTACGACAGGATCCTGGTGACGGCCGGGGCATGGGACATCCCGCCCGCCTGGTTCGAGCAACTGGCCGAGGACGGGCGGCTGGTGGTGCCGCTGCGTATCAGGAACCTCACCCGCTCCATCGGCTTCCAACGCAACGGCAGCCGCCTGGACAGCACGTCCTCGCGTATCTGTGGCTTCGTCCCCATGCAGGGGAAGGAGGAACATGACGGGCAGGCGCTCCTGGTGACCGGCACCGAGGAGATCCGCCTGTGGTTCGAGGACGGCTTGCCCGAGAACCCCAGCCTGCTGGACAACGCCGTGCGCACCCCGCGCGCCGAGGTGTGGACCGGGGTGACGGTCGGGCGCACGGAAGTGCTCGACACCCTGCAGATGTACCTGGCCACCGCCCTGGACCACTTCTGCACCATGTCCGTCAACCCTGACCTCGACACCGGCCTCGTGGCGCCGAGCAACAAGTGGTTCTCCCTGGCCGCCGTCGACGGGCCCGACTTCGGCTACCTCACGGTGCGCCGCACCTCCGACGAGAACCAGGTCGAGTACGGCGCTCACGCCCTCGGCCCCTCAGCCCCCGCCTTCGCCCAACTGCTCGCGCAGCACGTTCAGACCTGGGCCGCCGAGCACCGCGGCGGACCCGGGCCACGCTTCACCGTCCACCCGGCCGGCACCGCTGATGACCAACTCCCCAAGGCTCCCCTGCGGCGGGTCATCGACAAAAAGCACTGCCGGGTCACCCTCTCCTGGAACACGGCCGCTACCGCGACCGGGGGCCAGGGCATCCTGCACCAACACACCACACAGGTATAGGTAAAGGGAGAGTGAGCACGATGCCGGACATCCACACCTCGGCTGGCGCCCTCGCGTTAGCCGAACCGCCGGAGGCCGAAGTCCTCATCGACGACGAGGAGTTCACCCTGAACGTGCGCGTCGTCGTGGCGACCTACAGCAACGGCAACAACCAGTGCTCCACGAACGACGGTTGCGGTCAGACCTGCGAGAACGGCGCCAGCGCCTGCAACTCCTCGATCGACGACCCCGACCACAACCACTGAACAATGGCCGTCTGGTGCCGTCGCTCGACGGCACCAGACGGTGCTCCACAACTGTCGTTGCCTGATCTCTTCTCGACCGCTGGAGTACCGGCGCGTCCGGCTCCTCCAGCACACCAGCACCACCGTGAGCTGTTGCAGACGAGGGAGGAGCACGTCCGTGGTAGCACGATCACCGGTCAGCTACCGGTGGCAGGGGAGCGCCATGCTCCGCGCGACGACCGACCCCGGCGCGCTGGATCTGCCCCGCGATCTCGACCTGGCAAGCGACACGCTCGTCGAGCGCGGGCGGGCGTGGTTGGCCGAGGTGTGGCGGCGCGAAGAGGTGCGTGACGCCATCGCCGCCGCCAGCCCCGCCCTGTGCGACCGCATCGACGACATCATCGCCCGCCGACGAGCCGATCGCCGCCAGGTCCGGAAGGCCGTGCTCTCCATGGCCTCCTACCTCCTGCGCTGGCAGGGACGCCCCACCCCCTTCGCCCTGTTCGGCGGAATCACCCCCGCCAGCGCCGGGGCCAAAACCTCGGTCACGTGGGGCGGCGAGCACCGGACGGTGCTGCGGCCGGACGCTGACTGGCTCGCCGACATCATCAACCGCCTCCACCGCTGTGCCGAGCTGGTGGAACGCCTTCCCATCGTCGCGGTCGACGCCGGGCAGGTCCGCGGTGACCGGTACGCGGTGCCGGGATGGCCATCGGACGGCCGCTCCGAACTCGCCGCTCCCGTCGAACTGTCCGTGCGCCACACCCGGCCGGTGGCCGCCGCCCTCGAACTCGCCCGCACCCCCATCCGCTACGGCAAACTGCGCACCGCGCTGACCGAGCGATACCCGCAGGCCAGTACGCGGATCGACACACTGCTCGGGGAACTCGTCGCCCAGCACCTGCTGATCAGCAGCCTGTGGCCTCCCGCTACCTGCCTGGACCTCCTCGGCCACCTGTGCACCGAACTGGACGTGGCCCGCGCCCATACCGTCCCCGACGTCGCCGACCTGGTCGCCGAGATTCACGCGCTCCACACCGACCTCCCAGCCCCCTCCCGGTGCGCGCCGCCACCGATCCGGGGCGCGCTCCCGCGGCGGATGACCGCGTTATCCGACGTCGCGCCGGTGCCGCTGGTCATCGACACCATCCTCGACTGCGAGATCCGCGTTCCCGAGCACGTGGTGCGCGAAGCCGCGGCGGCGGCCGGAGTCCTGATCCGGCTGAGCCCTCACCCAGCCGGCTCTCCCCGCTGGCGCGACTATCACGACCGCTTCCTCAACCGGTACGGGGCAGAAGCCATCGTCCATGTCCTGGAGTTGACGGCGGACAGTGGCCTCGGCTTACCGGCCGGCTACCTCGGTGCCGCACAACGGCCCGCCGGCCCCCACGAGCTGACCCGGCGAGACGAGCGGCTGCTCGCCCTGGTCCAGCAGTCCATGCTCGACCGCACCGGCGAGATCGTCCTGACCGAGCCGATCATCACCGACCTCGCCCGGGACGCCAACGCTGCGAGCGCGCCGCCCGGGCGCGTGGAGGTGTCCGCCGAGATCCACGCCCCCTCCGTACACGCCTTGGACCGCGGAGCGTTCCGCCTGGTTATCACCGGCGCCCCCCGACCCGCCAGCAGCATGGCCGGACGGTTCGCCCACCTCCTCCCCGAACACGAGCGGGCCCAACTCGCCGCCACCTACCGCACCAGCGACCCCGAGGCCATCGCGGCCCAGCTGTCGTTCGCACCCCGCCGCCGGCGCAACGAGAACATCATCCGCACCACCCAGCTCCTGCCGCACGTCATCCCCCTGGCCGAACACCGACCACCCCGGCAGAACCTGATCCCCCTTGCGGACTTGGCGGTGACTGCCGACGAGGACGGCTTCTCCCTCATCCAGCTCTCCACCGGCCGCCGTGTCGAGCCACGCGTCACCCACGCGCTGGAGGCCGGCATGCAGACCCCGCCGCTCGCCCGGTTCCTCGCGGAGATCACCACCGCCCGGTGCGCCGTCTACCAGGGCTTCGACTTCACCGCCGCCAACCACCTGCCCTACCTGCCCCGCGTGCGATATCACCGCACTGTTCTGGCCTCGGCCCGCTGGCTCCTCACGCCCACCGACCTCCCCGGGCCCGGCGCCACCCAGCCCGTCTGGGACGACGTCTTCGAGGCGTGGCGGACGCGATTCCACGTGCCCGAGCACGTCGCCCTGGTCGAACACGAGCAGCGCCTTCCCCTCGACCTCACCCACCCCCTCCACCGGTCCCTGCTGCGGGCACGCCTCGACGGCGCCCGGCGTCTGGAACTGCGCGAGGCCCCCGCTCCAGGAGATCTCGCCTGGCTCGGCCGCGCCCACGAACTCCTCGTCCCCCTCACCCTCGCCGAACCCCAGCCGCACCACCGCACCACCCCGACGGCCGGGACGGCGCGTGCCGCCGCGACCAGCACCGGCCGCACAACCGTGGTCACTGCCCACGTGCACGCCCACCCCGACCGCCACGACGACATCCTCACCCGCTACCTGCCCGACCTGATCAACACCTTCGACACCCCACCCCTGTGGTGGTTCACCCGCCACCACGCCACGCACCGCCCCGACGCGGAAGCACACCTCGTCCTCAGCGTGCACCTCCCCGAGGCCGCGGCATGGGCCCCAACGGTCGAACGCCTCCACCGCTGGGCCAGCACGCTGCGAAGCGAACGCCTGGCCGCGGGCCTGACGCTCGCCACCCACGAACCCCCGCCGGGCCGCTACGGGCACGGCGAGGCGATGGACGCCGCACACCACCTGTTCGCCGCCGACTCCGCCGCCGCCCTCGCCCAGATCGAGATCACCACGGCGACGGACATCCGGCCGCAGGCCCTGGCCGCGGCCAGCATGCTCGATCTGGCCACGCACTTCGCCCGTACCCTCGACGACGGCCTCACCTGGCTGACCCGAGATCTTCCCCAGCACCACGGTCCCCTGGACCAGGCGCTCCGGGACCAAGCCTTCGACCTCACCGACCACCTCGGCGCACGAGCAAGGCTCGGCACTCTGTCTGGCGGGGAAGAGGTGGCCGCTGCCTGGCAGCGGCGCGCCGGCGCGCTCGCGACCCTGCGCAAGCACCTGGCCGACCAACGCGACCCGCTCACCGTCCTGCAACACCTCCTCCACCTGCACCACCAGCGCGTCCTGGGGCCCGACGCGCACCGGGAGCGGGACACCCTCCGGCTCGTTCGCGCCTGCGCACTGCGCCACACCGCGTGGCGGCCACGGTGACCGTCCCCCACCTCACCCCGGACGACCCGGCCGCGATTACCAGGAAACTCACGACCCGCCTCGCCAACCCCCTTACGGGAGAGGATCCGTCGGAGGCGCAGTCGCTCGCCACCGGCGCCGCCGGCGTCGCGCTGCTGCACATCGAACACGCCCACGCCGGCTCCGGCAGCTGGCGCACCGCGCACCGCTGGATCACCCACGCGGCGGCCGGCGACATCAGCGCCGCCGACACCACCGGCCTCTTCCTCGGCGCACCGGCCATCGCCTTCGTCCTCCACGCCGCCGCCGGCTCCTCCACCCGCTACCACCACGCCCTGACGACCCTGGACAAGCACGTCCACCACCTCGCCCATCGCCGCACCCACACAGCCCGCGAGCGCATCCAGGGAGGGCAACTCCCCGACTTCCACGAGTACGACATCTTCTTCGGCCTCACCGGAATCGGCGCCCACCTCCTTCGCCGCGACCCCGGCGGCAGCGCCCTCGAACGCATCCTCACCTACCTCGTCGCGCTCACCCGGCCGCTACCGAGCGACAGCCAGCTCCTGCCCGGCTGGTGGGTCGGTCACGACCCCCACCGCAACCCGACCCCCGGCGGGCACGCGAACCTCGGCGCCGCCCACGGCATCACCGGACCACTCATGCTGCTCAGCACGGCCATGCGACGCGGAATCACCGTCGACGGCCAGCACGACGCCATCACCACGATCCTCACCTGGCTCAACACGTGGAAGCAGCACGACGAGAGCGGCCCCTGGTGGCCCGAAACCGTCAGCCGCACCGACCTCCACACCGGCCGGTCGAGCCAAACAGCAGCGACCCGACCGAGCTGGTGCTACGGCACCCCCGGCATCGCCCGCGCCCTTCAACTCGCCGCCCTGGCCACCGGCGACACCCACCAGCAGCAAGCAGCCGAACAGGCCCTCGTCGCCTGCCTGTCCGACCCCGCCCAACGCGCTCGACTCACCGACCCGGGCCTCTGCCACGGCTGGGCCGGCGTCTACCAAACCACCTGGCGCGCCGCTCAAGACGCCATCACCCCCGAGCTGCACCCACTCCTGCCTCACCTCGCCGGCACCCTCGCCCACCACGCCGACCACGACTCGCGTAACGCCACCGGCTTCCTCGACGGAGACGCGGGCACCGCCCTCGCCCTCACCACAGCCGCCCGCGCCGCCGCACCGACCTCCGGATGGGACGCATGCCTGCTGATCGACTAACCCCCGACAACGCCAACGAGCATCACAGCGTCACGATGCGCAACACCGAGCAGGCCGTACTGGAGGTCCTGACCGGCGCCCCGCTCGACACCGCGGCCAGCCGCGCCAACATCGCCCCGACCGAGCTGGCCGCAGCCACCCACCTCTACCAGCAGGCCGGCCGCCACGCCCTCCAGCAGGCCACCGACCCCACCTGGTGGCAGCTCTACCTCCAGTTCCCCGACTGGCACGCCGCCGAGCAAACCGCCGCCGAACACCTCGCGCCGCTCCTCAACCACGCCGAAGCCGCTGGCGACATCACCGCCTGGTGGTACATCAGGAAACACCCCTGCTGGCGCCTCCGCCTCCACACCCAGCCCGGCGCACACACGGAGGCCCGAATCGGCAGCGCGCTGGACGACCTGGTCACCGCCGGCCACATCGAACGCTGGTGGACCGGCATCTACGAACCCGAGACAGCCGCCTTCGGGGGAGAAACCAGCATGACCTGCGCGCACACCCTCTTCCACGCCGACAGCCGCGCCATCCTCGACCTGTCCCACCACACCAGCCCACTCGGCCGCCGCGAACTATCCCTCCTACTGTGCACCACCCTGATACGCGCCGCGGGGCTCGAATGGTACGAAGCCGGAGACGTCTGGCACCGCGTCGCAGCCGAGCGTTCACTTCCCGCTGACCCCGCCCCTGAACGCCTCCACGCCATGGCCCGCGACGTGAAACTGGTACTGCTCGCCGACAGCACAGCAGAGGGACCGATGCTGAGCGAGGATGGCCCCCTTGCGTTTGCCGCCGACTGGGTCGATGTCTTCCACCGCATCGGTGCGGCATTGGGAACGGAAGCACGCGCAGGCAGACTGGGCCGCGGCCTCCGCCAGGTCCTCGCCTACCACGTGATCTTCCACTGGAACCGCATCGGTCTTCCGCCACGAACCCAAAGCATCCTTGCCACAGCAGCGAGCATTGCCATCCTCAACCCGCCTGGTGGAGACGTTCGAAGGTAGATCGCGCCAGGGAAGCGCGGCGTGGCTGGTGAGCCCGGCGAGTCCTCACGTTGGTCATCGACCAGCGGACCCATGATGCCGAACTGGCGGGTAGCGTCTCGTAGTCGGGGGCCAGGCGGTGGTGCAGCGTCAGCGTGCCCGAGGTCTCTCGACGATCCACCGCTTCGGTGCCAGCGCGAAGCCCCTGGTGTCCGGATCCCACCGGACCACCTCAACGTCGATGGCGGCGCCGTGGTCGATGACCGCGTTCTTGAACCCGACGTCCACCCAGCTCTTGGTCACGGACGGGTTGTCCGCGACGGCTTGGTCCAGCAGCGCGATGCCGACGGTGTTGCCGTGCACGCTCGCGGGCACCACGATCACCCGCGATGAGCAGGCCGAGCACCTCGGTGGCGATGCCCCGTTTACGGCCCCGGTTCTTCTTGCCCGGATCCAGCCCGGTGGTCTCTCTCGGCGCGTTGACCGAGGTGTGCACGGTCTGGGCGTCCATCACCATCGCGGACAGCTCCTCACTCCAGCCGTGGTCCTCGCGGACCTGCCAGCGCAGCAGGCGCGGCGCCTCGCGGGTGAAGTCTTCGCCGATGGCGCGGATCCGAGATGCGATACGACGCCGCTCATGCCCCAACCGGCCTCCCTCGCCGAGGAGTTCAGCGACTACCTACGCCGACAGACCCGTGATCCTTCGTTCACTGATGATCACTGTACGAAAATCGCGCTCCCCACCACACGACCATGATCAACAATCACGAGCTCGACGCCTCACCGCCAACCATGCGCGAACTCAGTGGCCCGACGAAGGGGTGCGCTCGGCAAACGCGGTGGATCTGGGCCCAGCCGGCCCCCGGGGAAGCGCTTGCCCCGAGTCGGCGCTTGAACTGCCAGCTTGGCATCGGATCGGCCTGCGGCTGAACGGCCAGTGACAGCGCACTGCGGTCCACTTGTAGGGTTCCCTGGCGATTACTGGACAGTCGTGAAGATGCCAGAGCGTTCTGCGAGGCCCATTGCTATGTGATCTCTTCCCTCGGCGAAATGACGGAAACTCAGAATCGCTTATTTCGCGCAAGGTTGCTGTCGAGGAATGTTGGTATATCGATGTCTCCCCGGCGGCTTGTGCGGTCGTGATCGCTCATTGACCCATTGTGAAACTGTTTGTAGGGTCCCATTGTCACGCCAGGTTGAAGTGGTTACTTCGGGGCGTGGTTGTAGGAAGGGGTCGCGATGTGCCGCTGTCGTGTCGGATTGGTTACTTCTCGTAGCTGCGTTTGGCGCTCTTCGCGCTTGCCATGTCCGGCGGCAACAGCGGTGATCGCGGCTGGTCGTGCCGTGTGCCCACGACTCGCAGGCGATGAGACGTCGTTGCGGCGAGCATGGTGGGCTCCTCGGTTTCGTGCCCTCTCTATCTCGCGGAACGCTGGATTGATGGCGCCTGCGGTGCATATGGTGCTGCTCGCTTGCGATGCAGCCCGTAAATCGCCTAGCCCTGGAAGGAGTTGAGGAGTATCGATTCGTAGTCGCGTTACCTAGGCGCTCCAACGAGTGGCATCGCTGAGCGCAAACAACACGGTGCTCCGGAGGCAGCAACCTCCGGAGCACCGTGGCCGCCGCGCATGCGAGGCGGTATCGGTAATCGGAGCGGCCCGGTCCTGTGATGAGGAATCTCCGGGCGCTCCGTCTACACAAGGGAGATTGTTGCATGTCCAAAGTGGGACGAGAAACAGCGCCCATCGAAAGTGGCGGTAACTCGCCAGCTCCAGCTCGTCGTGACCAGCCCAGGTTGAGGAGCTGAGTTGCGTGGCCAGGATCCGAACCATCAAGCCAGAGGCGTTCACCTCTGAGACCTTGGCCGCCGTGTCGCTTACCGCGGAGCGGACCTTCTTCGGGCTGCTGACCCAAGCCGACGATCAGGGCCGGCATCGAGATCACGCGGCCATCATCACGGGAGTGCTGTGGCCTCTTCGCCCGGAGCACACCCCCATCCATGTCGAAGAGGACCTGCAGCAGCTGGCAGCCGCTGGGCTGATCTGCCGCTACACGGCCTGCGATGGTCGGACGTATCTGCACGTCGTGACGTGGGCACGCCATCAGAAGATCGATCGACCGTCCCGGTCGCGTCTGCCAGCATGCCTGCTCCACAACCCTGACGCGCTCTGTGGCGTCTGCCAGGCGACGCCGTGCACGGAAGCAACGGCGAAGCCGGTGCGAGGACTCGGTGAGGGCTCGTCGAGCCCTCACCCCAGGATCACCGAACCTTCGGCTGGCTCCGGCGATCCGGCGGAGGCTTCGTCGCCGGTGGGAGATGTCCCTGGTCAGGCCGGGTTCGATGTGGTTTCGTCGAGCCCTCATCGAACCCTCCAGGAAGCATCGGTGATCGCTGTCGAGGGAGCCACGTCTGGATCATGGACCATGGATCGTGGATCTACCGCTGATGCGGGGCGCCAGGCTCCGGGACAGGAAGATGGGCAGCGTCCTGGAACGCAGGAGATGCTGGCGGAGTACGTGACGGGCTGCCGCTCTCGCCCGCCCGCCAAGGTTCTTTCGCACCTGGGGCGCGAGGTGCGCGAGCTGCTCGCTGAAGGGGTCGATCCGTCGGCCATCCGAACGGCGCTGAGTCGGTTCCGCAACTCGCCGAAGCATCCGTCCGTGCTGCCGAGCCTGGTCAACGAGGTGCTCAACGGGGGAGTGGGCCGTTTGGAGCGACCGAATTCCGACGCTACCGTCACGGGGCAGGCAGGTTGGACCGTCCCGACCGACCCCGCCGCCTACGCCGAGGAGTTGTGATGATCACCCGTGATCCACAGACCCTCGATGCTCCGGCCGTCCGGCGTGTGTTCGCCATCATGGCCGCTCGCGGCATCGACGTGCGGCCAGAAGCGCCAGCGCCGCCGGACGAGATGGAGATGGTGGATGCGCGGATCCCGGCTCGATTTCGCAAGGCCGAGGTCGAGCACCCGCAGCTCCACGACTGGGTCCAGACGATGCTTGCCACCACACGTCGCGGTTCCAGCGGAGAGCTGACAGCCGTCGGCGGCCCGTCGTTGCTGATGATCGGAACAACCGGCACCGGCAAGACCTACGAGGCGTTCGGCGCGATCCGAGCCCTTACCTCGGCCGGTGCCCGGCTGGCCTGGAAGGCCACCACCGCGGCAGACCTCTACGCCGCCCTCCGCCCTCGGACCGGGGTGGATACCGAGCGGGAGCTTGCGACCATGGCCCGCTGTCCGCTGCTGCTCCTGGACGATCTGGGGGCAGCCAAGGCGAGCGAGTGGACGGAAGAGATCACCTACCGGGTGATCAATCATCGGTACGCGGAGATGCTGCCGACGCTCATCACCTCGAACCTACCGGTCAGCCAGTTGCGACAGGCCGTCGGTGATCGCGTCGCTTCCCGCCTGGCCGGGATGACCGGCAGGGCCATCTTCACCGGGCCTGACAGACGCCGGCACCCCGCCGCCTGAGCCACCTTTCATCGCCCCCTCGCCCCGCCGCTGACCAGCCGCAGGACGGCCCGGTGTGGCCCACACCACCGGGGACCAGGGAGAGGGCATCCTCAAGGAGACCCTTCGCATGCCCAAGCCCGTATCCGAGATACCGCCTGCTCATCGCCGCCTTGGTGACCAGTCCTGGCAGAGCCGAGGGGCCTGCCGTGGCGCCGCGGCTGATGACCCTGACCTCTTCTTCCCGGACGCCGACCACTTCGAGCGCGTCGCCGAGGCGAAACGTTACTGCGCCCGTTGCCCGGTCCAGCAGGTCTGCCTTGATGCCGCGCTCGAGAACAACGACCGCTACGGCATCTGGGGCGGTCTGACCGAGGAGGAACGCGACCCCCTCCATGTCAGCTTGGAGAATCGCCTCGACTACGGCCGCGTCGAGGCCGCCTTGGCCGGCCGGGACATCCACCTCACCAACGCCGAACGCCGTGCCATCGTGCGTACCGCCTACGTGCACCAGGCGGACGTCGAGCACCTTGCCCGAGTGCTGAAGGTTTCCAGCGAACACGCCGAGCGTCTCCTGCGTCGAGCCCGTCGAGAGGCGCGCCATCGCCGCCTGGCCGAGGCTGCCACGCCCCTGCGCTCTCATCAGGGCACGGCTGTGCCGGAGGCGACCCTGGGGCGAGCAGCGTGACGGCCACGGTTCCTGCGGTGACGGTGCGGATCAGCATCTGGGACCGCGCCGCCATCCTGGGCCTGGGCGCGGCCGGCGGCATTCTGTCCTTCGACGCACTGCAGCAGATGGCGGCCGCCATCCATGTCCGAGACAACCTGGTCTGGCTCTTCCCCCTGGTGATCGACGGTTTCATCGCCTACAGCGTCAGAGCTCTTGTCGTCCTGCGCGACGCGCACTTCGCCGCGCGCCTGTACGTGTGGGCGCTCTTCAGCACGGCGACCTCCACCAGCATCTGGGCGAACGGCCTGCACGCCGTCCGGCTCAACCAGCAGAACCCGGTTGGAGCTGGTCTCCACCTCGGCGATGCCACGGTTGGCGTGCTGTCCACGATCGCACCGCTGGCTCTCGCGGGAGCCGTCCACCTCTACATCCTCATCGCCCGCAGAAGCACAACGGACCACGCCCGGACGGTGGTCCCCGCGCGGACCGGCAGCGGACCGAACACTGACGATACAGACGAGGCATTGCTGGTGGCTCAAGACGCCGTGCAGAACGCCGGCCGGGTCAACCGCCGTCTGGTCCGCTCGGCACTCCGCGCCCAGCACATCAAGATCAGCAACGAACGCCTCGGCATCGTCCTGCAGACCCTCCGCGACGAATCCGACGGCAGTAACACCCGGAGCCAGCCGTGAACTACCGCTGCACCACTTTCACCAAGATCAAAGACGACTATGAGCGCGCCATCCGCCGGGAAGCCGACAGCGCCGTGCTGCGTCCCGGGACAAGGCGCAGTCAGGTCCTGGAAACCAACGCGAAGGTCATCCGCCGTCGCATGGCCGTCGCCCTCAACCAGCACATGCGCCGCTGCAGGCTGTGTGGATAGCCCGGCTGAAGGAGCACGAGATGCCTGACCGTCGAGCCGATCCCGCCGTCGTGGAGGCCTGGCTGACCATCCTGTGTGCCCGTGGGCTGCTGCACTCTGCCGAACCCGTGGGCCCGCACGGATGGGTTGTCCAGGACTCCCCTGACACCACGCCGCGCCTCCTCACCACACCCGCTGAGGCGAGCAGTTTCATCGCCAGTGTGCAGCATGGCCAGCGCCACGACGGCTCCCGGCGACATCGGTGACGGCTCCGACCGATCCACCCAACACCGCTACCAGCCAGAGCTGTTCCGCCACCGACGGTGCCCGAGCAAGTTATCCCGTAAGAAGCTTCGCCGAGGACGGCGAAGCTTCTTACGGGAGTTCCGCCCCGGGGGAGGCGGAAGACGTCCGGCTCCAGGGGGAGCCGGACGGGAGTGCTGCGGTTGTGTCGCCGCCGGCCGACCCCGGTCGAGTGCCGGCGCGGGTTCGGCGGCGCTTGCGCCTCGCCGAGGAGCGCCCTCACGTGCGTGGCGTTCGTCTGAGCGACGCCGAGCTGGCCGACGTGCGCGCCGCGGCTGTCGACAACGGCCTGGCGGTTGCGGCGTTTCTGTCTCTGGCGGCGGTCGCAGCCGCGCGGACGCCGCTGCCGGCCGCCTACATCGCGGACGAGCAGGCGAAGGCGCGAGAGCTCTTCCTGGCCCGACGTCACCTTGGCTACGTGGGCAACAACCTCAACCAGATCGCGCGGGCACTCAACTCGGGCGCGAGCACGCCGCCTCACACCCAGGAGATCCTGGACACGGTCGCCGAGGCGATTCGCCGCGTCGACGCGGCCGTGGACGCCCTGGTCCAGCGCCAGCACTCGGAGCCCGGAGCACGATGACCGAGCAGCATCAAGGCGCCGATGCTCGTGATCGCCGGGCGAGAGGTGGACCGTCCGCCACTGAGTTCGCAGTCCTTCCCTCCACCTCGGGCGACCACGGGGCGGCGGCAGCTTGTCCTGGCCGGTCCGGTGCGCGGACGGGTCCGGCCGCTGCGGACGGGATCGGCCGTGTTGCGGGGCATGCTCTCCCTGGCGCCGAGCGGTGAACCCGAAGATCGCCCGGCGAGGCTCGCGAACGCTCGGGTTGCTGGCCTATCTCTACGGACCAGGTCTCCGCGACCAGCACACCGATCCCCACCTCGTCGCCTCCTGGGACGACACCGCTCCCGACCCGGGCCGCGATGAAGACGCGTTGCTGAGGGACCTGGCCCGCGTCCTCGACCAGCCGGTGCAGGTGCTGCCCGAGCGGCACCGCCCCCGGCGACATGTTTGGCACTGCTCGGTACGAGCCGCTCCCGAGGACCGTCTCCTCACGGACGCCGAGTGGGCGACCATTGCCCGCCGGGTCGTCGCGGCCACCGGCATCGCACCCGAGGGGGACGTCGATGCCTGCCGCTGGGCCGCCGTCCGCCACGCCGACGACCACATTCACATCGTCGCCACCCTGGTGCGCGAAGACGGACGCCGACCACGGCTCGACAAGGACGCCGCCCGCGCCCAAGCCGAATGCCGCCAGATCGAACGCGACTTCGGCCTTCGCCGCCTCAACCCCGGCGACGGCACCGCCGCACCTCGACCAACCAGCGCCGAACGCTTCAAAGCCGAACGCCACCAGCGCCAGCGCACCCCGCGTGAACAGCTGCGCGAAGCCGTCCGCCAGGCCGTGGCCGGCGCTTCCAGCCAGGACGAGTTCTTCGCCCGGCTCTCCGAGCAAGGCCTCCTGGTCCGCCAGCGGCACGCCCCCTCCGGTGACCTCCTGGGCTACACCGTCGCCTTGGTCGGCGACCACGACCATCGAGGGGAACCGGTGTGGTTCTCCGGAACGAAGCTCGCCCCCGACCTGTCCTGGCCCCGGATCCGCGCACGCCTCGGCCCTCACGTCACCGTTCCGGCGGTGACTCCCGTCCGAGCACGGGCGGATGCCACGGACGCGACCTGGACGGCCGCCTCCATCCTCGACCAGGACGACGCGGCCGCCGCAGCACAACTCGTCGCGGCCGGGGAACTCCTCGACGCCCTCACCATCACCGCCACGGCTCCGACGCGAGCGCAGATCGCCGCCGCTGCGCGTGTCTTCGAACGCGCCGCCCGCTCGCACATCCACGCCGCCCACGCCCAGGCACGTGCCCTCCACCGCGCCGCCCGCTCCCTGGCCCTCGCCGGAACGCCGCTCGGTCGCGGTCCGGACGGCGCCGCGACCGCCATGCTCCTGTCCGCTCTCATCCTCTTGGTGGTCGCCGGCCACACATGGCACGCGACTCGCGCACACCACCAGCAGGCCGCCGCCGCCCTTCAGGCCGCCGAACACCTGCGCTCCGCCTACGACATCGCCGCCGCCCGCCCCATAGCCACGCTGCGCGAACGAGGCCGCCAACTGCCCCCGCAACGGCACGCCCGACACACCGCCACTCTCCGAGCGGCCCTGCCGGAAGCTGCCGAGCGCGTGCTCGCCGAGCCCGGATGGCACGCGCTGGCCGCCACACTCGAGGAGATCGAGGGGTCGGGCGGCGGTGCCGAAGCCCTGCTGCTCCAGTCCGCTCGGCATCGGGAGCTGGCCAGTGCCCACTCCATCAGCGAGGTGCTGACCTGGCGGCTGCGGCACCTTGGCCACCTTCCCCATAGTTCCCTGTCCCGGAGTGGCACCACGGCGCGACGACGCGAGGACATCGTGCGACCAACGAGCCCACCCGGTGCCCCGCGTCCCGGAGCCGGGTAACGGCGAAAGAAGTACGGCTTCCCGCTTCACTGCGGCTCGGGCTGGACTTCCTGCCGAGCGGCAGCAACTATTCACCGAGGCCGTCATCCAACGGGAGGTGAGTCGATGCCGCTGCTGTGGAGACAGAGGCCGTCCGCCAGTTCGGCAGTGTCGCTGGTTGAGCCGGTTGTCGCACCGGACGACACCGTGGCATTGGGACCGGCACCCGACGATGCTGGTTCCTTCTGCTGGCCCTACCCCTTCGAGATTCCCCTCGGGCAACGGCTACTGACGTGCACGGCGTGCGGCGCCGAGCGGGACTGGCTGCTCATCCTCGTCGAGGATCGTGTTCATGTCCGATGCCGGTGCGCCTACCAGTGGTACGAGCCGCACCTGCCCGCCGACTGGTATCGGGCACACTGCGGTGCACCAGAGCAGGTCCACCACAACCCCGAGGCGGCGAACCGAGCCACCGGCTTCGACGGCACATTCGCCGGGGCGTACTGGTAGTTACGCACAAAGAAACGGGAGGCTGCCCGGACGAATCCTGGCAGCCTCCCGCTTGATGGGGGATTCAGGGTTGTGGCGGCCATCCCAGCGCCGCGCGGACGGCGGCGGGCAGGTAGCCGTCCTGAGGTCCCTGAGGGACGTAGACGGTGGTGGAGTCGGCGATTTCGGCGTCCAGAAGGCGGCCGACGTGATGGCCGAAGGGGAAGTCTGGTCGCAGAGCGAGCCGGACCTGAGCGTCGGAAGGGTAGTGCCGGAGCTGGTCGATCAGCTGCCCGACGGTCAACGACGTCTGGTCATCGACCGCCATGATGCCGCCCTTCATCACCAGATGCGGGAACGTGCCTGGCACGGCTCTCGATGGAAGTCTGGACCGAACCTTCCGAAGCGCGGACAGGGGCACCGAGAACCTCACAGAACATCCGCAGCAGGTGGAGGGGGAGGCCGGTAGAGAGCCGCGCACCCCACAGCACGGGGGCGACACGATGGGGGCGGACTTCGACCAGCCACGCCTCGCTGTTGAGTTCAAACGTGATCGACGCGTTCGCCGCCGAGGACTGGTACGCCAGCATCCGAGTCGGATCGGATCGCCAACCCCCGTCGAGAAGAGGCTGCAGCGCCTCGGCACCACCCTCGAGAAGGCCCTGGTGGGTGGTTGGAGCCAACGCGGCGTCGAGGTCGTTGGTTATAGCGGTCACCAGCGGCACGAGGAACTCGTAGGGGGTGTGGTCGGTGAACTCCGCCGCCCACAGTAGAGCGCCGCTGTCGGAGGGGCGGGCCCATAGCCGCCAGAGAATGTGGTGCGCGCCGAGCCAGCGGTCCTCCTCGGGGACAAACTGGACGGCAAGATGCCGGGTGGGGTCGAAGGTGTGGACGTTGGCGTCGCTGTCGGACCATGACGTCCAGCCTGCTGAATCGAGCAGAGCCAAGATGTGCTCGACGCCGCAGTCGTCAGCGTCGGCGAGGCAGCGCCCTATGACGTCGTAGGTGGGGTCGCTGGGTGATTGCGGATGCTCCATCGCGCGGGTATCCCTTCGGCGATCTGCGTATTTTGTCGCGGAGGTGTGGGATATTCCCTTGGGGTGGCGGTGGTTGGCAACCGTGCCGCGTGTATCACCGTTCCGGTGGGCGCTGGGTGGG
>NZ_SMKI01000951.1 GCF_004348415.1 Streptomyces hainanensis
GTGTATAAGAGACAGATCCCACCCCTGGTCGAAGACCTCCTCCCCCGCCTCGGCCTCGACGTGAAGGAGAACTGACCCACCCGGCCCGGCAATGCCGCGCGGCCGGCGCCGTGCCACCCGACGAGGATCGGACCAACAGGAAGGCAACGGTGTGCGATGCCGCCAGGCACCAGGCCGCCCGGCAACGGCGGGCAGCCCGCAACCGCGCGGCCGAGGATGCGCCCCGCGCCTTCCTGGTGGAAGCCGGCAAGGCGGCCCGCTGCCCACGGCCAGCGGCGGTCCGTGGCGGCCTCCGGCCGCCTGTTCCTCGCCTGGCCGGAGGCCGGCACACGGCGGGCGGCGGGCCGCCAGGCCCGCCCCCACGCAGCACGCCACCCACCGCAACC
>NZ_SMKI01000098.1 GCF_004348415.1 Streptomyces hainanensis
CCCTTCACCCGAACCTGGCGCCCCGCGCCGTCCGCCTCCTCCTCGGGGCGGCCCGTCGTCCTCTTCCCCGACACCTTCACCAACCACCTCGCCCCGGCCGCCGGCCACGCCGCCGCCACCGTTCTCACGGCGGCCGGCCTGCGGCCCACCGTGCCGCGGCGCGCCGTGTGCTGCGGCCTCACCTACGTCACCACCGGCCAACTCGACCAGGCCCGCGCGGTGGCCCGCCGCACCCTCGACCGGCTGGCGCCGGCACTCGCCGCCGACCTCCCCGTCACCGTCCTCGAACCGCCCTGCGCGGCGGCGCTGCGGACCGACGTCCCCGAACTCCTCCCCGACGACCCGCGCGCCGCCCGGCTCGCCACCCTGGTGCGGACGTTCGCCGAGACGCTGGAGGAGTACGCGCCGGACTGGACCCCGCCCCGCGTCGACCGCCCGGTCGTCGGCCAGACCCACTGCCACCAACACGCCGTCCTCGGCGACGCCCCTGACCGCCGCCTCCGCGAACGCGCCGGCCTGACCGGCTCGTTGTCCGCCGGCTGCTGCGGCCTGGCCGGCAACTTCGGCTTCGAGAAGGGCCACTACGACGTCTCGGTCGCCTGCGCCGAGGACCAACTCCTCCCCGCGCTGCGTACCGCCCCCACCGACGCCGTCGTCCTGGCGGACGGCTACTCCTGCCGCACCCAGATCGCCCAACTCACCGCCCGCGACTCCCACCACCTGGCCGAGATCCTGGCCGACGCGTTGCCCTGACCGGGCGGGCTTGTGCGGGGTGTCGGCGGCCTGGCGCCGGCCTTGCCCAGCCCCCGGCCGGTGGGCTGACCACGCCGTCGCCGGCCGCCTCGCGGCCGGGCCGGTGAGGTGCGGTGACGTCGTCCCGCTGCCTGGCCGTCGACCGGTGGCTCGACCTGCGGATGCCGCGCGGTGCGGTGGCTGTCGACCGACGGGCGCTGCGGGCCCGGGGCGGGTGCGGGTCCCCGGCCGCTCGGGGCGGCCGCCGTGCGTGGCTGCGCCTCGCGGCCGTGCCGGGCTCACGCCGGGCCGTCCCTCCGGCCCGGCGGCCGTGCCCCCGCGCCCGCCGTTGTCGGGTCGGCCGGCCCGGACAGGTCGGGGCTCGGCTGGTCCGGTCTATTGACGACCCATGAGGCCGCTCCTATCGTGGCGACGTCTGTTCATGACAATGTTTGATGTTCGTGTATGTGAACGCTTGGCCCTGCGCGTGCGAGACCCTCCTCTCAACTCCTCCCCCCTGGAGCCGCGATGTCAGCGTTGGACTGGATCGTGGTCGGTGGTTACTTCCTCGTCGTGGTAGCCATCGGCTGGTGGTCGAAGAACCGCATCCACAGCGTGGCCGACTTCTTCACGGCCCGAGGACAGATCCCCTGGTGGCTGTCGGGGGTGTCGCACCACATGTCCGGCTACAGCGCGGTGATGTTCGTCGCGTTCGCGGCCGTCGCGTACAACAGCGGCATCACCGTCTACTTCTGGTGGCCGCTGACCATCGGACTCGGCGTCGGCGTCGGGGCGTTCCTCTTCGCCGCCCGCTGGAACCGGCTGCGGGCCAAGCACGACGTCGCGTCCCCGCTGGAGTACCTGACCCGCCGCTACAACCTGCCCACCCAGCAGGTGCTGGCGTACAGCGGCGCCGCGCTCAAGGTCGTCGACATCGCCGCCAAGTGGGTGGCGATATCCGTCCTGTTGCGCGGCTTCGCCGACATCCCCATGGAGGTCGGCATCATCTTCACCGGCGTCGCCACCATGGCCTACATGACCGTCGGCGGCCTGTGGGCCGACGTCCTCACCGACATGGGCCAGTTCGTCATCCAGGCCGTGGCCGGCGTGGCCATGTTGATCGCGGTGATGATCGAACTCGGCGTGGACTTCCCGTTCGCGATGTGGGGCGACCTGCCCGACGGCCACGGCGACCCGGTCAACGGAACCGTCACCACCTGGCTCATCCTCGCGTTCCTGCTCGTCAAGACCTTCGAGTACAACGGCGGCATGTGGAACCTGGCGCAGCGCTACATGGCCGCGCCCTCCGGCTCCGACGCCCGCCGCGCGGCGCTGCTCTCCAGCGCGCTGTGGCTGGTCTGGCCGCTGATCCTGTTCCTGCCGATGATCGCGTCGCCGCTGATCGTGCCGGGGCTCAGCAACGGCGAGGAGTCGTACATCGCGCTCGCCCAGGAGCTGCTGCCGGCCGGCATGATCGGCCTGATGCTGGCCGGGTTCTTCTCGCACACCATGGCCATGGTGGCCTCCGACTCCAACGTGATCACGGCCGTCATCACCCGTGACATCGCCCCGGTGCTGGCGCCGCGGGTCCGCCGGCTCTCCGAGGCCGCGCAGCTGACGTTCGCCCGCATCACCACGGTGCTGTTCGTGATCGTCAGCATGACCATCGCCATCACCACCGGCGGCGAGGGCTTCGTGCTCGACACCGTGGTGGAACTGGTCGCCGCGACCATGGGGCCGATCTCGATCCCGCTGATGCTCGGCCTGTTGCCCTGGTTCCGCCGCGTCGGGCCGACCGCCGCGATCACCTCGTGGGCCGGCGGCCTCGCCGTCTGGTACGTCGTCCGCTACATCGTCGACGACGCCACCCAGGCCGCCGTCGTCGGGCTGCCGCTGCTGACGTCGCTCGTCCTCTACCTCGGGGTGGGGATGCTGCGTCCCGAGCAGACGCCGGAGCGGGACGCGCTGCTCGACTCGCTCAACACCGATCCCGAGCCCGGCCCGGCCACGGAGGCCCCCGGTGCGACGCCCGACGGCGACTCGTTGACCGCCCGGTAGACGAACGCGGTGAGCGGCGCGGCCACCGCCCACCCCAGGGTCTCGTAGAGCGCGCGCCCCTCGTGGGTGGCGCCGAGGATCCCGGTGGTCGCGCCCCGCTCGACGGCCTCGTTGCCGAGCGTCCGCATCACCACCGAGCCGAGGCCGCGGCGCCGGTGGTCGGGGTGGGTCTCGACCTGGTCGACCACCGCAGCGTCGCCGACCGGCGCCACCTGCCCGCGTGCCGCGGGCGAACCGTCGGCGGCGAACACCCGCACCCGGGTGACCCCGTGGGCCGTCTCCAGGGTGAGGCGGTAGCCGTCGGGGACGCGGGTCGTGGCGGCACGCAGCGCGCCGGCCATCAGATGGCCGTGGTCGCCCTCGGTCCAGTCGGGGGTGAGCCAGCCGGCCACGGCGGACGGGGCGACGAACGCCTTCAGGTGGGTGGCGGGCACGGTGACCGCCGCGACCACGCCCCGCACGCTCGCCTCGTCCGCCGCCGGCAGCACGTGGCGGACCACGTGGTGCGGCTGCCCGACGTCGATCCGCACCCCCCACGGCTGCTCGACGGGCGCGGGCGTCTCCCGCGACACCGCCCAGCCCGCCGCCCAGGCGCGGACCAACCCGGGTATCGGTACGTCCACGGCCATGGTTCCTCCGGCGCTGATGTAATGGCCTCTATGGCCTAGGGCATATTACACCGGCTTTTATAATCCTTGACTTATATAAGCGGCGGCTGCGACAGTGGCCCCCGTGCACGCCTTCGACGTCCTCGGGGACCCCGTCAGGCGCCGGATCCTGGAGCTGCTCGCCGAGGGCGGCGAGCAGACGGCCGGCGCGGTCAGCCACGTCATACGGGAGGAGTTCGCCATCTCCCAGCCGGCCGTCTCCCAGCACCTGCGCGTGCTGCGCGAGCACGGCTTCACCACCGTCCGCGCCCAGGGCACCCGACGCCTGTACGCGGTCGACGCCACGCCCCTGCGGGAGGTGGACGCCTGGCTCGACCACTTCCGCGGGTTCTGGAACCAGCGGCTCGACGCCCTGGCCACCGAACTCGCCCGAGGCAGCCGCGAACGTAGGAAGAACGGGAACGAGAGCTCATGAACGAGAACGACATCGTCGACCGGATCAACGCCGTCCACCGCGAGTTGGGCCGGAAGCGGATCCCCGCGGGCGAGGGCGCCACCGTCCTGCTGCGCCGCCGCTACGACGCCGCCGTCGAGGACGTCTGGGACGCCTGCACCGACCCGCAGCGGCTGCGCCGCTGGTTCCTGCCCGTCACCGGCGACCTCAGGCTCGGCGGCACGTACCAGCTGGAGGGCAACGCCCGCGGCGAGATCCTGCACTGCGAGCCGCCCCGGCTGCTCCGCGTGACCTGGGTCTACGGCGAGAACACCACCGCGAAGGACGTCGGCGAGGTCCAGGTGCGACTGACGCCGGGGGAGGGCGGCGAGACGATCCTGGAGGTCGAACACGCCGCCGTCGTCGACCCCGAGTTCTGGGACCGCTACGGCCCGGGCGCCACCGGCGTCGGCTGGGACGGCGGGCTGCTCGGCCTGCACGAGCACCTGCGCGGCCACGACTTCGACGAGTCGACGTGGCAACACACGCCGGAGGCCAAGCGGTTCAACACGCTGAGCAGCGAGGCGTGGGGCGCCGCCCACGCCGCCACCGGCGCCGACCCCGAGCGGGTGGCGGCGGCCACCAGGGCCACCACGGAGTTCTACGCCCCGGCGGACGACGACCCTCAGTGACCTCGGGCGATGCCGAGCCGCACGCGCTCGGCATCGATCAGCTCCTCGGAGAGCTCTTCCGGATCCACCTCGTACCCCGGGTCGTGGAGGTCGTCATAGCCCCGCCCGCTCAGCGGCAGGCCGAGCGCGTCGAGTTGGGCTGACAGCCGGGCGAACGCCGTCTGTTCGTCGGGCTCTTCCTGGTACTGGGCCATGTCGGCGGCGCACGCCTCGGCCAGAGTGCTGCCCGCCATGCTCCAGTACGAAGCCTCGGTGTCGAGCTCGATGACCGGCCAGGGCTGGTCGGCCGGTTCGTCGGGGTGCAGCCAGTAGCCGATCCAGCCCTTGCCGCCCTCCGCGACGATCTTCACGTACTCCGACATCCGGGCGAACCCGGCGTTGATGGCCTGCATCTCCGGGTCCGCGAGCTCCTTCGCGCTGAGATAGCTGGTGTCGAGGTGTGGGTGCGTCACCCCAGGGTCGAGGAAGGTGATCCCCAGGAGGTGGGTGAAGTCGTCCCGGCCCTCCCACTGCGCCACCAGCAGTATGCGCAGGTCGTCCGGTATCGGCCGGCCGCCCAGGCGCTCCCGGGAGAACTCCGCAAGCCGCTCCTCGTACATGACCCCTCCTGACCGGACGACCGACTGATACGCACCGTATCGGCTGCCACTGACAGTTGAACGCCCGCGGAGTCCGCGGAGAGAATCGGCGCCATGGGGCATGCCGTCCGTGACTACGCGCCCGCCGACGAGACGTCCTGGCTGCGCTGCCGGGTCCTGTCCTTCCTCGGCACCGCCTACTTCGACAACGTCCTGCGGACGAAGCCGGCCATTCCCGAGCCCGGCCTCGAACTGGTCGCCGTCGGCGAGGAGGGGGCCGTCGTCGGCCTCCTGGACGTCACCGTCGAGGGCGACGCGGCGACGATCGACAACGTCGCCGTCCACCCCGACCACCAGGCCCGAGGCATCGGCGCCGCGCTCCTGGCCGAGGCCCGCGCCCGGCTGCGGGCGCTCGGGGTGACGACGCTCGACGCCTGGACGAGGGACGACCCGGGGACCCTGAGCTGGTACCGGGCGATGGGCTTCGCCGAGAGCGACCACTACCTCCACGTCTTCGCGAACCACTACACCGACCCGGCCGAAACCGACCGGGCCATCACCGAGCCCCACCCCGACCTGCGGCCGGTCGCACTCTTCCTGCACGCCGACCTGCGTCACGAGCCAGCGATGCGGGAACAGTTCGCCCGGGTGCACGTGTGCCGCCGCTTCTCGGCGGCGCTGTGACGCGATGTCCGATTCCCGCCGGACGGGCCGGCGGTGCGGCGGCAGCCTGGGCGCATGACGACCACATCGACGCCCGTGTTCCTGATCCACGCGCTGCCCGCCGAGGCGCTGGCCGACGTGCGCGAGCGGGGGATCGACGCCTTCGGCGTTCCCGCGGAGCGGATCACCGCGACGGGCGGTGAACCCGCCCGGTGCTGCCTGCGGGACGCCGCGCCCGGCGAGGAGATGCTGCTCTTCGGCTACGAGCCGCCGCTGCCCGCCGTCAGCCCCTACCGCGAGGTGGGCGCCGTGTTCGCGCACGCCGAACCCTGCGCGGGACCCGGGGACGTCACCCGTTACCCCGCCGACTGGCACGGCCGCGCGCAGGTACTGCGCGCCTACGACGCCCACGGCCGGATCCACGACGCCACCACCGTCCACGACGGGCGGGACCCGGAGCGGGCGATCGCGGAGATCCTCGCCACGCCGGGCGTGGTGCGGATCCACAGCCGCAACGTCGCCTGGGGCTGCTACATGTTCGCCGTCTCGGCCGCCGTCGCGGGGACGAACTCCGCGGCCGCCTCGGCCGTGGGTTAGCTTGGGCCGGTGTTCGACGAGTCGGAGCGGCCGCCGGCACGCGCCTGCTGGACGTGGGCGCCGTCGCGGTGGCGGCGGGCGCGCGGGTGACGGCGGTGGACGCCGAGCCCGACATGGTGGCGTTCGCGGCGCGGGCGGCGCCGGACGCGGACGTGCGGCTCGCCACCCTGCCTCATCTACCGTTCGCGGACGGGGAGCTCGACGCGGTGGTCGGCAACTTCGTGCTCAACCACGTCGGTCGGCCGAGGGCCGCGCCGGCCGAGCTGCGCCGCGTCACGCGGGTGGGCGGGCGGATCGCGGCCACGGTCTGGCGGGCTCCGCCGGCCGCCGGCCAGACGTTGCTCGGCCGGGCGGTCGAGGCCGCCGGCGCCAGCAGGCCCGCCCACCTGGTCCCGCTCGCCCAAGAGGACGACTTCCCGCGCACGGAACGGGGCCTGGCCGAACTGTTCGTCGCCGCCGGCCTGACGGAGGTGACCTGCGAGACCGTCGCCTGGGAACACCGGGTCACGGCGGGGGAGTGGTGGAGCGGCCCGGGGGCCGGGGCGGCGACCGTCGGGCAGATCGTGACCGCTCAGCCGCCAGCGGTCGTCGCGGAGATCAAGGCCCGGTTCACGGCACTGAGCGCGGAGTTCGCGGGTCCAGGTGGTGTGCTGACACTGCCGCACGCGGCGCTGTTGGCAGTGGGGGTTCCGTCAGGCGCTGGACGGCTGTGACGACGTTCGGAGCCCGGCCTGTCCGGCGATGTCAGCGGAGTTCGAACCAGACTGTCTTGCCGCTGGGCTTGAGCCCGCCGTGCACGGTGATCCCCCAGGCCGCCGCCAGCGACTCGACCAGCCGCAACCCCCGCCCACCGACCGCCTCCGACGGCGTCACGGTGGGCCGGATGTCCTGGATCCCGTGCGTCGCGCAGTCCCGCACCGCCACCATGGCCCGCCCGGGCCGGATGATCGTCCGCACGCTGAGGGACGGGACGGCCGTGTGGACGTACACGTTGCTGACCACCTCGCTGACGAGCAACCGCGCCGTCTCGGCGAGGGAGTTGAGCTCCGCCCGGAGGAGGAGGTACGCGACGTGGTCCCTGGCCAGTTGTGGCGTGTCCGCCGCGTTCGGCGCGGTCAACAGGTAGGCGCGGACGGTGGGTTGGGTGTCGGAGGTGGGAATCACGGTGCCCTCCCGGTGCTTACGGACGCGAGTCGTTCCGTCACTGAGTGGAAGCGTAGGCTATCGACGGGCAACCTGTGTAGTGCAACCTGAGGATGTGTTCGCCAGTTGCCCGTGACTGGTGCGGACCAGGAGAAGGAGTTGTCGATGACCGTGAGGGCCACGCCGACAGTCAGACTGCGCCGACTCGGTGCGGAACTACGCCGGATGCGCGAGGCCGCCGGCTGCAACGTCGTCCAGGCGGCGAGACTGCTCGGCTTGGAACGAACCCGCATCAGCAACATGGAGGCAGGCCGACTCGGCGTCACCGCGGATCGCGTCAGATCACTCGCGAGTGTGTACCAGTGCGGGGACCGGGCCTACGTCGACGCGCTGGCCGCCATGGCGGAGGAGCGGGTGAAGGGCTGGTGGGAGGAGCAACGGGGCAGGATGCCGGTCGCCGCGCTGGAGTTGGCGGAACTGGAACACCACGCCCTCGGCATCCGTGCCGTCCAGGTCACGCACTTCCCGGGGCTGCTCCAGACCGAGGAGTACGCGAAGGCCGTGTTCTCGGTGGCGGTGCCCGAGCCGAGCCCCGTCGAGTTGCGCCGGATCCTCTCGTTCCGAATGCGGCGCCGCGACGTGCTGGACCGCGAGGATGATCCGCCGGCGACCACGTTCCTCATCCACGAGACCGCGCTCCGTCTCGACTTCGGTGGCCCGACCGTCATGCGCGCTCAGCTCAAGCACGTACTCGACGCCTCGGAGCGCCCCAACGTCACAGTACGGGTGATCCCGTTCGCAGCCGGCGGATTCCCGAGCGCCGGTGCTTCCATGAGCCTCGTCGCCGGGCCCGTGCCGCAGTTGGACACCGTTCAGTTCGATTCGCCCATCGACACCGTGCTGGTGGATGCTCCCGCAGCGCTGGGAAAGTATCGAAAGACGCTGGATAGGATCGAAGAGCGCTCACTTGATGTCGCGAAGTCGCGCGATTTCTTGCGAGATATGTCGGAACGGACCTGATGGCGGTGAGGATGTCGGGCATCCAGTGGCAGAGGTCTTCCTACTCCACCGACGGTGGCGGCAACGCCTGCCTGGAGGTGGCCCGCGCTCGCGACGCGTCCTGCCTCCTCCGGGAGAGTGACGAGCCCGACGTCATAGCCACCGCCGGCGCGGTCCGGCTCGGTGCGCTGTTGCGGGCGATCAAACGGGGCGGGCTGGCCCGGCGGATCGGCTGATCGGGAGAAGGTCAGAAGCCCCGCTTGGGGGTCGACCAACGCGGCCGTGCTGCCGGGCGGTTGCGGCATGGCTCGACGCAACCCGGTCGGGGGGACGGGCCCCGGGCCCGTTACTCCTCGCCGGAGAAACGCTCCCACGCGGACTGCCGGGTCATCCCCAGCGTCTCCCCGATGCGCGCCCAGGTCACTCCCAGCGCACGCGCCTTGAGCACCCACTGGGCGAGGTTCCGCTCGACCTGCGCCCCCGCCGCCGCGATCCGCGGCAGACTCATCAGCACGACCTCGGCGCTCGTCACCTGGTCCCACGGCGCGAGTTGTGCTCCGTCGCCCACGGGCTTCCCCTCGATCACCGTCGAGCAGAGGGCCACACACTCGTCACAGATGAACACCCCGGGCCCGGCCACGAGCGTGCCCACCTCGGTGTTCCGCTTCTGACAGAACGAGCACGCCGCGATCACGGACTCCTTCGTGGCAGGCGGCATTCGAACACTCCCTCCTCCGTCAGGGACTTCCTGACGGTGTCAGGCGTGACCTTACAGTGTCAGGTGGTGCCTGACAATGCGCGTCGTGCGACGCCGCTGGGCGTACGCCGGACGATGCGCTAGCTTCGATGGTCGGGAGCGCTCCATGCCTGACCGCATCGAGCCGAGAGCTGCCGAACATGACATATTCCGCTGGCGGTCACCGCCGCTGGTTGATGGTCGCCGCCGCGTTCGCGGCGGTGCTCGTGGGGACGCCGGCGCAGGCCGCGCCGCGCGTGGACAACCCGTATCTGGGCGCGGACGTGTACGTGAATCCCGCCTGGTCGCGGTTGGCCGCCGAGGAGCCGGGAGGGGAGGCCGTCGCCGACCAGCCGACGGCCGTGTGGTTGGACGAGGTCGCGGACGTCGGGGGGCTGCCCGGACACCTGGACGCCGCGCTCGCGCAGGGCGCCGACGTCGTCCAACTCGTACTCCACGACCTGCCGGGCCGCGACTGCCACCTGATGGGTGCCGACGGCGAGTTCGGGTCCGGGGATCTCGACCGGTACCGGCGTGAGTTCGTCGATCCGATCGTCGACGTCCTGGCCGAGCCGGCCTACGCGGGGCTCCGCGTGGTCACCGTCGTCGAGCCGCACGCCATCGCCGCGCTCGCCACGTACACCGGCACCAGCCCGGTGGCCACGCCGGAGTGCGACACGATGCTGGCCAACGGCGGTTACGTGAACGGCATCGGCTACGCGCTCGGCCGGCTCGGCGAACTCGCCAACGCCTACAGCTACCTGGACATCGCCCACCCCGGCTGGCTCGGCTGGTCGTACGACGCGGCGCCGGCCGTCGAGCTGCTGTACGCGGCGGCCACCGCCGCCGGCTCGACCGCCGACGACGTGCGCGGCCTCATCGCCAACACCGCCGACTACGCCGTGCTGCGCGAGCCGTACTTCGCCGTCACCGACATCATCAACGGCGCGCCGGTGCTCCAGAGCCGCTGGGTGGACTGGCGCGACCACGTCGACGTCGAGTCGTACGCGGCGGCGTTCCGTGGGCAGCTGACGCAGCGCGGATTCCCCTCCGACATCGGCCTGTTGATCGACACCTCGCGCAACGGCTGGGGCGGGCCCGCCCGGCCCGCCGGTCCCGGGCCGCGCACCTCGGTCGACGCGTTCGTGGACGGCGGCCGGCTCGACCGCCGGAGCCGCCCCGACAACTGGTGCAACCAGGCCGGCGCCGGCCTCGGCGAACGTCCCGCCGCCGCGCCCGCGCCCGGCGTCGACGCCTACGTCTGGGCCAAGCCGCCCGGCGAGTCGGACGGTTACGCGGGGCCGAGTACCAACCCCGTGGAGCGGATGTGCGATCCGGACGCCTGGCCCGGCCGCCAACCCTCCGGCGCCCTGCCGGACGCGCCGCCCAAGGGCGAGTGGTTCCCGGCCCACTTCCGCCAACTCCTCACCAACGCCTGGCCGCCGCTGACCTAGAACGGCGAACGAGGGTTCGGGTCGAAGGCCGCCCACGGGCCGAGGACGAACCCGCCACCCTCCCCGCGCACCTCCACGGCGCCGGCGCCGCCGAAGTGCGCGGGGACGAGCAACTCCCGTTCGTCGGCGGCGCGTTGGAGAATCCGACGGCGGCTGGCCGCGGCCTGCGCCGGGGCACGGCAGGCACCGCTGTTGCAGGAGGGGTGGAGGATCTGCACCGGGCTGTGCACCAGGTCCCCGACGAAGACCGCGCGGTCGCCGCCGGACGCCAGCCGCAGCACGGACGAGCCGGGGGTGTGGCCGGGCGCGGACTCCAGGGTGAGGTGTTCGTCGATGCGGTGGACGCCGTCCCACAGCACCACCTGCCCGGCTCGGTGGACGGGCGCGACGCTGTCCTCGTAGATCTGGCGGCCGTCCTGCTGCCGGCTGCCCCCGTACGCGTTGTCGGGACCGAAGTGGAAGTCGTCGGCGGCCGGAACGAGGTACCGGGCGTTGGGGAAGGCCGGCACCCACTCGCCGGCCGCGTCGACGGTGTTCCCGCCGACGTGATCGATGTGGAGGTGGGTGTTGACGACGACGTCGACGTCGCGCGGGTGGACGCCGGCCCTCGCCAGGGCGCCGAGGAGATCGCCCCGCCAGTGGTGGAACGGCGGCGAGTCCGGTCGCTCGCGGCCGTGGCCCACTCCCGTGTCGACCAGGACGGTCCGGCCCCCGCTGCGCAGCACCCAGGTCTGCACCGCGACCACCATCCGGTCGGTCTCCGGCTCCCAGTGGTCGGGTGCCAGCCACTCCTCGTTGTCCTTCCACATCTCGGCATCGGCGTCCGGAACCAGGTCCGCGGTGGACACGAACGGGCCCTGCCACTCGACGACCCGGATGACCTCGACGTCCCCCAGCACGATGCCCTGCACGCTCTCGTTCGCCATGTCTTCGACACTAGGGAGGCCGGATGATCCTCTCAATGCCCGCTCGGCTCATGGAAATACGTGTTCGTCTCATACCCCATACGGCGGATACGCTGGGTGGATGGATGTGGTGAGCGACGCGATCGCCGCCATGCGCCTCGGGCAGCCCGCGTTCGACCGGCTGCGGATGAGCGGGAGTTGGTGCGTGCGGCTGGCCCCGTACGTCGGCGCGGGCTTCGCCGTCGTCCTCAGGGGCGGCTGCTGGCTGCTGCCCGACGGCGGCGCCCCGGTGTCCCTCGGCGTGGGTGATGCCGTGCTGCTTCCGCACGGCGCGGGCCATGTGTTCGCCGACTCGCCGGTCGACGCGGGGACCGCGGTGGAGCGGGCGGTGCCGTTCGAGCAGTGGCTCGCGGCCGCCGGACCGCGAGCCGGGACCGGCGGCGGCGAGACGGAGGTGCTCTGTGGCAAGTACCGGTTCGACCGCAGCCGCCCGCACCCGCTGATGGCGGAACTGCCCGTGGTCGTCCACCTGCCCAACCGCCTGGGCGGCCACCCCGAGCTCCGCGCCGCGATCGACCTGCTCGCCGGCGAACTGGACGAGACGCGGCCCGGGGCGTGCGTCGCACTGCCGAGCCTGCTCGACCTGCTCCTCGTCTACGTGATCCGCTCCTGGATGACCGAGGCCACCGACGGGGCCTGGCCTCGTGTACTGGGCGACCCGGTGACGGTCGCCGCGCTGCGGGCGCTGCACACGAGACCGGGCGCACCGTGGACCATCGACGGGCTGGCGGCCGAGGCGGGCGTGTCCCGTCCCACCCTGGCGCGCCGGTTCACCACCCTGGTCGGCCGCCCCCCGATGGCGTATCTCACCTGGTGGCGCCTGACCCTGGCCGCCACCCTGCTCCGGGACAGCCCTGACACCCTGGCCGCCATCGCCGCCCGAGTCGGCTACGGCAGCCCGTACGCCCTCTCCCACGCCTTCCAGCGGGAGTTCGGCACCACACCGGGGCGGTACCGGGCGGAAGCGGCGGCCCGGTCAGCGGCCGCCTGACCGTCCCGGCGCGGGGCGGTGCCGCGGCGGGTGACTCAGCCCCTCGCGGCCAGGAACGCGTCGAAGGTCCTCGGTGGGCGGCCGGTCAGGTCGTGGACGGTCGTCGTCACCTCGGACAGGTTGCCGGCGGCCAGGTCGGCGTAGAGCCACAGCAGGTCGTCCACGAACCAGTCGGGGAGGCCCCGGGCGCGCAGTTGGGTGGCGGCCTCGGCCGGTGGCTGGTCGTGGAAGGGGACGCCCAGCTTGGCGGCGATCTCGGCGTGGGTGAGGGCCTCGGGGCCGGTGAGCGGGTAGGCCCGGCCCGTGCCGCCTGTGCCGCCCGTGCCGTGCGCGCCCGTGAGCAGCGCGGCGGCGCAGGCGGCGATGTCGCGCGCGTCGATGTACGCCACCCGGCCCGCCCCGTAGGGGCCGGAGACCGCGTCGGCGGCGGCGAAGCCGCCCTCGCCGGTGAAGAAGTTCTGCATGTAGCCGGTGGGTCGCAGCAGCGACCACGGGACGTCGGAGGACGCCAGGTGCTGCTCGATCTCCCAGTGCGCGCGGACCGAGAGCTTCGCCTCGGGGGCCGGCCGCCAGGCCGACACCTTCACGAGGTGCGACATCCCGGCGGCCGCGGCCGCGTCGATCGCGGCGGTCTGCTGCCGCACCATCGGTTGCGGCCCGGCCACCGGGAGCGCGCCACCGCTGTTCAGCAGGAGCCGGTCCACGCCGTCGAGGGCGGCCACGACGCTGGCCGGCTCGTCGAGGTCTCCGACGACGAACTCGCAGCCCAGGGCGCGGCCCCCGGCCTCGTCCCGCACCAGCGCCCGGAACGGCGCGCCCATCTCCCCGAGTATCCCGACCAGGTGGCGGCCGATCGTGCCGGTGGCGCCCGTGACGAGAATCATCCGTTCCTCCACGTAACCTGAGGGGGCCTCGAATAACGCGAACGAGGCGAACCTAGCACGACAACCCGAGGGAGCCTCACGTTATGCCGGACCCAACTCGCCGCCGGCGGGCGGACGCACGGCGCAACCACGAACGGCTGCTCGCCGAGGCGGAGGCCGTCTTCCGGGAGCAGGGCACCGAGGCGTCGTTGGAGCGGATCGCCCGCCGGGCCGGCGTCGCCATCGGCACGCTCTACGCCCATTTCCCCAACCGCCGCGCCCTGTTGGGCGCGCTGCTGCGCGACCGGCACGAGGCGCTGTTCGCCCTCGGCGACGAACTCCGGTCCGCCGCCGGCCCGCCCTTCGCGGCGCTCGTCCGCTGGATGCGCGCCGCCGCCGAACACGGCGCCGTCTACGACGGGCTCGCGCAGGAACTCCTCGGCAGCCTCGACGACCAGGGCTCCGAACTCCACGCCGCCTGCGCGAGGTTGTCCGCCGCCGGCCGGGCCCTCACCGAGCGGGCGGTCGACGCCGGAGCGATCCGCGCCGACGCGACGGCGGACGACGTCTTCGCGCTCGTCAGCGCCGCGGCGTGGCTGCGGGCGCGGACCCCGGACGAGGCACGGGCCGAGCGGCTGCTCGGCGTGGTCTTCGACGGCCTGCGGCCGTAGCCCTGGCCGTCGACGTCAACACCGCCCGCCGGTCTGGCCGCGCGCCACCGATGCCCAACCGCCGCCGGCGGCGGAGCCGGAGAAGGCCCGCTGAGCCCGCAGCCCCCGGGCCTGCCCCCGTAACACGCTGTCATCGCGGCCGACTTCTCACCGATACGCACGCTGCCTAGCGTCCACAGTCGGCAGTGAGGCAAGAACAAGGACGTGGCACATGCGTGAATGGGACAGGCGGGCATTCCTCGGACTGGCGACGGCGGCTGGAACGGCCACGGCAATCTCCGCCACAGGGCCCACGGCCCACGCGGCCACCGCGCCCCGATCGCATACCAACCCGGCGGGGCGCCGCCCCGACCCCACGGTCTGGCGGGAGTTCGGTCGGCCCCTCGTCCGCGCGACCGACCGCGGCCCGCTCGACCGGCTCACCGTCGCCGTCAAGGACCTGTTCGACATCGAGGGCCGCCGGGTGGGCGCTGGGAACCCCGCCTGGCTCGCGGAGCACGGCCCCGCGCGCACGACGGCCCCCGCGGTCGAGGCACTGCTCGCGGCCGGCGCCTCGCTGGCCGGGATCGCCAGGACCGACGAGTTCGCCTACAGCCTGGCCGGGACGAACGGACACTACGGAACACCCCCCAACCCGGCGGCCCCCGAGCACATATCGGGCGGCTCGACGTCCGGTCCCGCCAGCGCCGTCGCCCTGCGCCAAGCCGCTGTCGGCCTCGGCACGGACACCGGCGGATCGATCCGCGTCCCCGCCTCCTACCAAGGCCTCTACGGCATTCGCCCCAGCCACGGCGCCGTGGACACCGGGGGACTGCTGCCGCTGGCCCCCTCGTTCGACACCGTGGGCTGGCTGACCAGGGACGCGGAGACGCTGCGCGCCGTGGGCGGCGTGCTGCTGCCCCGTGGCACATCCCGGCGCCCGTCAGGCGTGGTGCTCGCCCAGGACATCGTGAACGTGGCCTCTCCCGAGGTCGCCTCCTCCGTGCGCCGCGCGGTGGCCCGCTGGCGCGCCGCCGGCCTGCCGTCCGTCCGCGGCGCCGAGTTCGACCCCGCCCTGCTCCCGGGGTGGGTGAGCGCCTTCCAGACCAAGCAGGGCGTGGAGGCGTGGCGCCACTGGGGACCGTGGATCTCTCGGCACTGGGACACGCTGAACGCCGATGTCAGGTCCCGTTTCGAGCGCGCGTCCACCTACACGGCGAACGACCTGGCGGCGGCCGAGGATGTGCTCGCCGAGGCCCGGACCCGGCTGGACGACCTCCTCGGCGACCGGATCCTGCTCCTGCCCTCGGCCTCCTCCATCGCCCCCACCCGCGCCGAGGCGTCGATCGGCGGCCCCGCCATCGAGGACGCCCGCGCCAAGACCTTCCAGCTCACCTGCATCGCCGGCATCACAGGACGCTGCGCCGTCAGCATCCCGATCCGCAGCCGCACGGCCCCCGTCGGCCTCTGCCTCGTCGGCCCGCGCGGCAGCGACCGGCACCTGCTGTCGCTGGCCGCGGAGGCGGCGGACGAGGGCGTCTCCGTCTGACACCCCTTCCCGGCCGAAGATCGCCGGACCCCGGTTCACGTCCAAGCGGGACAACCGACAGTCCGTAGACCGGCCTCAGCAGCACGCCTGTCCCGGCGCGCCGCGGTGGGGGCTGAGCCCGCGGTCGCGCGTCGTCGCCTCGGCGTCGGCGAGCCTGCCGCGCAGCATGAGTTCCATGACCTTCATGAATCGTTGGACTCGAGGTCGGCCGAGGACGAAGGGGTTGGGTCCTTCGGGGTCGTTCCGCAGTTGCTCGATGCGTGGCAGCGAGTGGTCGTTGGGGTGGTTGGACAGCTCCACGTCCACGTCGGCCTGCCGCGCCCGGGCCTCGAAGCCGTGGATGGAGGCCAGGTAGGTGCGCAGTTCAGTGGGTGTGGTCGGTGGGTTCATGCCGCCCCACAGCATGGCCGTGTGGTGTTCGGCGCCGGCCCGTAGCGGGATGATCGGGGAGACGGTGCCCTGCGTGTGGCCCGGAGTGTGGTGCAGCCGGATCGTCGTGTCGCCGAGCGTGAGGCGCTGCCCGTCCCTGATGTCCAGGTCGCGGGCGGGGACGTTGGCCGGGTCCTCCCGGGTGGCGAGGTCCCAGTCGGTTGGTGTCATCAGCACCCGTGCCCCGTAGCGGTCGGCGAGGTACTTCGCGCCGCCGTAGTGGTCGTTGTGCCCGTGGGTGACCACGACGTATCTGATCGTCTCCGGGGCGGCACCCAGGGCCCGCAGCCCCGGGACGAGCACATCCTCAGCCTGTTGCCCGGAGGTGAGCGCGTCGATCAGCACGATGCCGTCGTCGGTGAGCACGGCCATGGCGGAGACCCAGCCCACGCTCACGATGGCGAGGTTGTCGAAGAGCTTCAGCGGCTCGGGGGCGGGTGGCAGGGGGAACTCGAGATCCGGGGTCAGTGCCCTGACGAGGGCCAGTGACACCGGGTCTTCCCCGGCCAGTTGGCGTGCGCGGTCGTAGTGCGTCTGGTCGTCCGTCGTGACGGCCGTCGCCGCCGGGGCGAGGGACAGCGAGCCGGCTCCGGCTCCGGCTCCGGCACCGAGCGCGAGGGCGGTAAGGCGGCCGAAGCGGCGCCTGGAGAGGTGCCCGGCGGGCCGGCCGTCGTGGAGTGGGGGCGTCATCACGTTCTCCTGCTGGTTCGGGTGGCGTCGCGGACATCCGGGGCCTCGGACAGGGACGAATGCCAGGGACTCCGCCGTGGCGAATCCTGGAAACCCCGGAACACGGCCCTAGTAGCCAAGGCCGTTGACGGCCACGGCGGTGGCCTCGGCGATCAGCGCGTCGTCGTGCTCGGCGTCCTCCTCGTCGTGCGCCGACATGATCGCCATGACGAGCGGGTCGCCGCCGTCGTCCGGCCAGACCACGGCGATGTCGTTGCGTCCGCCGTAGCCGCCCGCGCCGCTCTTGTCGGCGACCGTCCAGCCGTCGGGAACACCGGCGTTGACGAGTGTCTCGCCGGTGGTGTTCGTCACCATCCACATGCGGAGGAGCTCACGCTCGTCGGGGTCGAGGATGTCGCCGAGCAGGAACTCCCGCAGGTTCGTGGCGAACGCGCGCGGGGTGCTGGTGTCGCGGATGTCGCCCGGTGTGGCCTCGTTCAGTTCCGTCTCGTACCGGTCCATCTCGGTGACGTCGTCGCCGAGTTCCTCCTCCAGGACGGCCTCCAGACCGTCGGGCCCGCCGAGCGCGTCGAAGAGGAGGTTGCCCGCGGTGTTGTCGCTGTACCACAGGGTGGCCGCGCACAGCTCGCTCAGACTCATGCCCGTCTCGACAAAGTTCTCGGTGACGGGCGAGTAGTCCACGAGGTCGTCCTCCGTGTAGGTGACCACCTCGTCGATGCCTTCCGAGCCGTACTCGTGCAGCACGGCTCCGGCCGCCAGCGCCTTGAAGGTGGAGGCGTACGTGAACCGTTCGTCGGCCTGGTAGGCGACCTCCTGGCCCGTGCCGGTGTCCAGGACGTAGACGCCCAGTCGCGCGTCGAACTCGCGCTCCAGTGCCTCGAACTCGCGGGCCAGGGACGACGCGGACGGGCGGCTGGGGGCGGCGGAAGAACCGGGTGTGGACGCGGCCTCCTCGGCGCAGGCCGGGAGCGCGACGAACGCGACCACGCCAGCCGCCAGGCCGGCGCCCCAGCGCGGGTAGAACCTATGCGTCATGGGATGGACCTCCATGTCCTCGGTGATCGCGTGACCCGTGCGGTCAACAGCCCCGAAAAGCCCCGGGCTTGAGCCCTCACCCTCCGGCCCACGAACCCCTCCCGTCCAAGACGTGGGAGCGCCATCCCATGCCGAAACGGCATGGGGCTACGTCCCCTGGACGCGCTCCACAGCGCGGTGCCGCTCCAGCCACTCACGGCGAGGAAGGCTGTCCGACGCTGCGGACCAGACGAGGATGGCGGCGAGGTGGAATCCGGCGAGGTGGAGGGTCGCGGATCGCCCCGCTTCGGCGTCCGGTCCGGCAGCAGCGGCTCGCTCCGTGCCCACTGAGTGCCAGTCAACGACACACCCAGACCGACGATCAGATGATCCGAAGCGAACGGCCTAGCCCCGGCCCGGTTCGTCGCCGCGGATGGTCGTCGCGGCGCGGCGCAGCTCCGCGAGGACCGTGCGGACGGCCCGGCGGGCCGTCCGCTCCGGGCGGTGCAGGGCGTCGATGTGGCGGTGGGCGTGGACGTCGGCGAGCGGGCGGAGGGCGAGGGCCGGGTGCGGCCGGGTGGTCCAGCGCGGCATCAGCGCCAGGCCGCCGCCGGCGGCCACCGCCTCGGCGACCACGGCGAACTCGTTGATCCGGTGGGCGATGTGGAGCCGGCGGCCGGCCACGGCGGCGATCGCGTCGATGGTGGCCATCAGCGGGAAGCCGTCGTGGACGGTGATCCACGGCTCGTCGACGACGTCCCGCGGGTGGAGCGCCGCCCGGGCGGCGAGCGGATGGTCGGCCGGCAGCGCCACGTCCAGCGGTTCGCGCAGCAGCGTCGTCGCGGTGACGGTGCGCGGCCAGGGCGGGGCGGGGT
>NZ_SMKI01000099.1 GCF_004348415.1 Streptomyces hainanensis
CCCCGGAACTCCGCCCCCCTCGTTCCCGAGTGGCCGGGCCCACGCGCTCCGCTCAGCCCTCCGCCTCTCCCCCGGCCAGGTCGGCGGCCGCCTCGTGCATCGCCAGCTCGAGCACGGCGGGATCGGTGAGCACCCCCGAACCGTCCGGCGGGATCAACCAACGGACGCCGTTGGCCGTCCTGGTGGGATGCGGCACCACGATCCAGCTGCCCCGCCCGGCGCCCCGCACCCCGGTGCCCACCCAGCGCCCGGCCGTGCCCGGCGGGACGAAGAAGCCGACCCGGAAGTCTCCCTGGTCCGCGAGCACCGGCCCGGGCCGGTCGAGCACCCGGCTGAGCACGGTGAGCGTCGGACGCCCCAACTCGCCGGGCACCACCAGCACATCCCATAACCGACCGGCCGGGAGCAGCGCCACCCCGAGTGGGTGACGCTCCCACTCCCAGCGACAGGCCGCCGGTTCCGGGGCCGCGGACGCCAACCACTCCATGGCCGTGCGCGGGCCACCACTGCCGACGTTCACGCGATCCTCCTCCCCCCGCGGGCCCCCGGTGGGCCCGGTCGGGTCATGAGGAGGGAGGACGCCGGCGGCGGATTCTTACGCCGCTTCGCCGGGATTTCTCCGTGTTGCGCGTCACACGCCCCGAACGCCCCGGCACCGCCGCCGCTCACGCCTCGACGCCGCCGCCACCGGAGCCCGGCTCGGGGACCTCCGAGCCACCGCCCGCCGGGCCGGGGTCGAAGGCCCAGAAGCCGTACGCGTAGGCGTCGGCCGGCGCGTAGTCGACGTCCAGCGGCCCCGGGTCGCCCGAGGCGCCGGATATCTCGAAGGCGACGCTGCCCGAATCGCCCGGCGCCACCTCGGGCGGCCCACCCGTCGACACCCGCGCGACGGCGGGCTCACCGCCGAGTCGGGCACGCACCGAGCTCTCCCCCAGGTCCACCGGATACGCGCCGTCGTTGGTGACCCGGACGACGAGCAGGTAGCCGGCGTCGGACGCGCGCGGCTCGGCGATGGTGACGGAGACGCCGTCGTCGTACACCACCTCGTCGTCGGGCCCGGCCAGGAACACGGCGCCGGCGTCCGACCGCACGCCGGTGGTCGATCCGCCGCCCGAGACCATCGCGAGGAGGGTCAGCACGGCCGATATCGCGATGCCCGCCACCCCGGTCCACAGGCCGCCGTGCGCGAACACCCGGTTCCTGGCGCGGCCACCCCGCACGTTCTCCAGGCCGACGAGACCCAGGACCAGCGCCCCGATGCCCAGGACCAGCGCGAACGGGCTGAGGAAGTACGTCCAGGAGAGCAGCACGGAGATCAGCCCGAACACCAACGCCGCGTTGCCGACACTCTCGTTGGGCGGGCGCTGGGCGACCGGCCAGACCGGCTGCGGATACCACTGCGGGGGCACCCAGGCGAGGTGCGGCGGCGCCACGCCACCGGCCGGCGGCCGGTACGGGTTCGACTGCTGTTCGGCGCTCACACGACCTCCACATCTCGCTGGCGACACCCTAACCGCCGCCACTGACACGGCCGCCGGCCCGCCTGTCACACCACCCGCATACGATGGCGCCGGCACCGAAAGACACCCCGGAGGGCCCGTTGTCCGAGTCGACCGCACCGACCGATCTGAGCGGCTTCGTCGCCGGCCTGCCCAAGGCCGAGCTCCATGTCCACCACGTCGGCTCCGCGTCTCCACGGATCGTCGCCGAGCTGGCCGCCAGACACCCGGACTCGCCGGTGCCCAAGGACCCGGAGGAGCTGGAACGCTACTTCACCTTCCGGGACTTCGCGCACTTCATCCAGGTCTACATCTCGGTGGTGGAGCTCGTCAGGGACGCGGAGGACGTCCGGCTGCTCACCTACGAGATCGCCCGCGACATGGCCCGGCAGAACATCAGGTACGCGGAGCTCACCGTCACGCCCCACTCCTCGGTGCTCCGCGGCATCCCGGACGTGGCCTTCATGGAGGCGATAGAGGACGCCAGGGTCGGCGCCGAGCGCGATCTGGGCGTCGTGCTGCGCTGGTGCTTCGACATCCCGGGCGAGCTCGGCCTGCCGGCGGCCGAGGAGACCGCCAGGATGGCGTGCGAGCTGCGCCCCGACGGGCTGGTCTCGTTCGGCCTCGGCGGCCCCGAGATCGGCTGGCCGCGGCCGCAGTTCAAGCCCTACTTCGACCGGGCCATCGCGGCGGGCCTGCACAGCGTGCCGCACGCCGGCGAGTCCACCGGCCCCGAGACCGTGTGGGACGCGCTCACGGAGCTGCGCGCCGAGCGCGTCGGCCACGGCATCGGCGCGGCGCGCGACCCCCGGCTGCTGGCCCATCTCGCCGAGCACCGGATTCCGCTCGAGGTCTGCCCCACCTCCAACGTCGCCACCCGGTCCGTCCCCTCGCTCGACGCGCACCCGCTGCCCGAGCTGGTGGCGGCCGGCGTGCTGGTCACCATCAACTCGGACGACCCCCCGATGTTCGGCACCGACCTCAACACCGAGTACACGGTCGCGGCGCGGCTGCTCGGCCTCGACGCGGCCGGGGTGGCCGAGCTGGCGAAGAACGCGGTGGGCGCCTCGTTCCTCGACCCGGTCGGCAAGGCCCGGCTGAGCGCCGAGATCGACGGATACCTCGCGGCGTGGCCGGGATGACGGGCGGCCGCGCGATCGCCGTCGCCCACCGGGGCGATCCGTACCGGGCGCGGGAGAACACCCTGCCGTCCTTCCGCTCGGCGATCGACGCGGACGCCGACGCGGTGGAGCTCGACGTGCGGGCCACGGCGGACGGCGTCCCCGTGGTGCTGCACGACCCGACGCTGCGGCGGCTGTGGGGTCACGACCGGCCGGTCGCCGAGCTGACCGCCGCCGAGGTCGCGAGCCTGACCGGGGGCGGCGTGCCGACCCTGGCCGAGGCGCTGGGCGTCACCGAGCCGGTGCGGACCCTGGTCGACCTGCCGGAGCGCTCGGCGGCGACCGCGCGCGCCACCGTGGCGGCGGTCCGCGCCGCCGGCGCGGCCGACCGGGTCTACTACTGCGGCGACCCGGCGGCGCTGCGCGCGGTGCGGGAGGCCGACGCGGCCGCCGAGATCGCCCTGACCTGGCACCGCGCCACCCGGCCCCCCGAGGTGTTGCTCGCCGAAGTGCGCCCGAGCTGGCTGAACTTCCGGTTCGGCCTGATCACCGAGGACACCGTGGCCCGGGCCGCGGAGCAGGGCTACCGGGTCGCCGCCTGGACGGTGGACACCCGGCGCTCGATGCGCCGCCTGCTGGCCCTCGGCGTCGGCTCGATCACCACCAACCGGGTCGCCGTGCTGCGCCGCCTGCTGGGCGGGCCGTAGGGCCACCCGGCCGCGGCGCGGCGGCACCGGCGGTGTTGCCGGCGCTGTAGCCGGCGCCGGCTACAGCGCCGTCATCACGTGCTTGACGCGCGTGTAGTCCTCCAGGCCGTAGGAGGAGAGGTCCTTGCCGTAGCCGGACTTCTTGAAGCCGCCGTGCGGCATCTCGCCGACCAGCGGGATGTGGGTGTTGATCCAGACGCAACCGAACTCCAGCGCCTTGGACATCCGCATGGCGCGGCCGTGGTCGCGGGTCCAGACGGAGGACGCCAGGCCGTAGTCGACGTCGTTGGCGAAGGTCACCGCCTGCGTGTCGTCGGAGAACTTCTGCACGGTGATCACCGGGCCGAAGACCTCCTCCTGGATGATCTCGTCGTCCTGCCGGCAGCCCGTCACCACCGTGGGCGCGTAGAAGTAGCCGCGCTCGCCCACCGGGTGGCCGCCGGTGACGACCGTGGCGTGGCCGGGCAGCCGCTCGACGTAGCCGGCGACCTTGGCCAGGTGGGTCGGGTTGTTGAGCGGGCCGTAGAAGCAGTCAGGGTCGGCCACGTCCCCGGTCCGCACGTCGGCCACGGCCTTGACCAGGCCGGCCACGAACTCGTCGTGCACGGACTCGTGCACCAGCACCCGGGTGGCCGCGGTGCAGTCCTGCCCCGCGTTGAAGAAGCCCGCGTCCCGGATGCCCTCGACGGCGGCCGGCACGTCCGCGTCCTCGAAGACCAGGCACGGGGCCTTGCCGCCCAGCTCCAGGTGCGCCCGCTTGAGGTCCTTGGCGGCACTGGCGGCCACCTCCATGCCGGCACGCACCGAGCCGGTGATGGAGACCATCGCCGGCGTCGGGTGTTCCACCATCAGCCGCCCGGTGTCCCGGTCCCCGCACAGCACGTTGAACACGCCGGGCGGCAGGATCTCGGCCAGCAGCCCGGCCACGAACACGGCGGAGGCGGGCGTGGTGTCGGAGGGCTTGAGTACCACCGTGTTGCCCGCGGCCAGGGCCGGCGCGAACTTCCAGACCGCCATCATCACCGGGTAGTTCCACGGCGCCACCTGCGCGCACACCCCCACCGGCTCGCGCCGGACGAAGGAGGTCATCCCCGCCATGTACTCGCCGGCCGACTTGCCCTCCAGCATCCGGGCGGCGCCGGCGAAGAAGCGGATCTGCTCCAGCATCGGCGGCAGTTCCTCCTGCCGGGTCAGCTCGAGCGGCTTGCCGGTGTTGCGGCACTCGATGGCCAGCAGCTCGTCGGCATGCTTCTCGAAGGCGTCGGCGATGCGGAGCAGGGCCAGCTGCCGGGTGGCCGGGGTGGTGTCCCGCCACGCGGGGAAGGCGGCCTCGGCGGCGGCCATCGCCGCGTCCACGTCGGCGGGTCCGGAGAGCGGAGCGGTCGTGTAGGCCTCGCCGGTCGTGGGGTCGACCACCTCCGTGGTCCGCCCGTCGGCGGCGTCCCGGAACTCCCCGTCGATGTGGTTGCGCAAACGGCTCGGCTCGGTGGTCACGACACCCTCCTGCTTCCGGGTTCTCGGGCTGCGGCACCTCAGCGTATGCCCAGGAGCCGGTCACGCGACACCGCCACGACCCGAAGATCCACCGCCCCACAGGGTCGATACACGGAAAAACAACGCCACACGCCGTACATCAGGGAAGAATTTCCGGTAGTCGCGGGGGCCGTGTCCACCGTCCGGAGGATTCTTCCGACCGCTCGCCGAGTCGGCCGCCGACGATCCGCGTCGCTGTGTCAGCGTGCTGAGGTGCCTGTGACGGATTCCCCGGCCGCTCGTTCACCCGGTCGGGGGAGTTAAGGCGATACGACCGGAGGTGCCGGAGACGATGGCCCCACCCGACAACGACATTCTCTGGGCGCGCGGACTGCGGTACGCGTACGACGGTTCGCCGGCGCTGCTCGGAGCCTCTCTCGGTGTCCGGCAAGGCGAGATCCTCGCCGTCACCGGGCCCCGTGGCTGTGGCAAGTCCACCCTGCTCGGCTGCCTCTCCGGGCAGCTGTCGCCGGACGACGGCGAGGTGTGGTTCAACAGCGTGCCGGTGCACACCCTGGCCCTGGCCAGCCGGGAGCGGTTGCGCCGCGACCGCTTCGGCTGGATCGGCCCGACCCCGCAACTCGTCGACGAGCTCACCGCCTGGGAGAACGCGGCGCTTCCCCTGCTGCTCGCCGGCGTCGGGCAGCGCAAGGCCCGCCGCACGGCGCTCGAGTGGCTCGACCGGCTCGACGTCGGCGAGTGCGCCGGCAAGCGCCCCTACGCGCTGCTCCAGGCCCAGCGCCAGCGGATCGCGCTGGCCCGGGCCCTGGTGCACCAGCCCGACGTGCTGTTCGCCGACGAGCCCACGGCCCCGCTGCACCAGGCCGACCGGGCTCAGGTCCTGCGCACGCTCACCACCGCGGGCCGCTCGCACGGCATCACCGTCGTGCTGGCCACCCATGACGCGGAGGTGGCCACGCTGGCCGACCGCACCTTCACCCTCGTGGACGGCCGCGCCTCGGGCGCGCCCGCCGAAGCCGCATGCTCAGTCTCCGTCTAGCCCGGGGCGCCCACCCGGCGGCACTGTGCCGCCGGCTGCTGGTCGCGTGCGCCGCCGGCGGCGTCGGTTTCCTGCTGTTGAGCGCGCTCGCCTACGCCGTCGCCCACCCGGGCGGCGGCCGCGAGTCGCTGCTGCGGCTCGGTTGGTGCGTGGTGCCGCTCGCCGCCACGGTGCAGCTCTCCATGACGGTGGCCCGGGTCGATCCGGCGGGCCGGCCCGGCTCCGGGCTCGACATGGCCGGCCTGGGCCCGGGGCGGATGCCGCTGCTCGCGGCCGTGTCCACCGCGTTCGCCGGGGTGCTCGGAAGCGTCCTCGGTCTGCTGCTCTTCCTGCACCTGCGCGGCGACACCTCCGACCTGCTCCCGTACCACGGCGCCGCCGCCGAGGTGCTGCCGGCCGGGCGGCTGCCGCTCGGCGCCGCGCTGACCCTGCTCACCCTCGTCCCGCTGACCGCGGCCGTGGCCACCGCGCTGGCGCTGAAGCGGGCGCCGGCCAGGCGCGCCCGGGCGTCGCAGCCGATGCTCCCGCCGGACGCGCTCGACGTGGCGGACGCCGCCCGCGCCGAGCCGCCGGTGCCGCTGCCCGCCGGGCTGCCCTGGGGCACCGCGCTCACCACCGCCGGGATCGCGCTCAGCGCCTACGCCGGGGTCGACCGGCCGAAGGCGACGGACGACGGCCTGTTGCCGCTCGGCGGCACGCTGGGCGGGGTGCCGCCCGGGGTGGTGGGCGGCTGGCTGCTGATCACGGCGGGCATCGTGCTCGCGGCCCCCGGCCTCGTCCACCTGTGCGGGCTGCTGCTCGCCGTCGGGCGGCCGCGGGTGGTACGGCTGCTCGCCGCCCGGGGCCTCCAGGAGGAGTCCCGGCGGGTGGGCCGACCACTCGGCGTGCTCTGCGCGGCGGCCGCGGCCTCGCTCGCGGCGCTCTCGCTCGACGGCCTCGGGCGGTTCGGCCCGCTCGGCGTGCTGGGCACCGGCATCGTACTGGTCTGCTCGCTGGCCGCCGTGGCCACCGCGGCCGACGAGGCACGGGCGGCCCGCCGGCCGGCGACGGCGCTGCTGCGGCGGCTCGGCGCCCCCCGCGGGATGCTGTTCCGGGCCGCGCTGCTCAGGATCGGCGTGCTGCTGGTCGGGTTCGTGCCGCTGACCTGGCTGGCCGCCCAGCTGATCGCCCTGCCGGCCGGGGGTTAGCCGAGCCCGCGGCGGAGTACGGGGACGGCCCGGTTCCCGCCGGGGAGGCAGCGGGACCGGGCCGTCAGCATGCGCGCCTCGTGGGACGCCGGGTGTGCGCGGTCAGGGCCTGGCGACGAACGGCGGGAAGTGCGGCTCGGCGATCGCGCCCCGCTGCACCCGCACCACGGTGAGCGGCGCGCCCACCACCCCGTCCGGCAGTTCGACCCGCGCCAGGTAGAGACCGGGGTCGAGGTGCGCGAAGCCGAACCAGCCGGTGCCGTCGGCCCGCCCGGTGACGGGCTCGCCCCGGCTTCCCACCGGGGTCAGCGTGACCTCGGCACCGTCCAGCGGGGTGCCGTCGCGCAACGCCAGCTCGCCGACGACGTGCCCGTCGGTCGGCCGGTTCTTCCACTCCATCTCCGGCACGGCGGCCCGCTCCGCGAACGGCGCGTCCGGGCCGGCGGTCAACGCCTCGGCGAGCCGGGCCCGTTCGGCGGCCGCGCCGGCGGTCGCCGCGTCCAGACTGGGGCTGGCGTAGGAGTAGCCGCTCCAACCGGCCGCGGTGTTGCCCGCCGGGGTCTCGGCCAGCGCCTGGCGGGCCTGACTGACGCTGTCCGCCACCGAGTTGAGGTAGAGCGCCGGCCCGTTGACCGCCTGCCGCTCGCCCTGCGCGTCGGCCAGGAACTCCGACCACTCCGCGAACATCCGCGCCTGGTCCGGGTTCCAGTTCCGCTTGTAGTTCATGGTCACGACCGTGTCCATGATCCCCTCGTCCAGCCAGCCTGCCCAGTCCTGGAGCACCTCCGCGTAGGTCCTGGTGCCCTCCCAACCACCCACGGACTGCGGACCGTAGCCGTAGGTGATGGCGTCCATGGAGAGCCGCGCGGTGCGGTCGACCTCCCAGATGCCCAGGTAGATCCGGCGCACCAGGTTGGTGACCTGGTCGCGGCGCCAGTCGCTCCACTGCGCGTCGGCGGGTGCCGGCACGTCGGTGCGGCCGGTGGCCCGCTGGAAGCGCGCCACCGAGACGGCGTTGTAGCCCCAGTCGCTGTGGGTCGTCTGGGCGCTGCCGTCGGGGTAGCGGACGTAGTCGAGGTTGATGCCGTCCACGTCGTACTCGCGGACGATGCTCTGGATCGCGGCCACGATGTAGGCGACGGCGTCCGGGTGGCCGGGGTCCACGTAGGCGTTGGCGCCGACGAGTTCGGTGCCGTCCGCCTTGCGGTTCAGCCACCGGTCGACGCCCTGCGCGCTCGGCCCGTGCCGGTTGAAGACGTGGTCGGGCGAGCGGGGCGGAGTGGCGCTGTTCCACATGGTGTTGACGTTGACCCAGGCATGCACCTCCAGACCCGCCGCGTGGGCCTGCGCGATCACCTCGTCCAACGGGTCGTACGGCGCGGGGTCGACGGCGGCGTCGGTGCGCGGGTAGAGCGCGCGGTTGCAGAAACAGTCGTAGCGGCGGGCGGTCTGCACGATCAGCGCGTTGGCGTTGACCGCGAGCGCGTCGTCGATCAGCGTCGACACCTGCTCGGGGGTGTAGACGCCGGGGTTGAAGGCGTCCACCCAGTAGCTGCGCCACTGTTCGGGCGGCCGGTCTCCTCCCCCGGTGGCCCCGGCGGAGCCGGCGGTGGGGGCCAGCAGGCCGAAGAGGGCGAGCAGCACGACGAGGAACCGTCTCATATCGCACTTCTCCAAGGGGAGTTGAGAGTCGGTTCGACAATTTACTTCGCGTCGCCCGGGGCGTACAGATGAAAACTTTCACCAATCCGAGGCGATCGGCAGCACGACCACCTCGGACGGGTCGAAGGCCAGGCCGACGGTGTCGCCCTCGGCCGGCGCCTCGCCCAGCGCGCAGGCCGCCTCAAGCGCCGGGCCGCGCTCCGGCGCGAGGTGCAGCAGCACGTGGTCGCCCCGGAAGGTGCGGGCGCGCACCGTGGCGCGCGGCGCGCCCTCGGCGGCCGTGAGCCGGACCCCGGAGGGCCGCACCAGCAGCCGGTGCCGGCCGTCCCGGGTGGCGGCGGGCACCGGCAGTTCGCCCCAGGGGGTGTCGGCGACGCCCCGCGCGACGGTCGCGTCGGTGAGGTTCCGGAAGCCGAGGAAGCCGGCCACGAAGTCGTCGGCGGGACGTCGCCACACCTCGACCGGGCTGCCGACCTGGGCGATCCGGCCCTCCCGCATCACCACGACCCGGTCGGCGAGCGCGAACGCCTCGCCCTGGTCGTGCGTGACGGCCAGCACGGTGGTGCCCAACTCGCGGAAGAGCTCTCGTAGTTCGACGACCAGCCGCTCCCGTAGGTGGCGGTCGAGCTGGCCGAGCGGCTCGTCGAGCATCAACACCGCGGGCCGGGGCGCGAGGGCACGGGCGAGCGCCACCCGCTGCTGCTCACCGCCGGAGAGCGAGTCCACGCGCCGCCGCTGGGCACCGGGCAACCCGACCAGGTCGAGCAACTCCGCCACCCGCCGCTGGACCTCGGGCCGCGGCACCCGCCGCATCCGGAGCCCGAAGGCGACGTTGCCGCCGACGTCGCGCTGCGGGAAGAGCTGGTGGTCCTGGAACATCAACCCCACGCCCCTGCGGTGCGTGGGTACCCCGGCCTGGTCGCCGCCGGCGATCCTGACGGTGCCGGAGGCGACGTCGGTGAGGCCGGCCACGGCACGCAGCAGCGTGGACTTCCCGCTGCCGCTGGGGCCGAGCACGCAGACCGTCTCGTGCTCGGCGACATCGAGCGCGACACCGTGCAGGGCGGTGTGCCCCGGGTAGCGCACGGTCACCCCGTCGAGCGACAGCAGGGCGGCGGCGGGCGCGCCGGCCGACCGGCCGTCGGGCACCGCTTCCACGACACGGTCCATCGGGGGCCTCACAGCATCTCGGTGGAGCGGGCCGGACGCAGCCGCTCCAGGGCCAGCAGGGTCACCGCACACACCAGCATCAGCACGGTGGACAGGGCCATCGCCTGCCCGTAGTTGAGCTCTCCCGGCCGGCCGAGCAGCCGGGCGACCGCCACGGGGAGGGTCGGCGAGTCGGCGCGGGCGATGAAGACGGTGGCACCGAACTCGCCGAGCGACACCGCGAACGCGAAGCCGGCGGCGACCAGCAACGCCCGCCGTGCCAGCGGCAGGTCCACCTCGCGCCAGGCGCGCCACGGCGAGGCGCCGAGCACGGCCGCGGCCTGCCGCAGCCGGTCGTCGACGGCGCGCAGCACGGGCAGCAGCGCCCGGACCACGAAGGGCGCCCCCACCAACGCCTGGGCCAGCGGCACCAACAGCCACGAGGAGCGCAGGTCGAGCGGCGGCTCGTCCAACGCGATCAGGAAGCCGAAGCCCACGGTGACCGCCGAGGTGCCGAGCGGCAGCATCAGCAGGGCGTCGACGCCGCGCAGCGGCCCGCGGCCGCGCCGGGTGAGCGCCACGGCGGCGAGCCCCCCGACCAGCAGGGCGATCACGGTGGCGACGGCGGCGTAGCGCAGCGAGGTGCCCACCGCCTCCCACGGGGCGACCGCGAGGGTACCGCTCTCGGTGCCGGTCAACGCCCGATAGTGGGTGAGGCCGTAGCCGTCGGGGGTGGACAGCGAACGCTCCACCAGGACCGCGAGCGGCAGCACGAGCAACGCCCCGATCACCGTCAACACGCCGCCGAGCAGCGCCCACTGGGCGCGCCCCGTGGGTCGGTGGGCGGTGGTGGCCGGGTCGCGGAGCGCCAGGGTGCCCTCCCGGCGGCGCACCAGCCGGCCGTGGACGACGAGCAGCGCGGCGACGGCGGCGAACTGGAGCAGGGTGAGCACGGCGGCCGTCGGCAGGTCGAGCAGTTGGGCGGTCTGCCGGTAGATCTCCACCTCCAGGGTGGCGTACCGGGGGCCGCCGAGGATCTGCACGACACCGAAGGAGGTGAAGGTGAACAGGAAGACCAGCAGCCCGGCGGCGGCCAGCGCGGGGGCGAGCGCCGGCAGGGTGACACGCCGCCAGGCGGCGAACCGGCCGGCGCCCAGCACCCGGGCGGCCTCCTCCTGCCGGGGGTCGAGCTGGGCCCAGAGACCGCCCACCGTGCGCACCACCACGGCGTAGTTGAAGAAGACGTGGGCGAGCAGGATGGCCCAGACCGTGTTGTCGAGGCGCACACCCCACAGCTCGTCGAGGAGGCCGCCCCGGCCGAGCAGGGCGAGGAAGGCCGCGCCGACCACCACGGTGGGCAGCACGAACGGCACGGCGACCACGGCGTGCAGCAGCCGCTTGCCCGGGAAGTCGAGCCGGGCGAAGACGTAGGCGCCCGGCAGCGCGAGGGCCAGCGTCAGCGCGGTGGAGGCGGCGGCCTGCCAGCAGGTGAACCACAGCACCCCGGCCAGGTCGGGGTCGGTCAGCACCTCGCCGGCCGCGCCGAACCGCCAGGCGCCGTCCGCGCGCAGCCCGCGCCCCACGATGGCCGCCACCGGGTAGGCGAAGAACAGCGCGAAGAAGGCCAGCGGGGGTGCGAGGAGCGCGAGCCGGACGGCGAGGGAGCGGGTCACCCGGGGATCCTGGTCGGGCGGTTCACCGGACGACCAGCGAGGTCCAGGCGTCCACCCACTCCTCGCGGTGCTCGGCGATGGCCGCCGGCTCCACCGACCAGGGCTCGTCCACGGTCACGCCGTAGCGGGTGAACACCTCGGGCAGCTCCGTCTCCACCACCGGGTTGACGAACATCGACATCGGCAGTTCCCGCTGGAACGTGTCGGTCAGGAGGAAGTCGAGCAGGGCGCGGCCGCCCTCGGGGTGGGCGGCGCCGTCGAGCAGCCCGGCGAACTCGATCTGCCGGAAGCAGGTTCCGGTGGACACGCCGGTGGGCGCCTCGGCGGGCAGTTCCTCCGACTCCCCGCCGAAGGCCACCTCGGCGGGCGGGCTGCTGGCGTAGGAGACGACGAGCGGCCGGTCGCCCGACGAGCCGCCGGCGCCGGAGAAGCGCTCGTAGTAGGCCTGCTCCCAGCCGTCGACCACCTCGACGCCGTTCTCGGCGAGGCGCTGCCAGTACTCCTGCCAGCCGTCCTCGCCGTAGGCGTCGACGGTGGCCAGCAGGAAGCCGAGGCCGGGCGACGAGGTGGCGGCGTTCTCCACCACCAGCAGGTCGCGGTAGGCCGGGTCGACCAGCTCGTCCAGGGTCTCCGGCGGGGCGAGGTCGTGTTCCGCGAAGTAGCCGCGGTCGTAGTTGACGCAGATGTCGCCGGTGTCGATCGGGGTGACCCGGTGCTGCCCGGCGTCCAGCTGGTACTCCTCGGGCACCGAGGCGAGACCGGCGGACTCGTGGGGGGTGAACACGCCGGCGTCCAGGGCGCGGGAGAGCAGCGTGTTGTCGACGCCGAAGAGCACGTCGCCCTGGGGGTTGCCCGCGGAGAGCACCGCCTGGTTGACGACGACGCCCGCGTCGCCGCCCCGCAGGGTCCGCACCCGGTAACCGGTCTCCTCGGTGAAGGTGTCGAGCACCTCCTGCGGGATCTCGAACGAGTCGTGGGTGACCAGGACGACCTCGTCGCCCTCGCCGCCGGAGGCGTCGTCGGACCCGCCGCCGCAGCCGGTGAGCACGGCGAGCCCGAGGGCGGTGACGAGGACGGCGGCGCGCCGCGGACGGGCGCGCCCCGGGTGGCTGCGATGCATGTGTGCCGCTCTTTCCGGGCCTTCTCCTGGCCGGCAGTGGACAGGCGGGCGCACGCATGCGTGAGAGACGTCCGAACTTCCTACCCAGCATGACCTGGGCGAGGTTCGAGGGTCTGCGGCCGGTGCCGCACTCTCAGCGCTGCGAGCGCTCCCCTGTCGGAATGTGTGATTGTCAACCGGTCACGATAGCAGCAGCCGGCCGGGCCAGCGCCCGGCCGCCCCTCGACTACCGCTCGGCCGCCGCCAGCTGGCCGCAGGCCCCGTCGATCTCCTGGCCCCTGGTGTCCCGCACGGTGACCGGCACGCCCTGGGCCTCGAGCGCGGCGACGAAGGCCCGCTCGTCCTCGGGGCGGGACGCCGTCCACTTGGAGCCCGGGGTGGGATTCAGCGGGATCAGGTTGACGTGGGCGCCGCGGCCCTTGAGCAGCCGGCCCAGCAGATCGGCCCGCCACGCCTGGTCGTTGATGTCCCGGATGAGGGCGTACTCGATGGAGATCCGACGCCCCGAGCGGTCCGCGTACTCCCAGGCCGCGTCCAGCACCTCACGCACCTTCCAGCGGGTGTTGACCGGCACCAGGGTGTCCCGCAGCTCGTCGTCCGGCGCGTGCAGCGAGACCGCGAGGCGGCAGGAGAGGCCCTCGTCGGCGAACCGACGCATGGCGGGCACCAGGCCCACGGTGGAGACGGTGACGCCGCGCTGCGAGAGGCCGATCCCGTCGGGGCCCGGGTCGGTGAGCCGGCGGATGGCGCCGACGACCCGGCGGTAGTTGGCCAGCGGCTCGCCCATGCCCATGAAGACGATGTTGGAGAGCCGGGCCGGGCCACCTGGCACCTCGCCGTCGCGCAGCGCGCGCATGCCGTCCACGATCTGGTGGACGATCTCGGCCGTCGACAGGTTGCGGTCGAGGCCGGCCTGGCCGGTGGCGCAGAACGGGCAGTTCATCCCGCAGCCGGCCTGCGAGGAGACGCACATGGTGACGCGGTCCGGGTAGCGCATCAGCACCGACTCGACCAGCGTGCCGTCGTGCAGCCGCCACAGCGACTTGCGGGTGGCGCCGTCGTCGCAGCTGACGTGCCGCACCTCCGTCATCAGGCGGGGCAGCAGTGCCTCGGCGAGCCGCTCGCGGGCGGCCGCCGGGATGTCCGTCCAGGAGGCGGGGTCGTCCGCGAACCGGCCGAAGTAGTGGCGCGACAGCTGCTTGGCGCGGAACGGCTTCTCGCCGAGCGCGACGACGGCCTCGCGCCGCTCGTCGGGGCTGAGGTCGGCGAGGTGCCGCGGGGGCCGGACGGCCCCGCGCGGCGCGACGAAGGTGAGCTCTCCTGGTACAGGCATGGTCAGGCCAGTGTCGCAGATGCCACCGACACCGCGCGCCGCCGCCCGGCCCCCGGACGCCCGGGGCCCGACCGGCTCAGCCGGAGCCGACGAAGGCGAGCAGCAGCAGCCAGACCACCGGCGCGGTGGGCAGCAGCGAGTCGAGACGGTCCATGATCCCGCCGTGACCCGGCAGCAACCGGCCCATGTCCTTGATGCCGAGGTCCCGCTTGATCATGGACTCGCCCAGGTCGCCCAGGGTGGCGCTGACCGCGACGGCCAGGCCGAGCACCAGGCCCTGCCACCAGCTCCCGCCGTCGATCAGGAACTCGGTGCACAGCGCCCCGCCCACCATGGCGAAGAGCACACCGCCGAGCAGGCCTTCCCTGGTCTTGCCCGGGCTGATCCGGGGGGCGAGCTTCTTGCGGCCGAGCCGGTAGCCGACGGCGTAGGCGCCGGTGTCGCTGATCACGGTGAGGATCAGGAAGGTCAGCACCCGTTGGGCGCCGTCGTCCGCGGCGAGCATCAGCGCGACGAAGCTGGCCAGGAACGGCACGTAGAACGCGGCGAAGACGCTGGCCGTGACGTCGCGCAGGTAGTCCTCCGGCGGACCGGCCATCCGCCACAGGAGTGCCGCCACCACCGTGAGCGCCATGGCCAGCCAGACGCCGTCGGCGCCACGCAGGTAGGCGAGGACCACCATGGCCGCGCCGCCCACGGCGAGCGGCGGCAACGGCAGGCGGATGAGCTTGCGTTCGGCGAGCCGCGAGGAGAGCTCCCAGAGCCCGACCACCACGGCCAGCGCTATGACGGCCAGGAAGGCGGGCTTGTAGGCGAAGAGGGAGGCCAGGACCACCGCGCCGAGGCCGAGCCCGACACCCACGGCGGCGCGCAGGTCGCGCCCGCCGCGTTTCGCGGGCGGTCTCGGGCCGGAGCCGGCATCGGGGCCGCCACTCGTGCCGGAGGGCGACTCCGTGCCGCCGTCGTGCCCGGCCTGGCTCGCGTAGCCGGCGGCCCGGGGTCGCCCCCAGGAGGATTCAGTCACGTCAGGTCAGACCTCGAGCAGTTCCGCTTCCTTGTGCTTCAACAGCTCGTCCACCTGCGCCACGTACTTGGCGGTGGTGTCGTCGAGCTCCTTCTCTCCGCGCCGGCCCTCGTCCTCGCCGACCTCGCCGTCCTTGACGGCCTTGTCCATGGTCTCCTTGGCCTTACGACGCACGCCGCGGATCGAGATCCTGGCGTCCTCGCCCTTGGACTTGGCGACCTTGATGTACTCCCGCCGGCGCTCCTCGGTGAGTTCGGGGAACACCACGCGGATGATGTGGCCGTCGTTCGTCGGGTTGACGCCCAGGTCGGAATCCCGGATGGCCTGCTCGATGTTGCGCAGCGCGCTCTTGTCGAACGGGGTCACCACGGCCATCCGCGCCTCGGGGACCGAGAACGAGGCCAGCTGGTTGATCGGGGTCTTGGTGCCGTAGTAGTCGGCGAGGATCTTGTTGAACATCGCCGGGTGCGCACGGCCGGTACGAATCGCGGCCAGGTCCTCCTTGGCGACCACGACTGCCTTCTCCATCTTCTCCTCGGCCTCGAGGAGGGCTTCTTCGATCACCACGTGCTCCTGGTTCGATGTGAGTGTCTGTCAGGCCCGCCGGCCCTGGCTGTTGACGAGTGTGCCGATCTTCTCACCCTTCACCGCACGGGCGATATTGCCCTCGGCGAGCAGCTCGAAGACCAGGATGGGCAGTTTGTTGTCGCGGCACAGGGTGATGGCCGTGGAATCCGCCACCCTGAGGTCGCGGGTGATCACCTCGCCGTAGTCGAGCGCGTCGAACTTCACGGCGTCCGGGTTCTTGGCCGGGTCCGAGTCGTAGACGCCGTCCACCCCGTTCTTGCCCATCAACAGCGCCTCGGCGTGGATCTCCAGGGCACGCTGGGCCGCCGTGGTGTCGGTGGAGAAGTAGGGCATGCCCATGCCCGCGCCGAAGATGACCACGCGGCCCTTCTCCAGGTGGCGCACGGCGCGCAGCGGGATGTAGGGCTCGGCTACCTGGCCCATGGTGATGGCCGTCTGCACCCGGGAGTCGATGCCCTCCTTCTCCAGGAAGTCCTGGAGGGCGAGGCAGTTCATGACCGTGCCGAGCATGCCCATGTAGTCGGAGCGGGCCCGATCCATGCCGCGCTGCTGCAACTCGGCGCCCCGGAAGAAGTTTCCGCCGCCGATGACGACGGCGATCTGCGCGCCGTCGCGGACCACGGCCGCGATCTCCCGGGCCATCTTGTGCACGACGTCTGGGTCGACTCCGAGCCCTCCGCCGCCCGCGAACGCCTCTCCCGACAGCTTGAGCAGGAAACGGCGGGGTTTGTCGTCCTGGTTCATGGAACTCTCCTCGTGCACATACCAAGGAGGCCACTGCCAGCGGGATGCGCGATCCCCTGTGCGAGCAATGGCCTCCTCGTCACCACTTCGGTCGCGCCGGCCGCTTGCCCGCGACCGGACGGCCTTCCGCCCGACAATAGCCGGGGTACGTCCGTTCCGTCGCCGACGGCGCGGCGGCTCGGGGCGCCCCGTTGACGCGCTGGCGCGTCAGGCGCCGACGCGGAACCGGGCGAAGGCGGTCAGCGTGGCGCCGGCCTCGGTCAGCACCTTCTGCACGGTCTTCTTGTTGTCCTTGGCGAACGCCTGGTCGAGCAGCACGTTCTCCTTGAAGAAGCCGTTGACCCGGCCCTCCACGATCCTCGGCAGGGCGGCCTCGGGCTTGCCCTCCTCGCGGGCCGTGGCCTCGGCGATGCGCCGCTCGCTCTCGACGACGTCCGCCGCCACGGCGTCCCGGCTGAGGAAGCGGGGGCCGAACGCGGCGATGTGCTGGGCCACGTCCTTGGCGACCTGGGCGTTCTCCTTCTCCAGCTGGACCAGCACGCCGACCTGCGGGGGCAGGTCCGGGCTGGTGCGGTGCAGGTAGGAGGCGACGTAGCCGCCCTCGTAGCGGGCGTAGCGGTCGAGGACGATCTTCTCGCCCAGGTTCGCGTTGGCCTCGTCCACGTAGACCTTGACGCTCTTGCCCGGCTCGATCTCGGAGTCGAGCAGGGCGGCCAGGTCGGCGGGGGCGGTGTCGAAGACGTGCTGGGCGATCGCGTCGGCGACGGCCTGGAACTTGTCGCCCTTGGCGACGAAGTCCGTCTCGCACTTGAGCTCGACCAGCACACCGGACGCGTTGTCCTCGGCGATCAGCGCGACGACCGCGCCGTTCTCCGCGGTGCGGCTCTCCCGCTTGGCCACGCCCTTCTGGCCCTTGACGCGCAGGAACTCGACGGCCTTGGCGACGTCGCCCTCGGCCTCCTCCAGAGCCTTCTTACAGTCCATCATGCCGGCGCCGCTGAGCTCGCGGAGCTTCTTGACGTCGGCGGCGGTGAAGTTCGCCATCGTTACTGATTCTCTTCCGGAAGTCGTTCGGATCGCTTGCTCGCCCATGGGGCCGTGGCGCAGGCGACGGCGGACGGGGACGAACCCCGCCCGCCGTCACCGCGGTCGTGCCGTGGTGCGTGAAGCCTCAGCCCTGCTCGGCGGGGGCTTCGGTCGCCTCGGTCGCCTCGGCCGGCTGGGCCGCCTCGGCGGGCTGCTCCTCGGCCGGCTGCTCCTCGACGGGCTTCTCTTCGACGGGCTTGTCCTCGGCCGCCTTCTCCTCGGCGGCCTTGCCCTCGGCCCCCTCGAGAAGCTCGCGCTCCCACTCCGGCAGCGGCTCGGCGGCCGGCTTCTCGCCGGTCTTCGCCTCGGCCGCGCCGGAACGGGCGATCAGACCCTCGGCGACGCCGTCGGCGATCACGCGGGTGAGCAGCGTGACCGAGCGGATCGCGTCGTCGTTGCCCGGGATCTTGTAGTCGACCTCGTCGGGGTCGCAGTTGGTGTCGAGGATGGCGACGACCGGGATGTTGAGCTTGCGGGCCTCGCCGACGGCGATGTGCTCCTTCTTGGTGTCCACGATCCAGACGGCGCTGGGCACCTTCTGCATGTCGCGGATACCGCCGAGGGTCTTCTCCAGCTTCGCCTTCTCGCGGGAGAGGACCAGCAGCTCCTTCTTGGTGAGGCCGGAGGCCGCCACGTCCTCGAAGTCGATCTGCTCGAGCTCCTTGAGCCGCTGCAGCCGCTTGTGGACGGTGGAGAAGTTGGTGAGCATGCCGCCCAGCCAGCGCTGGTTCACGTAGGGCATGCCGACGCGGGTGGCCTGCTCGGCGATGGCCTGCTGGGCCTGCTTCTTGGTGCCCACGAACATGACGGTGCCGCCATGCGCGACGGTCTCCCTGACGAACTCGTAGGCGCGGTCGATGTACGACAGCGACTGGAGCAGGTCGATGATGTAGATGCCGTTGCGCTCGGTGAAGATGAAGCGCTTCATCTTCGGGTTCCAGCGGCGGGTCTGGTGCCCGAAGTGGACGCCGCTCTCCAGCAGCTCCCGCATCGTGACGACGGCCATGGCCGTTCTCCTTGTTGACGCTCGGTTGTCCGCGCCGCCCGGCTGGGCGGCGCTCCTGACGCCCCGACGCGTTGCGCCATGGAGAGCCGCCGGAGACCGCCGGAAGACCGGAGGGCGCCGACCACCCCCATGGACCGAGGTACGCGGCCACGGAAGCGCCGCGGTGGGACCGCTGCGCCGGAGTGGCGGGGCATGCGAGGTCGATCCGGGACCCCGGATCGCCACGAGAAGTGTACGGGACCCGGAGAGGGCCGGACGACCGAGCGCGGGAGGGGGC
>NZ_SMKI01000009.1 GCF_004348415.1 Streptomyces hainanensis
CCCGCCCACCCTGGAGGAGCTGATGCTCCGCCACTACGGCGACGAGCTCGAGGCCCTGGAGGGCAACGGTCACCACGCCCGCGAGGTGACCCGGTGACGGCCACCACCGCGCCCCCGGTCGCGACCGGGGCGATCGACCGGTCGGGACCCGGCCGCTCCCTGGCCGGGGCCGGGACGCTGGTCCGGTTCGCGCTGCGCCGCGACCGGATCAGGCTCCCGGTGTGGATCCTGGCGACCACGTCCGTCGCGGTGTCCTCGCTCTCCAGCTTCGAGAGCCAGTACCCGACCGCCGCCGACCGCGCCACCGCGGCCGAGACCCTCGGCGGACCCGCCGGCCTCGCGATGACCGGGCCAGAACGCTACGTCACCGGCGCCGACTACACGTACGGCGCGATGACGGGCCACCAGATGATCGGCTACCTCGCCATCGCCGTCGGGCTGATGAGCGTCCTCACCGTCGTCCGCCACACCAGGGCGGAGGAGGAGACCGGCCGTGCCGAGTTGCTGAGGGCCAACGTCCTCGGCCGGCACGCCCATCTGGCCGCCGCCCTCACCGTCGCCGTGCTCGCCAACCTCGCCGTCGGACTGCTGCTCGCGGTCACTCTCGGCGGCTCCGGGGTCGAGTCGATCACGGGTGCCGGCTCCCTGCTCCTCGGCGCCGCCGTCGCCGCCGCCGGCATCAGCTTCGCGGCCGTCACCGCCGTCGGCGCGCAGATCACCGCCTTCTCACGCGGCGCCTCCGGGCTCGGCATGGGCGCGGTCGGCGTCGCCTTCGCGCTGCGCGCCGTCGGCGACATCGGCGCCGACGCCGTCTCCTGGCTCTCCCCGATCGGCTGGGCCCAGCGCACCTACGCCTACGTCGACGACCGGTGGTGGCCGCTGCTGCTCAACCTGGCGCTGACCGCCGCCTGCGCCGCCACGGCCTTCGCGCTCTCCACCCGCCGCGACGTCGGCGCCGGCCTGCGGCCGTCGCGCCCCGGCCGGCCCGCCGCCTCCGCGACGCTCGGCCACCCGCTCGGCTTCGCGCTCCGGCTGCACCGCGGGGTGCTGCTGGGCTTCGCCGCCGGCGGGCTGCTGTTCAGCCTGATGTACGGCTCGATCCTCGGCAGCGCCGAGGACATGATCCGCGACAACGAGCAGCTGCGGGAGCTCATCGACCAGCTCGGCGGCGACGTGGTCGAGTCGTTCGCCTCCGTGGTGATGACGGTCCTCGTGGTCCTCGCCGCCTGCTACGTGGTGGTCGCCGTCCTGCGGGCGCGCGCCGAGGAGACCGCCGGCCGCGCCGAACCCGTGCTCGCCACCGGGCTCTCCCGCACCCGCTGGCTCGCCGGCCACCTGGCCGTCGCGCTGGTCGGCGGCACCGCCGTGATGCTGCTCGCCGGCGTCGGCTTCGGGCTCTCCGGCGCCGCGTCGAGCGACGACTGGGGCCTGGTCGGCAGACTCACCGGCGCCTCGCTCGCCTACGCGCCCGCGCTCTGGGTCACCGCGGGTGTCGCCGTGGCGCTCTTCGGCTGGTTCCCGAGCGCCTCCGCCGCCGCCTGGGTCGTGCCCGCCTACTCCTTCCTGGTGGTCTATCTGGGCGATCTCGTCGACCTGCCCGACGGGCTCGCCAACTTCTCCCCCATCGGCCACGTCCCGCAGGTGCCGGCGGCCGACCTGGAGTGGACGCCGCTGCTGATCCTGACCGCGGTGGCCGGCGGCCTGATCTGGCTCGGTCTGGCCGGCTTCAACCGGCGCGATCTGGACTGCAAGTGAGCAGGCGGCCCGGCCCAGGGCGCGGGCCGGGCCGCCTCCCGCACCAGCCTCCGCACCCGTCCGCGCAACCTGCCCGCACCCCTGCCCGCGCACCTCCGAGACCCGCCCAGGGACCCGCTCCGCGCACCGGATGGCGCAACGCCCCACCCCTTTTGACCCGCTCCGGATGCGACCTCCGTGACGCGCTGTTCGCATAGGTGACAACCCGTCACGCCTTTCTGCGTGCGGCAGACGACCCGGAGGTCACCGCTCATGAGAACCGCGCACTCCAGAAGCCGCCTGGCCGCCGCAGCGGCCGTCCTCTTCCTGTCGCTGGGGCTCGCCGCCACCCCGACGCTCGCCCACGCCGACGGCGGCCCGTCCCCGTCGCCGACCCCCTCGGCGCCGCTCTCCATCTCGCCGAGCTCCGGCCCTCCCAACACCTCGGTCACCGTCCGGGCCGTCTGCCAGCCCAACGGCCCGGCGACCTCGGACGCCTTCCAGCAGAGCATCACCCTGCAGCAGTCGAGCAACAACCAGTGGGTCGGCACCGGCCGGATCAAGTCCAGCGGGCTCCAGGTCGGCAAGAGCTACACCGTCACCGTCCGCTGCCGGGACGGCGTCACCCTGACCACCAACTTCACCGTCACCTCCGCCACTCCGACCGGCGGCGCGGCCGCGGGCTTCGGTGGCGGCAGCGGCATCGGCGGCGGCAACTCGGTGGCGACGGCGCTGACCGTCGGCGGCGGGGTCGCCGTGGCCGGCACCGCCGGCTACCTGTTCCTCGCCAGGCGGCGCCGCACCACCGGCAACCACTACTGAGAGGCGCGGCGGTGCGCCACATCCTCCGCGACCTTCGGGGCGCCGACCTTCCGCCTCGCCTGCGCGTCCCGCGGGCGATGCGGAAGGTCAAGCCCCGGCGCACCCCGCGCACGCCGCGGGACCCGCGCAAGGTCAGGACCAGGGAGCGGGACAGGACCGGGGCCGAGGCGCGGGCCGAGTCCCGGGCCGAGGCGCCGGTCGAAGTGCCGGTCGAGATCCCGGCCGAGGTGGATACCGAGGCCGACGCCGGCCTCGCGATCCTGACCGAGGCGATGGCCCCGACCGACGCGGACACCGGGCCGAGGGACGCGACCGAGCCCCGGGCCGGCGGCCGGCGGGGGCGTCGGCGCGGCGCCGCGTTCCACCCGCGGCGCCGGGTGCGGCTCCTCGCCCGCCTCGTCGGGCGGCCGTTCGCGGCCGTCCACCGCGCGCTCGTCCGGGCGGCGCGCCGGGCCCACGCCTGGTTCCGTCGTGTCAGCCGGCCGGTGGTGCTCGCCGCCGTCGCCGGCAGGCGGCTGGCCCAGGCCCGCCCCGACGACGGCACCCGGGAGGCGGCCGCCCGGGTCACCCGGCAGCAGCGGCTGGCGATGCGGGCCCGCCGCCTGGAGGTGGCGGCCGCGGCCACCGCCGTCACCGTGGGGCTGGTCGGCGGGTTGCTGCTGCCCGGCTCCGGCGAACGCGTCAGCGAGGCCCGGGAGTCGAGCAGCATCGCGGAGGGCGTCTCCCGGCCCGGCGCCGTGGACGCCCCGGGCGCGGCGCCCGACGCCGGCTCCACGGCCAATCTGGAGGGCTCGTTCCAGCCCTCCGGGGTGGTCGCCCCGCCGCTGCCCCGCTCGGCGCCCACCCGGATCCGGATCCCGCAGCTCACCACGGACGTCGAGGTGTTCGGCGCCGAACTCGGCACGGACGGCGGCCCGCCGTCCCCGGTCGAGGAGGACGCCATGCGGGCCGCCTGGTACTCGGGCGGCGCGGCGCCCGGCGAACGCGGGCCCGCCATCCTGGTCGGTCACCTGGACACCTACACGGGGCCGGCCGCCTTCGCCGGCCTCGGTCAACTCCGGCCCGGCGAACTCATCGAGATCGACCGGGAGGACGGCGGGACCGCGCTCTTCGAGGTGGACTCCGTCGAGCAGTACCCGAAGGTCGACTTCCCCGACCTGCGGGTCTACGGCTCGGTCGACACCCCGCAGCTTCGGCTGATCACCTGCGGCGGACGCTGGGCGGCGGACGGCGGCTACGACTCCAACATCGTGGCCTACGCCCACCTGATCGGCACGGTCGCGTCGCCGGCCGGCGCCTGACCGGCCCCGGTGCCGCGGCCGGCCCGGCCCGGCCCGAACATGCCGAAGGCGTCCCGCGGTGGCGGGACGCCTCGGCGTGGATCAGGCCTCGTGTCGAGCCTCAGGAGAGCGTCTCGGCGGCCGTCGGAGAGCTGTCCCGCAGGAACTGCGAGCAGCGCTCGTACTCCTCGTCCTCGCCGATCGCCTGGGCCGCGCGGGCCAGGGCGTGCAGCGCGCGCAGGAAGCCCCGGTTCGGCTCGTGCTCGAACGGGATCGGGCCCTGGCCGCGCCAGCCGCTGCGACGCAGCGCGTCCAGACCCCGGTGGTAGCCGGTGCGCGCGAAGGCGTAGGACTCGACGGTCCGGCCCTCGGCGAACGCGTCGTCCGCCAGCTGCGCCCACGCCAACGAGGAGGTCGGGTACTTCGCGGCCACCTCGGTCGGCGCCGTGCCCGCGGCCAGCAGCTCGCGCGGCTCCGGGTCGTCGGGCAGATGGGTCGGGGGCGGGCCCCCGAGCAGGTTCTCGTGAATCGCCATGTCGTCCAGTGTGCCGCCTCGCCGCGGTGGCCAGCGCCGCCCGGCTACTCCGGTCGCCTGCCCCGACCGCTCACTTCAGGCGGGTGCCGGTGGAACGCAGGTCGCCGCACGCCTGGGTGACGCGGGCCGCCATACCCGCCTCGGCCAGCTTGCCCCAGCTGCGCGGGTCGTAGGTCTTCTTGTCGCCGACCTCGCCGTCCACCTTGAGCACGCCGTCGTAGTTGCGGAAGGCGTGGTCCACGATCGGCCGGGTGAAGGCGTACTGGGTGTCGGTGTCCAGGTTCATCTTCACCACGCCGTTCTCGAGCGCGGTGGCGATCTCCTCCCGGGTGGAACCCGAGCCGCCGTGGAAGACGAAGTCGAACGGGGACGCCTTGCCGTACTTCGCCGCGACGCCGTCCTGGAGGTCCTTCAGCAGGTCGGGACGGAGCACCACGTTGCCCGGCTTGTAGACACCGTGCACGTTGCCGAAGGAGGCGGCCAGCAGGTAGCGGCCCTTCTCCCCGAGGCCCAGCGCCTCGGCGGTGCGCAGCGCGTCCTCGACGGTGGTGTACAGCTTGTCGTTGATCTCGTGGCTGACGCCGTCCTCCTCGCCGCCGGTGGGGGTGATCTCCACCTCCAGCACGATCCGGGCGGCGGCGGCCAGGGCCAGCAGCTCCTCGGCGATCTCCAGGTTGTCCTTCAGGGTCTCGGCGGAGCCGTCCCACATGTGCGACTGGAAGAGCGGGTTCTCCCCGCGGTCGACGCGCTCCTTGGAGAGGGCGAGCAGCGGCCGGACGTAGCCGTCCAGCTTGTCCTTCGGGCAGTGGTCGGTGTGCAGGGCGACGTTGACCGGGTACTTCCGGGCCACGACGTGCGCGAACTCGGCGAGCGCGCTGGAGCCGGAGACCATGTCCTTGTTGTACTGGCCGCCCAGGAACTCGGCGCCACCGGTGGAGATCTGGACGATGCCGTCGCTCTCGGCCTCGGCGAAGCCGCGCAGCGCGGCGTGCAGGGTCTGCGTCGAGGTGACATTGATGGCCGGGTAGGCGAACTTGCCCGCCTTGGCCCGGTCAAGCATCTCGTTGTAGACCTCTGGGGTCGCGATGGGCATCTGTCCGCTCCTTGTATGCGTTGATCTGCTCGTCGACGTCCCGCTCATCCTCCCAGAGAAGGACCCATACCGGGACAGCGCGCGACAGTTTCACGTGAAACCACTACAGAGTGTTATCCCCCCAGTTCAGGGGGAGATCAGGCGAGGCCCAGGTCGCTCATCGAGTACACCTGGTAGTAGGGGAGCCCAGCCGCCTCGATGGCCGGAGCGGCGCCCCGCTCGACGATCACCGCGACCGCCACCACCTCGGCGCCGGCCTCGCGCAGCGCGGCCACCGCGTCGAGCACCGAGCCGCCGGTGGTGGAGGTGTCCTCCAGCGCCAGCACCCGGCGCCCCGCCACGTCGGGGCCCTCGATCCGGCGCTGCAGGCCGTGCGCCTTGCCGGCCTTGCGCACCACGAAGGCGTCGAGGCGCCGGCCGCGGGCCGCGGCGGCGTGCAGCATGGCGGCGGCCACCGGGTCGGCGCCCAGCGTCAGCCCGCCCACGGCGTCGTAGTCGAGATCCGCGGTGAGGTCGAGCAGGACCTCACCGACGAGCGGCGCGGCCTCGCCGTCCAGGGTGATCCGCCGGAGGTCGACGTACCAGTCGGCCTCCCGGCCGGAGGAGAGGACGACCTTGCCGTGGACGACGGCCTTGTCCTTGATCTGCTGTAGCAGTTCGTCACGCACGCTCATGGCTCACGACATTACGCCAGGCCGGATCAGAGCCTCCGCCACGTCCAGGTTGTGGAGATCTCCAGCGGCTCCAGTTCGGTGACCAGTCGCGGATGGCTGTTCAGGCCGTTGGGCGGCCCCGACTGGGGCTCCACGCAGACGGCCTCGGGCTGCTCGTCGTAGACGACGACCCACGGGGTGCGGCTGGCGACGGTCAACTCCAGCTCGTCCGGCCAGTGGAGGGCGACCCGGACACCGTCCGGCATCACGAAACAGTCGTCCCAGGGCCCGGGCCCGGGCGCGATCCGGTGGCCGGTCGGCAGGTGGTCGTCGCCGCGCTCCTCCTGCCACTCGGCGGTGAAGTCGAGGGTGACGTCCTTGCCGCCGGGGCTGAGGGTGCGGAGGAACCACGGGTGCCAGCCGGCCTGTGCGGGGAAGGAGTCGCCCAGCGTCTCCACGGCGAGGGTGAGGGTGAGCCCCGAGCCGTCCTCGGCGAGCTCGACCAGTTGGCTCACCCGGCCGGGGTAGGGCCAGGGGTCGTCGAGCTCGCAGACCAGCGCGACGCTCCGGTCGTCGGCGCTGACCACCCGCCAGGGGCGGCGCCGGACGGTGCCGTGGATCGCGTGCGGGCCGGCGTTCAACGGCAGCTGGTGGGCGGTGGTGCCATTGCTGAAGCGGCCCTCACGGGTGCGGCCGCACCAGGGCGCCATCACGAAGGAGCCGAAACGCTCGCCCTGGCGCAGCAGTTCGAGCTCGCCGACGCGGAGCGAGGACAGCCGGCCGCCCTCGTCGGGGCGCACGGTCAACTCGGTGTCGGCGGCGCGGAGTCGCACTCCGCTGTCGGTGTCGTCGGTGGTCACCCCATGACGATAACGATCTGATGTATGCAGATCCTAATGTCGCCGCCGGACGGGACACGGGATGGCGGCGCCGACGCCGCTAACGGAGCGCGGCCCGCCGCCGGCGCAGCGCCCGGCCGACGATGACCACCGAGGCCAGCGCGATGGCGGCGGCCGGCGCCGCCCAGCGCAGCACGACGGCGGCGCCGGTCGGCTGCCCCGGCGCGGGGTCGGGGGCGTACCGGCCGCGCGGTGGGGCGTGATCGACCTCCTCCGCGCTGCGGCCGATCATCGTGCGCCGGGCGAAGTCGGCCTCCGGCTCCGGAACGGCGACGCCGGCCGCGACCAGGTCGTCGGCCACCTCGATCTCCTCGCCCGCCTCGGCCCCGGCCGGGTCGCCCAGCTCGCCGAGGTCGGCCGCCCAGAGCTCGGCCTCCCCCTCGGACGCCGACTCGGACGACGGCTCGGTCGACGGCCCGAGGCCGGGCTCGGGCTCCGGCGCGGCCGGGATGACGGGGATCGCGGGCTCGTTGTCGCCCGGGGCGCCGATGCCGGCCGCCAGCGCGGTGGGCGGGGGCTCCTCGGTGTCGACGGGGTCCACGGTCTCGAGGGCGTCCCTGACGTCGACGGCCTCCATCGCGGTGGCCAGTTCCTCGACCAGCGTCTCCGCGAACCGGTCGAGCAACCGCCGCCCCGCCGCGGCCCGCTGGTCGGCCGCGTACTCGACGAGCCGGCCGCCGGCCTCGACGGTGCCGGCGAACGAAAGGGTGCAGCCCGGCCGGTCGGCGACCGGGCGCGGCACCACGGTGAGCACCAGCCGCGCCGCGCCCTCGCCCCTGACCTCGCCGCCCACCGCCTCGATGGTGAGCCCCTCGCCGCGCTCGGTCAGGGTCAGGGTGCCGCGGTAGGTGATGGTCGAGGAACCGATCCGCACCTTCAGCCGGCCGGCGAGCCCGCCGTCCGGCTCCAGTCGCAGGCCGGGCACGCAGCGCGCGACCCGCTCCGGCTCGGCGAACGCACTCCGCACGGCGGTGGCGGACAGCGGCAGATAGACCTCGTGCTCCATGGCCATGGCGCGGAGCCTACCCACACGACATGATCGGATCACTTATTCATCGGCACCGCGCGCCGGAGCTCACCCACGGCTCACCCGGAGTGGCCGGGCCCGGCCTCGGGGGGCGAGGACGTCAGCCGCTCGGCGGCCGCCTGCTCCAGCGGGGGGACGAGGGCCATGCAGGACAGCAGCGCCGTGATCACCCCCAGGCTCAGCAGCAGGAAACGGCGCCGGATCCGCCGCGGCAGGTCACCGCGGAAGAGCCACAGCACCAGCGCCGCACCGGCCAGCGCGTTCACCACCCCCGTCAACAGCGCCGCGTTCAGCCGACCGAACAGCGGCAGCAGGAGAAAGGGGAAGGCGAGGCCGCCGAGCAGCGCGCCCACGTAGTCGGCCGCCGACAGGTCGGCCACCGCGCGCCCCGCGTCCTGCCGCCTGATCCGCTGGATCAGGGTCATCAGCAGCGGCATCTCGGCGCCGATCAACACCCCCATCGCCAGCGAGAAGCACACCAGCGTCGGCGTCGCCTCGCCGAACAGCAGGAAGCTGAGGTGGAGCGCCATCGCCGAGCACCCGCCGACGAGCGCCAACAGCACCTCGATCAGGCCGAAGTTGACCGAGGCCCGGCCCCGGAGCCGCTTCGCGCCGAGCGAGCCGAGCCCCATCGCGAAGACCATCAACGACAACACGATGGAGGTGTGGGTGACCGTGTCCCCGACGAGATAGTCGGCCAACGCGATCAGCTCGAGCTCGTAGACCAACCCGCAGGCCGCGCAGACGAAAACCGTCAGCAGGACCAGAATGCGCCCGACGCCAGCCGACACCGGGAGCACGGCCATCGCCGAGCAGTCCGACTCGGAGCGCTCGGCGTCGGACGTTTGGATCATGAACCGAACGTTACGTCACACTTCGAGATCGAACTGTCACCCACAGGGGTGGTTTCCCAGCGAGTTCCGCTCCGGGTGACCCGAGTTCGGGTGGCGACGAGCCGCCCCTCCTGCGGGTAGGCGTGCCAGGTACGCCAGTGCACCTGGTCGCCACGCCGCTGCGCGAGCAGCGCGGTGAACGCGTTGGGGTCGCCGGGGAAGAGCCCGGCAAGACCGTGCGGATGCTCGGCGACGAGGGCGAGCAACTCCTGGGCGCGGCCGGCGAACGACCCGGCGCTCAGGCTTTCGACGCGGGCCGCGAACTCGTACTCGAAGTTCCCGAGCCGTTTGGAAACCCCCAGAGGCAGCGGGGTGTTGCTTCCCGGCATGCACGCGACCGTCTCGGAACAGGTGCCGTCCCGGTGGTCGAGCAGCACCTGGTGCGATGCGCCCAGCACGCGCAACTGCACCCGGGCGCCCGCGAGTTCGAGATCGAGGGTGGCGAGGGCCGGCAGCGGTTCCCGGCCAAGAGCCCAGGCGAGGTCGGCGGCGCGGGTGTCGGTGTAGGCGGTGTGGATGGTGGTGAGCATGGGTGGGCCCCCCGCATGCGGGCAGTTGAGGGTGGTCTTGATCGCCCCTCGGGACGCTCGGAGACAGCGCCACCACCGAACCACGGAACCATCGACCGCATCAGCGTTTTTACCCAACTTCACCAGGTTTCCATCCCCTCGGGGGGAGGGTGGCTCAGGTGTTCGCACACGACCGGCGGCGGCCCGCTGACGCCCACGGCGCGCGGGCGCGACCACGCCGCTCGCCGCGGCCGACGCCAACTTCCCCGGGGCGCCGCCGTATTCGAACAGAAGTGCACAGTCAACGCGCGGAGACCCTGCCAATTGCCCGCATTCGCCCGACAAAACACCGAAACCCTGATAACGGGTCAGCGTGCTTCACATCTCGTCTGCACAACGGTCACTCCGTCGCACTTGTTCGCTATCTGATCTGTGAGGAAGCTCAGCGGAACTTCACACCAAAGTGACTTACTGGGGAAGGCCCGATTGATGACGAGATTCGGCAGAACGTCGAAGATCGCCGCGGCCCTGCTGGGAGGCGCCCTCGTCCTCTCCGCGTGTGGCGGCGGCAGTGACGACGAGAGCGACGACACCAACGACGAGTCGAACGGCGGCTCGGGCGGCACGGTCACCTACGCCATGGCCCAGCCGTGGCAGAGCTACAACAACACCACCGCGGGCGCCAACACCGTCGCCAACGGCCAGGTCATGGAGCAGGTGCTCTCGGGCTTCTGGACCTTCGGTGACTCGGACGGCCAACCGATCCCCAACGAGGACTTCGGTACCTTCGAGAAGGTGTCCGACGACCCGTTGACCGTGAACTACACCATCAACGAGGCCGCCGTCTGGTCCGACGGCACCCCCATCGACTGCGACGACATCCTGCTCTGGTGGACCGCGCAGAGCGGCGCCTTCGACGGGCTGTTCTCCGCGGTCGGCACGCAGGGCGTCGAGGACACCGCCCAGCCGGAGTGCGAGCCGGGCGGCAAGTCCTTCACCCTGCTCTACGACCAGCCGTTCGCCGACTGGCTGACCGCGAGCCCGGGCCACGGCAACACCGCCATCCAGCCGGCCCACGTGGTGTCCGGGCAGGGCGGGTTCGCCTCCGAGGAGGAGTTCGTCGCCGCGCTCCAGGGCGACGACCCCTCGGCGCTCGAGGCCGCGGCCGAGTTCTACAACAACGGCTGGGTGATCGAGGGCGCGCTCCCCGACGCGGCGCTGATCCCGTCCTCCGGCCCCTACGTCATCTCCGGCTACGAGGCCAACCAGTCCGTCACGCTCACCGCCAACGAGAACTGGTGGGGCGAGCCGCCGGCCAACGACTCGCTCGTCTTCCGCACCATCGCCGACGAGGAGCAGGTCCAGGCTCTGCAGAACGGCGAGGTCGACATCATCGAGCCGCAGCCGACGGTGGACATCGCCCAGCAGATCGCCAGCGCCTCCACCATCGAGAGCGAGGTGGGCGAGGAGTACACCTACGAGCACCTGGACTTCAACTTCAACGAGGGGCCGTTCGCCGACTCGCTGGCGCTGCGCCAGGCGTTCGCGCTCTGCGTGCCCTACGAGGACCTGGTCGTCAACCTGATCCAGCCGGTCGTGCCGGACGCCGAGGTCAAGCGCGTCCGCAACGTGGCTCCCTGGGACCCCGGTTACCAGGAGGCCGTGGACGCCTCGCAGGCCACCATCGACGAGTTCGGCACCACCGACCTCGCCGCTTCGCGCGCCCTCCTGGAGGCCGAGGACGCGGTCGGCACCACCGTCCGTCTCGGCACCCTGGAGAACCAGCGCCGTCTGGACGCCGGCGCCCTGATCGAGGCGTCCTGCGAGGAGGCCGGCTTCGACGTCGAGTTCGAGCCCGCGACCGACTTCTTCGACACCACCGGCGCGCTGGCCGAGAACCGCTTCGACGTGGCCATGTTCGCGTGGGCCGGCTCTCCCGACCGCTCCGGCTGGAACTCCACCTACCGGACCGTGACCGAGTGCTCCGCGGAGGGCAAGGGCAACAACAACGGCTGCTACTCCAGCCCGGAGATGGACGAACTGCTCGACTCGGTGCTGCGCACCTCTGAGCAGTCCGAGGCCATCGAGCTGACCGCCCAGATCGAGGCCCTGCTCTGGCAGGACATGGTGACGATCCCGCTCTACCAGCACCCGGGCATCACCGCCTGGAACGGCGCGGTGGGGAACGTCATCCCCAACCCCTCGCAGAACGGCATCACCTGGAACGCGGACCAGTGGGCCAGGTCCTGACCCACTGACCCGGCCGGTGGCCCGCCCCTGCGGGCCACCGGCGGCGTGCCAGGCTCCCGCGCGGGGCCGGGGGGAGCCCATCCCCCCGGCCCCGCCGTCGTACGACCTCCGTACGGTGGCGGCCGCCGCGACCGGGCCCGTGTTCCGCCCCTCCTCGCCCCCCGAACCTCTGGAGTCAGCGCACCATGCTCGTCTTCATAGCGCGGCGGCTGTTCGTCTCGATCTGGGTGTTCCTCGCGTCCTCGGTCCTGGTCTTCGTTCTCTCCACGCAGGTAAGGGACCCACTGGCCGAGGCCAGGGGGCTGCCGGACAGCGCCCGAGAGAGCAAGATCGCCGAAATCACCGAGCGCATGCACCTGGACGACTCGGTACTCGTCCGCTACTTCCGCTGGCTGAGCGACGCGCTCACCGGCGACCTCGGCACCAACCGGCAGGGCCAGAGCGTCAACACCATGCTGGAGTCGGCCTTCTCGGCCACCATGCAGCTGATCATCGGCGCCACCGTGCTCTCGATCGTCGTCGGCATCAGCATCGGCGTCATCTCGGCCCTGCGCCAGTACACGGCGCTCGACCAGACCGTCACCTTCGTCGCGTTCATCTGCTTCTCGCTGCCGCTCTTCTGGGTGGGCACGCTGCTGAAGCAGTTCCTCGCCATCGACTTCAACGACTGGCTCGCCGACCCGGTGATCTCCCCTCTCTTCATCGGCGCCATCTCACTGTTCGCCGGCCTCTTCTGCGGCTCCGTGGTGCTCGGCGACCGGCGCACCCGGTTGATCGCCTTCGCGTCGAGCACCGGCGCCATGGCCGTGCTGCTCGCCGTGCTGTCGGCCGCCGAGTGGTTCGCGGACCCGGGCCTCGGCCCGATCGTGGTGGCGCTCACCGCCGTGGCCGGCGCGGTCGGCTTCACCACCCTGGTGGGCGGTCTGGAGTGGCGGCCGCCGCTGCAGGCGGCCCTGGTCGCGGCCGCCCTCGGCATTGTGGCGTACTTCGCCCTCGACCCGGTACTGAATAATCCACAGCTGCCGACGATTATCGGACTGGCGCTGCTGACCGTCGGGATCTGCTTCGCCGTCGGCTGGTACGTCGGCGGCGACCTGTACCGCAGGAACGCCGTCCCGGCCGCGATCTTCACCGGCCTGTTCGCCGGCGCCGTGATCTTCACCGACCGGATGCTCCAGTCGTTCGCCGACTACAGCGAGTCGGTCGGCGGCCGCCCGGTCTCCACGGTCGGCGCCGAAACCCCCAACTACGAGGGGACGTTCTGGGAGAGCGGCCTCGACTCGTTCGGCCACCTGGCACTGCCCACCCTGGCGCTGGTGCTCATCTCCCTGGCCACCTACACCCGTTACACCCGGGCCAGCATGCTCGAGGTGATGAACCAGGACTTCGTGCGCACCGGCCGGGCCAAGGGCCTGAGCGAGCGCGCCGTGGTCACCCGGCACGTGCTGCGGAACGGCCTGATCCCGATCACCACGCTGATCGCCTACGACATCGGCACCATCGTCGGCGGCGCCGTGGTCACCGAACAGGTCTTCGGCTGGTCGGCGATGGGCAGCCTGCTCTTCACCGGCATCGAACAGGGCGACCCCATGCCGATCATGGCCTTCTTCGTGGTGTCCGGCGGTGCGATCGTGCTGTTCAACATGATCGCCGACATCGCCTACGCCTTCCTCGACCCCCGCATCCGGCTGTCCTAAGGAGGGAAGGCCATGACGACGCAGAACGCAGAGCCGTCCGGGACGGCGAAGGCCCCGGCAGCCGCCGGCGCGGCCGCGGACGCCGCTCAGGGCATGTCCATCGTCGCCCGCTCCCAGGGCCAGTTGGTCAGGCGCCGGTTCCTCCGGCACCGCGGTGCCCTGGCGGGCATGATCCTGTTCTTCATCGTGGTGACGCTCGCCGTCTCCTCGATCGGCGCCGGGCCGATCCCCGGCTGGTGGGACAAGGACCCGACGGAGACCGGTCAGGTGGTCGCGGCGGGTCGGCCCACCCTGTCCGTGCTGCCCGAGTTCCTCGGCGGCGGCGGGTTCCACCTCGGCGAACACCCCTTCGGCCAGGACAACATCGGCCGCGACTACTTCGCGCTCACCATGCGCGGCACCCAGGTGTCGCTGGTGATCGCACTCCTCACCGGCCTGGTCGCCACCCTGGTCGGCACCCTGGTCGGCGCGGTGGCCGGCTACTTCCGCGGCTGGACCGAGTCGGTGCTGATGCGGATCACCGACGTGGTGATCGCCATCCCGACCCTGCTGATCGCCGGACTGATCGGCGTCATCGTCGCCGGGCGCGGCATCGTGATCTTCGCGGTCTTCCTCGGCCTGTGCCTGTGGACGCAGATCGCCCGGCTGGTGCGCGGCGAGGTGCTGGCGCTGCGCGAGAAGGAGTACGTGGAGGCGGCGCGCTCGGTGGGCACCCGCTCCCGGCGGATCATCTTCAAACACATCCTGCCCAACACCATGGGCGTGATCATCGTCTCCGCGACGCTGATGATCGCCAGCGCGGTGCTGACCGAGACCGCGCTCTCCTTCCTGGGGCTCGGCGTGCAGGCGCCCGACACCTCGCTCGGCCGGCTGATCAGCGACTACCGCACGGCGCTCACGGTGCGGCCCTGGCTCTTCTACTGGCCGGGCGCCTTCATCATCGGCATCGCCCTGTCGATCAACTTCATCGGCGACGGGCTGCGTGACGCCTTCGACCCCCGACAGACCCGGGTGCGTGACTGATGTCTTCCCTAACCCCACCTGTGCCCCCCGCGCCGAGCGTGCCGGAGACGGCCGCCAACGTCATCGAGGCCGCCGAGGAGGTGCACGCGGCCAGGACCCTGGCCGACTCGCGACCGCCGGCGGACGAGGAGATCCTGACGGTCGAGAACCTGACCGTCGAGTTCCCGACCGACGACGGCGTGGTGCGGGCCGTCCGCGGCATCAGCTACACGCTGCACGCCCGCGAGGTGCTTGGCATCGTGGGCGAGTCGGGCTCGGGCAAGTCGGTCTCGTCGATGGCCGTGATGGGCCTGCTGCCCAAGAACGCGCGGATCCGCGGCAGCATCCGCTACCGCGGCCAGGACCTGCTGACGATGCGGCCCAACGACCAGCGCTCGCTGCGCGGCCGGAAGATCGCGATGATCTTCCAGGACCCGATGACCTCGCTCAACCCGGTGCGCTCGATCGGCGACCAGCTCGCCGAGGCCGTGCTCGCGCACCACCTGGTGCCGCGCAAGCAGGCACTGGGCCGGGCGAAGGAGATGCTCGACCTGGTCGGCATCCCGCAGGCCGACCGACGGTTGCGGTCCTACCCGCACGAGTTCTCCGGCGGCATGCGGCAGCGCGTGATGATCGCGATGGCGATCATCAACGACCCGGACGTGATCATCGCCGACGAGCCGACCACGGCCCTCGACGTCACCGTCCAGGCGCAGATCCTGGAGAAGCTGCTCGAGGTCAAGGACGAGGTCAACGCGGCGATCCTGATGATCACCCACGACCTCGGCGTGATCGCCGGCATGGCGCACCGCACCCTGGTGATGTACGCGGGCAAGCCGGTGGAGGTCGGCTCGACCGACCAGGTGTTCTACGAGCCTCGCATGCCGTACACCGCGGGGCTGCTCGGCTCCATCCCCTCCCTGGAGGGCGAGCGGGACGGACGGCTGCGGCCGATCGGCGGCACGCCGCCCTCGCTGATCCACCTGCCGGCCGGCTGCCCGTTCTCGCCGCGCTGCCCGCTGGCGACCGACGAGTGCCGGTCAGGCGAGCCGGAGCTCGCGGCCGTGGGCGAGGGCCATCTGGCCGCCTGCCACCACAGCGACACCCTCGCCGAGGCCGAGGACGCCACCGCGTTCTTCCACACGCCCGGCCCAGAGGAGGCCCGATGAGCACGCAGACCGACGTTGCGTCCGCACCCGAGCTGTTGAGGGTCACCGATCTGGTGGTCAACTTCCCGGTGCGCGGCGGCGGGCTGTTCCGCCGGATCGTGGGGCAGGTGCAGGCGGTCAGCGGGGTGTCGTTCTCCGTCGCGGCGGGCGAGACCCTGGGCGTGGTGGGCGAGTCCGGCTGTGGCAAGTCCACCACCGGGCGGGCCCTGCTCCAGCTGATCAAGCCGACCTCGGGCTCGGTGACCTTCGACGGCCAGGAGATCACCGGCCTGTCGGCGACCCAGCTGCGGCCGGTGCAGCGGAAGGCCGGCATGGTCTTCCAGGACCCGTACGCCTCGCTCAACCCCAGGCTGCCGGTGAACGACATCGTCGCCGAGCCGCTGAAGGTGCAGGGCGTCTGGCGCGACGGCGGCAAGGCACGGGTGGCCGAGCTGCTCGAACTGGTGGGCCTGAGCCCGGAGCACGGCAACCGCTACCCGCACGAGTTCTCGGGCGGCCAGCGGCAGCGCATCGGCATCGCCAGGGCACTGGCGCTCGACCCCAAGCTGCTGGTGCTCGACGAGCCCGTGTCGGCGCTCGACGTGTCGGTGCAGGCGGGCGTCGTCAACCTGCTGGAGGACCTCCAGGACCGGCTGGGCGTCGCCTACGTCTTCATCGCCCACGACCTGTCGGTGGTCCGGCACATCTCGGACCGGGTCGCGGTGATGTACCTGGGCAAGGTGGTGGAGACCGGCACCAGGCAGGACGTCTACGAGCGCCCGAGCCACCCCTACACCCAGGCCCTGCTGTCGGCGGCCCCGCTGGCCGACCCGAAGCGGGAACGGGCGCGCCGGCGCACGGTGCTGACCGGGGACGTGCCGAGCCCGCTGTCGCCCCCCAGCGGCTGCCGCTTCCGCACCCGCTGCTGGAAGGCCCAGGACATCTGCGCCACCGAGGAGCCCGTGCTCGAGGACCGGGGCACGGCCCACCCGGTGGCCTGCCACTTCCCCGAGGAGGCGGCCACGGCCGCCCCCGCCGCCTGACCGGTCTTCCCACCCCGCGACCCGGCCGGGTCGCGGGGTGGGAAGCCGGGGAGGCGGGAACCTCTCGGCACTCTCGGCGCTCTGGGCGCTCAGCCCTCGAGAAGCTCGTCGATCCGCCGGACCTTGGCCGTCAGGCCGTCGGTGACGCCGTCCCGCACGTCGGCCTTCAGCACCAGGCTGACCCGGCTCACGCCCCGCTCGCGCACGGCCTCGACGGCGGCCTTCACCACCGCCATCACCTCGTCCCACTCACCTTCGATCGAGGTGAACATCGCGTCGGTGCGGTGCGGCAGCCCGCTCTCCCTGACCACCCGCACGGCCGCCGCGACGTCCTCCCCGACGTCCTCGCCGGCGCCGACGGGCGTCACCGAGAACGCGACGATCACGCGGCACCGCCCCCGGCGCCGCCCTCGGCGTCATCGTCGCCGTCGTTCGTGTCCTGCTGCTCGGAGGACTCGGCGTCCTTCTCCAGGCCGAGGCGCTCGACCAGCCACCGGTCGAACTCGACCGAGGCCCGGACCCAGCTGACCAGGCTCGCCACGAAGTGGTCGAAGCCGACGCCGGCCCCGATCAGCATCTGCACCTCGCCGATCAGCCGCACCGAGCCGTCGTCGTTGGTGTGCGTGTAGACCTTGGGCCAGAGCGTGGTGTGGTTCCACTCGTTGGCGCTCTCCAGCAGCCGCGGCTTGTCGTCGATGGTGTGCGGGCGGTCGTAGAAGGTCCGCACCGACAGGATCCGCTGCTGCTCCTCGCCGCGGAACAGGAAGTAGGTGCGGAAGTCCTTCCAGGGCGCCACCAGGTCGCCCTGCTTGTCCTCCACGTACTTCAGCTTCATCCGGTCGAGCAGCTGCTTGATCAGCTCCTTGTTCGGCATGATCGGCCCCGCCGGCTTGCGCGCCTGCTGCGGTTGGCCGCCTTGCTGGCCGCCGGACTGCTGGCCGCCGGACTGGCGGCCGGGCTGGCCCCCGAAGTTCGGGATTGCGGACGGGTCGACAGACACGGGATAAGTCCCTTCATAGGGTTTCGAAGGCTTCCCCATCCTCCCCCATCACTCCCGGGACATGGCAACCAGTGGCACGGCCCGCGAGCCCGGCCACCCACCGAGGCCCGTCGGCACGGCGCGGTCAGTCACGTTCGGCGACATCCAGTCGCAGCCCCCCGTCCGGACTCGCGTCCACCCGGACCGTGTCGCCGTCCCGCACCTCGCCGGACAGGATTCGCCGGGCCAACGGGTCGCCGATCGCCGTCTGCACCAGGCGCCGCAGCGGCCGGGCGCCGTACGCCGGGTCGTTGCCCTCGTCGGCCAGCCAGCGCAGCCCCAGCTCGGTGACCTCCAGCGTGAGCCGCCGGTCGTCGAGACGCCGCTGCAAGGCGTCGATCTGCAGCCGGGCGATCCGGCCCAGCTCGCCGCCGGTCAGCGCGCTGAACACCACGAGGTCGTCGAGCCGGTTCAGGAACTCGGGCCGGAAGGCGGCCCGCACCGCCGCCAGGACCTCCTCCCGCTGCTCGGACGGCTTGGCCAGCGGGTCGATCAGATGCTGACTGCCGAGGTTGGAGGTGAGGATGAGGATGGTGTTGCGGAAGTCGACCGTGCGTCCCTGGCCGTCGGTCAGCCGCCCGTCGTCCAGCACCTGGAGCAGGATGTCGAAGACCTCGTGGTGCGCCTTCTCCACCTCGTCCAGCAGCACCACGGTGTAGGGGCGGCGGCGGACCGCCTCCGTGAGCTGGCCGCCCTCCTCGTACCCCACATAGCCGGGCGGCGCCCCGACCAACCGGGCCACCGAGTGCTTCTCGCTGTACTCGCTCATGTCGACGCGGACCATGGCCCGCTCGTCGTCGAAGAGGAAGTCGGCCAGTGCCTTGGCGAGCTCCGTCTTGCCGACGCCCGTGGGGCCGAGGAAGAGGAACGAGCCGGTGGGCCGGTCCGGGTCGGCGACCCCGGCGCGGCTGCGCCGCACCGCGTCCGACACGGCCTGGACGGCCTCGGTCTGGCCGATCAGCCGCCGACCGAGCTCCTCCTCCATCCGCAGCAGCTTCTCCGTCTCGCCCTCCAGCAGCCGGCCGGCCGGGATTCCCGTCCAGGCGGAGACGACGTCGGCGATGTCGTCGGGGCCGACCTCCTCCTTGACCATGGTGGACCCGGCCGCCTCGGCCTCCGCCTCGGAGGCGGCGGCCAGCTCCTGCTCCAGCGCCGGGATCTCGGCGTAGAGCAGCTTGGAAGCGGTCTCGAAGTCGCCGTCGCGCTGGGCACGCTCAGCCAGGCCACGCGTCTCGTCGAGGCGCTCCTTGAGCTCGCCGACCCGGTTGAGGCTCTCCTTCTCCTTCTCCCAGCGGGCGGTGAGGCCGCGCAGCTCCTCGTCGCGGTCGGCCAGCTCGCGCCGGATCCGCTCGAGCCGCCCCCGGGACGAGACGTCCGACTCGCCGGCCAGCGCCATCTCCTCCATCCTCAGCCGGTCGACGGAGCGCTGGAGCTCGTCGATCTGGACCGGCGAGGAGTCGATCTCCATCCGGAGCCGGGACGCGGCCTCGTCCACCAGGTCGATCGCCTTGTCGGGCAGGAAGCGCGAGGTGATGTACCGGTCGGAGAGGGCGGCGGCGGCGACCAGCGCGCCGTCGGCGATCTGCACCTTGTGGTGGGCCTCGTAACGGCCCTTGAGCCCACGCAGGATGGCGATGGTGTCCTCCACGCCCGGCTCCGCCACCAGCACCTGTTGGAAGCGCCGCTCGAGCGCCGCGTCCTTCTCGATGCGCTCGCGGTACTCGTCGAGCGTGGTGGCGCCGACCATCCGCAGCTCGCCACGGGCCAGCATGGGCTTCAGCATGTTGCCCGCGTCCATCGCCGAGTCGGCGCCGGCGCCCGCGCCGACGACCGTGTGCAGCTCGTCGATGAAGGTGATGATCCGGCCGTCGCTCTCCTTGATCTCGCCGAGGACGGACTTCAGCCGCTCCTCGAACTCGCCCCGGTACTTTGCCCCGGCCACCATGGCGCCGAGGTCGAGCGAGACCAGCCGCTTGTTCTTCAGCGACTCGGGGACGTCCCCCTTGACGATGCGCTGGGCCAGGCCCTCGACGACGGCGGTCTTGCCGACGCCGGGCTCGCCGATCAGCACCGGGTTGTTCTTGGTGCGGCGGGAGAGCACCTGCACCACGCGGCGGATCTCGTGGTCACGCCCGATCACCGGGTCGAGCCGGCCCTCGCGGGCGGCGGCGGTGAAGTCGGTGCCGAACTTCTCCAGGGCCTTGTAGGTGCCCTCGGGATCGGGGCTGGTGACGCGCTGCCCGCCGCGGCCGCGCTGGAACGCGGCAAGAAGCTTCCTGTCGGTGGCGCCCTGGCGGGCCAGGAGCTCCCCGACGGCCCCGCCGCGCGCCGCGAGGCCGATCAGCAGGTGCTCGGTGGAGATGAACGAGTCGCCGAGCTCCTTGGCGCGCTGCGCGGCGTCCGAGAGGACGGACAGCGTCTCCCGGCTCGGCTGGGGCTTGGCGACGGAGGAGCCCTGGACGCTCGGCAGCCCGCCGAGCACCCGCTCCGCGCCGGAACGGAGCGCGGCCTGGTCGGCGTCGACGGACGCGAGCAGGTCCTGGATGTTCTCGTTCTCCTGCCCGGAGAGCAGGGCGAGCAACAGATGAGCCGGAGTGATGTCCGGGTGACCGTCGGCCAGCGCCCGATCGTTGGCCGCGCTGATCGCCTCCCGGCTTCGGTTGGTGAGCTCCCCGTTCACTTCCGCGCCGCCTCCCTGTAACTGCTACCAACAACGTGCGATAAGTTGAGTCTAAGCCACTCAACCCACAATTCGTCCACTCCTTCGCCTACCCCCTTTCGAGTGAAGAGGATCTTGACGCCTTCCCTGTCGCGCCACCCCCCGGAAAGACTGACCGCCGGTCACGGAGAGGGCGGTGACCGGCGGCAGGGCCGGGCTCGGCCGGATCGGCAAGCGGCACGCCTACGCCCAGGGCGGCATTCCGCTCTGGCTCCTGGCGGATCACGGCCACGACACCGGCAACCCGTTCGGCGAGCCGACCAGGGGCGCCCAGGAGGCGACCACGGGGACGTCGCCTCCGCCCGCTTCGGCGACGCCCTCCCGCCGCCGGCCGTCTTCGGCTTCGCGCCGGACACCGGCGACCTCCTCCGACCCGCTCAGCCACCCGCCGCGGCGAACAGCTCCCGCGCCTCCTCCGGGAACGGCCGGCCCACCACGTGCCCGTCGGCGCTGCCCACCGACATCACCGCGACCACCGTCCCCGACTGGCCGTCCGCCGAGAAGTCCTGGATCCACGGCCCGCCGCTCGAACCGGCGGTCAGATCGCAGTCGTCGAGCACGAGGCCGCCCACGTTGGGCTCCTGGGCTTCGCCCGGGCCCAGCACGTCCGTGTCGCCCTCGCAGTAGCGCAAGGACTCCCCGTCGTAGGGATCGACCGCCGGGTAGCCGAGCACCGCGACCCGACGCCCCTCCGCCACCGGCTCGAACACCAGCCGGTTGGCGCCCCACGCCTCCTGCACCGTCCTGCCGTCCTTCTTCGCCAGCGTGAGGAAGGCGTAGTCGTGCGGCAGCACCTCCACCGTCTCCCGGGTGACGTCCCAGCCCTCCGGGGTGTGCCAGGAGGCGATCCGCCAGCCGTCCTCCCGGTAGCTGTCGTCGTCATGGTCGTAGCCGGGCACGAACCACGCCTCGCGCGGCGGATCCGGGTTCTCCCTGGTCCGCGCGCAGTGCGCGGCGGTGGCCACCACGCTGCCGTTGGGCGCGTCCACGACGGCGCCCGAGCAGAGGCCGAGCCGCCCGCCGCCGGCGTCCCAGATGATCTTGCCCACCGTGGCCACCGTGCCGCCGTCCCACCGCTCGGCGGCCACGGCCGCCGGCGGCGCGGAGAGCCCGGCCAGCGAGACCGCGGCGAGGATCGACAGCAGCGGAGTTTTCATACGGACACCCTGGAAGCCGCGCGGTGGGCCTGTCCAGCCGCCGTCAGCCGATGGAGTGGCGGCGCCGGACCGCCGACCGGTAAAGATCCAGCAAAGCGCGCCGGCGCGCCACCGGTGTGGACCACTGCCGCACCGCAGGCGACACACTCGTCATGGCGAAACCGCTCACCCCCCACCCTGACGTGCAACTCCCGGATATCCGGGGCGCATTGACGACGCTATCCGGCACCACGAGCATGCCCATGCCCACTACCTCCGGAGGCCGACTTGCGAGGACGAGCACCCCGAACCCGTACCATCACCGTGGCTGCCAGCGCGGCCGCGGCCGTCGCCCTGCCCCTGCTGCTGACCGGCCCACCCGCCGCCGCGGACTCCGACGACACGGCGCTGCAGTCCGCCTTCGCCGAGGCCGCCGACCGGTACGACGTGCCGGAGAGCGTGCTGCTCGGCGTCGCCTACCTCGAGTCACGCTGGGACGGCCACCACGGCGCCGCAAGCGTCTCCGGCGGCTACGGCCCGATGCACCTGACGGACGCGGCCACCGCGCTGGCCGAGTCCGCCGGCCACGGCCACCACACGGACGGTGCCGAGGACCCGCGCGGCGACGACTCCCGCCCGGTTCCGGCCGCCGCCGCGGGCGCCCGGGCCGAGACGGCGACCGCGATCACGGCCGCTGCCGTGGCCGAGCAGGCCGCGGTGCGCGCGCCCGCGGCGCGCACCCTGCCGCGCGCCGCGGACCTCACCGGAATCCCCGCCGACGAGCTCCGCACCAGCGAGGCCGCCAACGTCGCCGGCGGCGCCGCGCTCCTCGCCCAGGCCCAACGCGAGCTCGGCGGCCCGCCCAGCGACGACCCCGCCGACTGGTACGCCGCCGTCGCCGGCTACGCGGGCGCCGAGACCCGGGAGGCCGCCCAGGTCTTCGCGGACGACGTCTACGACCTGATCGCCACGGGCGCCACCCGCGTCACCGACAGCGGCCAGCGCGTGACCCTGGCCCCCGCCGACATCACGCCCGACACCGCCACCGTCGACGCGCTGGGGCTGCCGAGCCAGGGTCGGGACCCCGAGGTGGAGTGCCCGCGGAGCGTGGCCTGCGACTGGATCCCCGCCCCCTACCAGGAGCTGGGCGACGGCGACTACGGCAACCACGACCTCGCCGACCGGCCGAACTCCCAGGACGTCGACTACATCGTCATCCACGACACCGAGGCCACCTGGGAGACCACTCTCGACCTGGTGCAGGACCCGACCTACGTCTCCTGGCACTACAGCCTGCGCTCCTCGGACGGCCAGATCGCGCAACACCTGCGCACCAGGGACGTCGGCTGGCACGCCGGCAACTGGTACGTCAACGCCAAGTCGATCGGCCTCGAACACGAGGGGTTCCTCACCGATCCCGACGCCTGGTACACCGAGGCGATGTACCGCACCTCGGCCCGCCTGGTGCGGTACCTGGCCCGCGAGTACGACATCCCGCTCGACCGGCACCACATCGTCGGCCACGACAACGTCCAGGGCCCGACCAACGCCAACGTCTCCGGCATGCACACCGACCCCGGCCCCTACTGGGACTGGTCGCACTACTTCGACCTGCTCGGCGCCCCCCTCCACGCCACGGCCGGCCCACGCGGCGGCCTGGTCACCATCGCGCCGGACTACGACACCAACACCCCCTCCTACGTGAACTGCGGCGGCACCGGCACCCCGTGCGAGCCGCACGGTTCGGGCGCCGTCCGGCTGTACACCGCCCCGAGCCCCGACGCGCCGCTGGTCCGCGACATCGCCACCCACCCGGGCAGCGGCGGCGCGTCCTCGACCGGCGTGAACGACGTGGGCGCCCGCGCCTCGGCCGGCCAGACCTTCGCGGTCGCCGACCGCGAGGGCGACTGGACGGCCATCTGGTACCTCGGCCAGAAGGCCTGGTTCCACAACCCGGCCGACGCGCCGACCGCCGTCAACTCCCGGGGCCCGGTCGTCACGGGCAGGCCGGGCGCGACCACCATCCCGGTCTACGGCCGCGCCTACCCGGAGGCCACCGCCTACCCGGCGGACGTCCCGGTCCAGTCGGTGGTGCCGCTCGCCTACGAGATCCCGGCCGACCAGGAGTACGCGGTCGGGCTGCGCACCGACAGCGAGTACTACCGGGCCGTCACCTTCGACCCCGCCGACCACCAGGTGGTGCGCGGCGAGGAGTACTACCAGATCCAGCTCGGCCACCGGATCGGCTTCGTCCGCGCGGCCGACGTGCGGCTCGGCTGGTCGGGACACTGACCAACCGGGCTTTCGGCGGGGCTCGTTACGATGGGAACGATGCCCCGCCGAACGCTCGTCATCGCCGCCCTGGCCGCCGCCGCGCTGGCCGTGCTCATGATCACCGTGGCGGTCAGGGACGGCGCACCCTTCGCCCTCGACTCCAGGCTGCACGACTGGGCCGTCGACCACCGAAGCCCCACCTGGACCACCACCTTCAAGGCGATCACCGACACCGGAAGCGGCCCTCCCGCCATGGTCCTGGGCGCGATCGCCGGCGCGCTGGCCATGCCGCGCCGATGGTGGCTGGGCGCGGTGGTCGGGCTCGGCACCCTGCTGGTCGGGATGCTGTTCCGCTGGCTGCTGGTCAACTGGCTGGGCCGTCCCCGGCCTCCGGTCGCCGACTGGCTCACCCACCCGGACAACCCGTCGATGCCCTCCGGTCACGCCGGCACGTCCGGCATGATCGCCATCGGCTTCGCCCTGGTGCTGTCGCGCCACCTACCCCGCGCCGTCGCGTACGGCCTGCCAGCCGTCTGGGCCGTGCTGGTCGGCGCCAGCCGGGTCTACCTCGGCGTGCACTGGGCCACCGACATCCTCGCCGGTTGGCTCTACGCGATCGCCTTCACCGCCCTCGTGCTCCCGCCGCTCGCCACCGCCCTGGCGAAGGCGCGCGGTCATGACACCCGCGAGCGAGAGCGACAGCCGTAGCCGCCGCGGACTCCCCACCGCCCGCCGAGGGGTCGGCGCTCGGGAGGTATTGGCCGAAGCCGAGGTGCCGCACGGCCGTCGGTGGTGACCGGCCGGCGGTCAGTTCGGTCAGCGCCCGCGGTCGGGCCGCCAGACGACGATCGCCGAGGACTGCCTGACGTCCTGATAGGGCACCAGGTCACGCCGGTAGGAGGCGTGCACCTGCGCCTCCCGCTGGCGCATCGCCGACGCGGCGCCCTCCACGGCCGCCTGGAGCTCGGCCACCTGCGCCTGGAGCGTCGCGACCTGGGTCTGCAGCGCGATGATCTGCTTGATCCCGGCGAGGTTGATGCCCTCGTCCTGGGAGAGCCGCTGCACCTCCCGCAGCAGCTGGATGTCGCGCGCCGAGTACCGCCGGCCGCGGCCGGCGGTACGGTCCGGCGAGACCAGCCCGAGCCGGTCGTACTGCCTGAGAGTCTGCGGATGCAGCCCGGAGAGCTGCGCCGCGACGGAGATGACGTATACCGGCGTGTCCTCGGTCAGCTCGTAGGGGTTCCCATAGGAGTTACTACTCGGTCCGTGCCGGCCGTCCATCTCTTACTCTCCCTTCGCGGCCTCGAACAGCCCTGCCCGAGGATCCTCGCCCTCTGCTGCCGCGCGGTACTCCTCCAAGGCGTTGCGCGCTCTGTCACCCAGATCGCGGGGCACCGCGATCTCGATCGTCACCAGCAGGTCGCCCCGGGAACCGTCCTTGCGCACCGCGCCCTTGCCACGCGCTCGCATGGTGCGGCCGGCCGGGGTACCCGGTGGCAACTTCAGGGTGACGGGAGGACCACCGAGCGTCGGCACCTTGATCTCACCACCCAGCGCCGCCTCCGGGAAGGTGACGGGCACGGAGATGGTGAGATTGTCACCTCGCCTGCCGAATATCGGATGTTCGTCCACATGGACGACGACATACAGGTCGCCGTTGGGCCCTCCGCGCTCGCCGGGCGCGCCCTTGCCACGCAGCCGGATCCGCTGACCGTCGTCGACGCCCGCCGGGATACGCACCTGCATGGTGCGCGAGCTCGTGGCCCGCCCGCTGCCGCGGCAGACCGAGCACGGGTCCTGGGCGATCAGGCCGCGCCCCTTGCAGTCCACGCACGGGTCGGTGAGCGAGAAGCCGCCCCCGCCGCCGCGACTGACCTGGCCGGTGCCGACACACGTCGGGCAGACCCGCGGTGTGCCGTTCTTGTCACCGGTGCCGGAACACGCCTTGCACGCCGCGCTGGACGACATCCGCAGCGGAACGGTGGCCCCCGATACCGCCTCGGTGAAGCTGAGGGTCACCTCGGACTCGATGTCCTGGCCCCGGCGCGGACTGGTGCGGGTGCCCGCGCCGCCCCGGTTGAACAGGCCGCCGAACACGTCCCCGATGCCGCCGCCGAAGCCACCGGCAGCCCCGCCGGGGCCCGGGCCAGGACCGGTGCCCTGCGGGCCGCCGAACAGGTCGCCCAGGTCGAAGTTGAACTGACCGCCGGCACCGGGCCCCGGCCGGAAGCCGCCGTTGCCGAAGAGGGCGCGTGCCTCGTCGTACTCCTTGCGCCGCTTCGCGTCCCCGAGCACGTCGTAGGCCTCGGAGACGTCCTTGAAGCGGTCCTCGGCGCGCGCGTCCCCCTTGTTGGCGTCCGGGTGGTTCTCCCGGGCCAGCTTGCGGTACGCCTTCTTGATCTCGGCCTCGGTGGCGTCACGAGGAACGCCGAGGACCTTGTAGTAGTCCTTCTCGATGAAGTCCTTGGTGCTCATCCCCGGCGTTCCTCCTTCCCCACCACCGTGGCGTCAGCCCTCGTCAGGGCCACCGCCGTTGTCCTTCTCGGGCGCGCTCTCGTCCTGGTCGGCGGGCTTGCCCGGCTGCGGCTCGGCCACTCCGACCCTGGCCGGGCGAATCGTCCGGTCGCCGATTCGGTACCCCGGCTGGAGAATCTGCACGCACGTGGTCTCCGCGACGTCCGGCGAGTAGCTGTGCATGAGGGCCTCGTGGATCATTGGGTCGAAGGGCTCGCCCTCCTTGCCGAACTGGGCGAGGCCCATCTTCGCCGCCACCATCTCGAGCGACTCCGCGACGTGCTTGAAGCCGCCGAGCAGCTCGCCGTGGTCCCGCGCGCGACCGATGTCGTCCAGCACCGGCAGCAGCTCGGTAAGGAGGTTGGCGATCGCCACCTCCTTGACGGCGATCCGGTCGCGCTCGACACGCCGGCGGTAGTTCTGGAACTCCGCCTGGAGCCGCTGCACGTCCTGGGTGCGCTCGTTCAGCGCCGAGCGAGCCTGGTCGAGCTGAGCGGTCAGCGCCACGTCCTGGAGGTCGACCGCCGACGGCTCGGGGATCGCGTCCCCGGCCGCCGCGTCCCCGCCGGCCCGCTCGGGGGACTCGGCGGCGGACTCGGCCGGCACGTCCTGGTTCGCCGCCTCGGCGTCGGGGACCTCAGGCTCCTTGTCGAAGCCCTGCGGGTCCTGCGTCACGCGGCACCGCCCTTCGGCTTGTCGTCGTCCACGATCTCGGCGTCGACGACGTCCTCGTCGGCACCCTGCGCGCCGGGCGCCCCACCCGGCGCCGCGCCACCGGCGGCCTGGGACGCCTGGGCGTCCGCGTACATGGCCTGGCCGAGCTTCTGGCTGGTGGCGGCCAGCTTCTCGGACGCCTCACGGATGGCCGCGGTGTCCTCGCCCTTCAGCTGCTCGGCCAGCTCGGCGATGGCGGTCTCGACCTCGGTCTTGACGTCGCCGGGGACCTTCTCCCCGTTCTCCTTGAGGAAGTTCTCCGTGGTGTACTTCAGCTGCTCGGCCTGGTTGCGGGTCTCGGCGGCCTCGCGGCGGCGCTTGTCCTCCTCCGCGTACTGCTCGGCGTCGCGCATCATCCGCTCGATGTCGTCCTTCGGAAGCGCGGAGCCTCCGGTGACGGTCATGCGCTGCTCCTTGCCGGTGCCGAGGTCCTTGGCGGAGACGTGCATGATGCCGTTGGCGTCGATGTCGAAGGTGACCTCGATCTGGGGGATCCCACGCGGCGCCGGCGGAAGGCCGGTCAGCTCGAACATGCCGAGCTTCTTGTTGTAGGCCGCGATCTCGCGCTCGCCCTGGTAGACCTGGATCTGCACGGACGGCTGGTTGTCCTCGGCCGTGGTGAAGATCTCCGAGCGCTTGGTCGGGATCGTGGTGTTGCGCTCGATCAGCTTGGTCATGATGCCGCCCTTGGTCTCGATACCGAGGGACAGCGGGGTGACGTCGAGCAGCAGGACGTCCTTGACCTCGCCCTTGAGCACACCGGCCTGGAGGCTGGCGCCGATGGCCACGACCTCGTCCGGGTTGACGCCCTTGTTGGCGTCCTTGCCGCCGGTGAGCTCACGCACCAGACCGGCGACGGCGGGCATCCGGGTCGAGCCACCGACCAGCACCACGTGGTCGATCTCGGACAGCTGGATGCCGGCGTCCTTGATCACGTTGTGGAACGGGGTCTTGCAGCGCTCCAGCAGGTCGGAGGTCAGCTGCTGGAACTGCGCCCTGGTGAGCTTCTCGTCCATGTGCAGCGGGCCCTCGGCCGAGGCCGTGATGTAGGGCAGGTTGATCGTGGTCTCGGTGGAGGAGGAGAGCTCGATCTTCGCCTTCTCGGCGGACTCGCGCAGCCGCTGGAGGGCCATCTTGTCCTTGGAGAGGTCGACGCCGTGCGCGTTGGCGAACTGGCGGACCAGGTGGTCCACGACGCGCTGGTCCCAGTCGTCGCCGCCGAGGTGGTTGTCGCCGTTGGTGGCCTTGACCTCGACCACGCCGTCGCCGATCTCGAGCAGCGAGACGTCGAAGGTGCCGCCACCGAGGTCGAAGACGAGGATGGTCTGGTCGTCCTTCTCCAGGCCGTAGGCGAGGGCGGCCGCGGTCGGCTCGTTCACGATCCGCAGCACGTTCAGGCCGGCGATCTCGCCGGCCTCCTTGGTGGCCTGGCGCTCGTGGTCGTTGAAGTACGCCGGGACGGTGATCACCGCGTCGGTGACCTTCTCGCCCAGGTACGCCTCGGCGTCCCGCTTGAGCTTCTGCAGGATGAAGGCGCTCATCTGCTGCGGGTTGAAGTCCTTGCCGTCCAGGCCGATCTTCCAGTCGGTGCCCATGTGGCGCTTGACCGACCGGATCGTCCGGTCCACGTTGGTGACGGCCTGGCGCTTGGCCACCTCGCCGACCAACACCTCGCCGTTCTTCGCGAAGGCCACAACGGACGGCGTGGTCCTGGCGCCCTCGGCGTTGGTGATGACGGTGGGCTCACCGCCTTCGAGAACACTGACGACGGAGTTCGTCGTACCCAGGTCGATGCCGACCGCACGTGCCATTTCGGTTTCCTCCGACTGCTTGACGTCGCTGGCTTGAGCGTAACTGGCTCAAGACTGCCTCAGCCGACACCTCCAGTCAAATGACCTGAGCGAACCCGACTCAACTCTTATCCTGGCCTTACACTCAATCGATTACTCTGCGTGACCATGAGAGTTCTTCAAACCCGCGTCCAAGGCCACCTCACCCTCGACATCCGGATCCGAGCCCGTGTCCGTGTCTGGTTCGGAGTCCAGGCTGAGGCAGAGGAGCGCCACGTCGTCCCTGATCTCCTCGGCGAAGGTCGTGACATCCCGCCAGACGAAGTCCACCACGGCGCTCGGCGGCAGCCCACCGTCCGCCCCGAGCCGGCTGGTGAGCCGGTCGAGCAGCGGGTAGAACGCGCCGTCCGGCCCCCGGGCCTCCGTCACCCCGTCCGTGAAGCCCAGCAGCAGATCGCCGGCCGCGAGCTCGACGGCGGTGAGCCGCGGCGCGCCCGCGCCGGGCACCCCGAGCCCGAGCGGCGGTCCCGGCGCGGCGGTCAGCTCGCGCACCGCGCCGTCCCGGAGCAGCAGCGGCGGCGGATGCCCGCAGCTCACGACCCGGACCAACGCCCCGCCCGGAGGAAACTCGAGCAGAAGCGCCGTGGCGAACAGCTCGGCCCGGTCGCCCGCCTCGAGCCGCAGCCGCCGGTCGAGCCGCGCCGCCACGCCCTCGAGCCCCGCCTCGTCGAGCACCGCCTCCCGAAAGGTTCCGAGAATCGAGGCCACGGTGCCCACCGCGGCGACTCCGTGCCCCTGCACGTCCCCGACGAGCGCCCGCACACCGCGCGGCCCCGCCCGCACGTCGTAGAGGTCCCCGCCGACCAGCGCCCCGCGCTGCGCGGCGCGGTACAGCCCGGCGCATCGCACCGGTCCCACCCGTTCCGGAAGCGGCGGAAGCACCGCGCGCTGGGCGGCCTCCGCGACACTGCGGAACACCACCAGGTCGCGGGTGTAGCGCGCCCTGAGCCACGACACCAGCACACTGAACACGGTGATGGCCGCAACCGCGGCCAGGTCGCCCCCGGAGACGTGCCCGGGGCGGGTCACGGGAAGCGCGAGCAGCACCACCACCGCGGCGCCGAGCACCGTCGTCAGCCCCGGTCCGTAGATCAGCCCCGTCAGCGGAGGAAGCGCGGACAACAGGTAGCCGAACTGCTGGGAGCGCGGCTCGGCCAGTTGGGCGACCGCCGTGCCGATCAGCAGCGCGGCCGGCAGCAGGCGCAGCCAGCGCGGCAGCACCTGGGCGGGCCCGGCACCGGGCAGCGGGCCCGGAAGAGGCAGCGTCACGGCGGCGCCGGCCGCGCGGCCGCCGGGCGCCCGGGCAGCAGCCGTCTCGGAGGGGCGCTCATGCCGTCATCGTCACCGGCGCGCGGCCCGCGCTCCAAGGAGGCACCGCAGCCGATGCCCCGGCCGGGCGCCGCGGCCGAGCCGGCCCGGGGCGCGGCGGTCGGGCGCCGCGCACGCTCAGCCATGCGCGGCGCTCCGCAGCCGGGCCGCCTCCGCGCGGATCTCGGAAAGCTTGGTGTACAGCACGTCGCCCGGGCAGTAGGTCTCCACGATGTCGCGATGCCCGGAGATCACGTCGAGCTCCGCCGGGTCGCCGGCCGGCACCCGGCTGTCGTCGTTGGTGGAGACCATCCGCACCTCGCCCCGCGGATCGGTGCCGGGCCGCAGCTTCCAGGCCGCGATCTTGGCGATCGCCGACACCAGCACCGCGGGCACGCTGCCCTCGGTGCCGAAGTCGCCGAGCGCCGCGACACCCACGCTGTCCGCGTTGAAGCCCGTGGTGTGCGCTCCCTGCACGAAGCGGTCGGCTCCGCCGCCGCGGCCCTCGTAGATGGTGCCGCAGCGGTCGACCACGAAGTTGTACCCCACGTCGTCCCAGCCCTTCCACAGCACGTGGTCCTGCTGCATGCCTCGCAGCAGCTCCGGCACGTCGGCGCAGTCGTAGTCGTCCGGGTGGTTGGTGTGGTGCACGAAGACGGCCCGGGCGGCCCCGGTGTAGGTCACGGGCTCGGTGCGCAGTTCCTCGTCGGCACCCCAGCTCGCGCGCGTGACGACGGGGGGCGCGGCCGTGGGCCGCTCCACGGCCGGAAACGAGCGCTCGGCGGCGGCCGGCGGCGTGGCTCCGCCGACGAACGGCGGCGCGTCCCAGGTCACCAGGCTGGCGATGGGCAGGATGGCGGCGGCCCACAGGGCGATCCGGCGAACCCACATGCGAACTCCCGAGGTCCGGCCCTCAGGGCAGGATCTTGACGGCGCTCGACCAGTTGAGGCCGAGTCGCTCCTGGGCCGCCATGTGAAGGAACTGGAATGCCTCCAGCTCCCGGGCGCGGCGTAGCGGTCCCACGTCCAGCGGCCGCAGGCCGCCGGAGGCGGCCAGTTCGGCCACGGCTCGCTTGGCGTCCTCGTCGTCGCCCGCGATCAGTACGTCCAGCGGTTGTCCGGCCACCTGGCCTGACAACAGGGTCGCGGCGAAGGTGGTGTTGAAGGCCTTCACCACCGGGGCGCCGGGGGCGGCCTCGGCCGCGATCTCCTCGGCCGCCGAGGTGCCGGCCGGCACCGCCAGCGAGTCGAAGGTGGAGAAGTCCACCGGGTTGCAGATGTCCACGACGACGGACCCGGTCAGGGCGGTTCCGTAGTCGGCGGCCACCTCTCGGCCGGCCGGGTAGGGCACGGCGAGCACCACCAGGTCCGCGTCCTCGACGGCGATCGCGTCGGACTGGTGCACGTCGTCGTCACCGCCGGGAGCCGCCCGGCGCAGTTCGTCGGCGAGGGCGGCCGCCTGCTCGGCGGAGCGGCCGACCAGCCGCACCGTGTGCCCGCCGGCCAGCGCGCGGGTCGCTATGCCACGGGCCATGCTGCCCGTGCCCACAATGGTGATGATCACCTCTCCATGCCAGCACGGGCGTCGGGAGCACGCATCTCGGCCGACGGCCGGGCCCCGTGCTCCGACGGGTGCTCAGGCCCGCTCCGGCAGCGGCCGGTCGGCGAGCAGGTCGGCGAAGAGCTCGTCGGCGAGTTGCTGGTCGAGAGTCAGCCGGTTGGGTCGCTCGGGGTGGGGCACCGTGGGCACGGTGTGGAAGGTGACGCCGCGGTCCGGCACCGCCCGCAGATCGGCCACCAGGGCGGACAGCGCGTCGAGCGAGTCGAGCCCGGGGTCGGCGGTGATCGACGAGGTCACCGCGGCCAGCACTGGGTAGAGCTTGGCCGGGTTGGCGAGGGTGCCCTGGGTGGTCACCTTCTCGTAGACGCGGCCGAGGAACTCCTGCTGCCGTAGGAGCCGGTTGAGGTCGCTGCCGTCGCCGACGTAGACCCGGGCCCTGACGTAGGCGAGTGCCTGCTCGCCGTCGAGCAGGTGGCGGCCGGCGCTCAGGTCGTGGCCCACGTTGGGGTCGTGCTCGTCCTGGGCGAGCTCCACCTCCACCCCGCCGACGGCGTCCACGATGTCCGCGAAGCCCTCGAAGCCGACGACGACGTGGTGGTCGACGCGGACCCCGGCCAGCTGTTCGAAGGTGCGGATTGTGCAGGCCGCCCCGCCGAACTGGAACGCCCAGTTGAACTGTGCGTGCTGCGGCTCGCTGGTCGTGCCGTCGGGGGTGCGGCAGCCGGGGATGTCCACGACGATGTCGCGCGGCACGTTGACGGCCTCGGCCCGCTCGCCGTCGCCGGACAGGTGCAGCAGCAGCACCGTGTCGGAGCGGGCGTTTCCGGTGCCCGAGCCGAAGTCCTCGCCGATCACGAGGACGTTCCTGGCCTTTCCGGTGCCCGCGTGGGGCCGTTCCGCGGCGTGCGCGTCGAGTTCGCGCGTCGCGGCGTGGTCGGTGCGGATGTTGCCCTCCAGCGAGTGGAAGGCCCACAGGGCGGTACCGGCCGCGATGGCGAGCAGCGCGCCGAAGGCGAGAAGCAGCCACCACAGCACTCCATGACCGCGTGACGTGTGTGCGAACAAACGACAGCCCAGCCTTCCGGTGCGCGCTCGATGTCGGTCCATCGTGCGCGCACCGGAGGCCCATTGGAGGCTTTTGGGATTATTTGTCCGCGACTTCCCTCGATCGGACGTCGACCGGCCGGTCGACGGGCCCGTCTCCCGCGACCGGTTCCGGGGGCCGCCCGGAGATCAGCAGCGCCGGCAGCGCCGCGGCGGCCATGACCAGTACGCCCCAGACATAGGTGTGCTGGTAGCCACCGGCCAGCGCGGCCGGATCACCGGCTCGGGACGAGGCGGAGAGCTGCCCGGCCAACACCATGGAGATCATCGCGGGGCCGATGGCCCCGGCAACCTGTGAGGTGATGTTGAGCAGGGTGGAGGCGGCCGGCGCGTCCGCCGCGGAGATGGCGCGGGTGGCCGCGGCGATGTTCGGCATCATCACCATGCCCACCCCGGTCCCCGTCACCGCCAGGGCGATCCCCAGCCGGAGGTAGGGCGTGTCCGGCCCGGCCTGGGCGGCGAAGGCGGCGAGCCCGGTCGCCGCCAGCAGGACCCCGGGCAGCACGATCAGCCGCGGCGGGACCCGGTCTATCAGCCGGCCGGCCACCTGCATCATGGTTCCGGCGGCCAGCCCGAGCGGCGCGCACAGCAGCCCGGAGACCAGCACCGAGGTGTCGCGCACGTCCTGGTAGTACATGGGCGCCAGGAGCATCGACCCGAAGTAGCCGGTGACGAAGAGCAGCGAGGTCACGGCCCCGACCGCCAGTGGCCGCCGCCGCAGCAGCCGCAGGTCGAGCAGCGGCTCGTCGACCGTCAGCGCCCGCACCACGAATCCGGTCACCAGCGCGATCCCCGCGACCACCGGCAGGAACGACGTGGGGCTGCCGAGTCCGTCCGTCCCCTCACTGGCGCGGGTCAGCCCGTAGATCACGGCGGCGAGCCCCGGCGAGAGCATCAGCAGCCCCGGCACATCGAGCCGGCGGCCCGGCCGCGGCGCGTCCGGCGGGAGGATCCGGCGGGCCAGCACCACGGTGAGCAGCCCGATCGGCAGGTTGATGAAGAACATCCAGCGCCAGGAGATCTCGTCCACCAGCCAGCCGCCGAGCACCGGCCCGGCGACCGGCCCCACCAGGATGGGCAGCCCGAGCAGCGACATCATGGCGCCCTGCCTGCCTTCCTGGGCGGCGACCCGGATGATGATCGCCATGCCCACCGGCATCACCATGCCGCCGCCGAGCCCCTGGAGCACCCGGAAGCCGATCAGCGACTCCGCGTTCCAGGCCAGCCCGGCGAGGCCCGAGCCGATCGTGAACAGGCCCATGGCCATCAGGTAGAGGCGCCGGCTGCCGAACCGCCCCATGGCCCAGGCCGTGGCCGGGATGACCGCGGCCAGGGCGAGCGTGTAGCCGGAGGCGATCCACTGGATGGTGGTGAGCGGCACGTCGAACTCGCGGGCCAGCGGGTTCAGCGCGACGTTGACGATCGTGGTGTCCAGGACCGTCGTCAGCGCGCCGAGCACGATGACGCCGGCGACCGCCCGGGCGTTCACGAGGCGTACGGGCGGGTCGCCCGGGCGTCGCGGAGCACATGACCCCACCAGGCGAGTTGGTCGAGCATCGCCTTGGCGGCCCGCCCGCACCCCTCGGTGTCCACCGGCCGGCCGGCGGCGTCGAAGCGCTCCCAGGCGTTGTGGAAGCTCACGGTGTCCCGGATGGTGACGGCGTGCAGCTCGGCGAAGACGACCCGCAGGTGCTCGACCGCCCGCAGACCGCCGGACATGGCGCCGTAGGAGACGAAGGCGACGGGCTTGGCCTGCCACTCCCCGCGGTGCCAGTCGATCACGTTCTTGAGCGCCGCCGGATAGCTGTGGTTGTACTCGGGGGTGACCACGACGAAGGCGTCCGCCGCGGCCAGCCTGGGCGCCAACGGCCCCGGGGTGGGGTCCGCGCCGTACCCGCCCATGTCCAACGGCAGCTCCGCCTCCGCCACGTCCACGACGTCCGCCGTCATGTCGGATCGTCGCCGCACCTGATCCGCGGTCCAGGCCGCGACCGCCGGCCCGAACCTGCCCGCCCTCACGCTGCCACCGATCACCGCGACGGCCAGCTCACGTCGTTCCCGCTCCATGCGTACGTCCCCTTTCCCGGACACGCTTCCCGTGCACGGGTCAGGCTGGTATCTCAACATAACTTGAAGTCAAGCCGTGCCCGCTGACGGGCGGCCGAGGCGGCCGACAGGGCTGAAGTCGATCCGCTGGCCAGGTGAAGTTACCCTCCAGTAGGATTTCGCTGAGCTATCTTGCAAGCCCTCGTCGCCCCGGCAGCCAGCCGGGCCGCGGCCCCGCCCCGTCCGCTCGCCGAGGAGCCGCCGTCATGCAACTCGTCGCGATCGTCGTCACGCTGGTACTCACCGCGGTCGCCGTCGCGCTGTTCGGCCGGGCCGTCGTGGAGATCGTCCGCCGTCTCCGCCTCGGCCAGCCCGTGCCGAAGGGACAGCGCACCGACAGCCCCCGCCAGCGCACCCTGACCCTGGCCCGCGAGTTCGTGGGTCACACCCGGATGAACCGCTGGGCACCCGTCGGCATCGCGCACTGGTTCGTGGCGATCGGCTTCCTCACCCTCGGCCTGACCATCCTCCAGGCCTTCGGCCAGCTCTTCCGGGCGGACTGGACGCTCCCCGTGCTCGGCGGGTTCGTCCCCTACGAGATGTACGTCGAGTTCATCGCGCTGATGACGACCCTCGGCATCGCGGCCCTGATCGTCATCCGGCAGCTCAGCCTGCCCTCCAGGGCCGGCCGCAAGTCCCGGTTCGCCGGCTCCACCGCCTGGCAGGCCTACTTCGTCGAGTACGTCATCCTCACCATCGGCGTCTGCATCCTGCTGCTCCGCGGCCTCGAGGGCGCCCTGCACCACGTCGCCGGCTACGAGGCGTCCTACTTCGTCACGTACCCGCTGGTCGCCGCCTTCGACGGGCTGTCCACCGGCGCCCTGCAGAACCTGGTCTACCTCGTTGCCCTGATCAAGCTCGGCACCACCATGGTCTGGGCCATCACGGTCGGCCTCAACACCGACATGGGCGTCGCCTGGCACCGCTTCCTGGCCTTCCCCAACATCTGGTTCAAGCGGAACGCCGACGGCGCCGCCGCCCTCGGCGCACTCCAGCCCATGACCTCGGGCGGCCAGCCCATCGACTTCGAGGACCCCGACGAGGACGCCCAGTTCGGTGTCTCCCAGATCGAGCACTTCTCCTGGAAGGGCCTGCTCGACTTCTCCACCTGCACCGAGTGCGGCCGCTGCCAGTCCCAGTGCCCCGCCTGGAACACCGGCAAGCCGCTCTCGCCCAAGCTGCTGATCATGTCCCTGCGGGACCACGCACACGCCACCGCGCCCTACCTGCTGGCCGGCGAGAGCAACGAGACCACCGAGCGCCCGCTGATCGGCACCGCCGACCAGAACGGCGTGATCGACCCCGACGTCCTCTGGTCCTGCACCACCTGCGGCGCCTGCGTCGAACAGTGCCCCGTCGACATCGAGCACGTCGACCACATCGTCGACATGCGCCGCTACCAGGTGATGATCGAGTCCTCGTTCCCCAGCGAGGCCGGCACCATGCTCAAGAACCTGGAACGCAAGGGAAACCCCTGGGGTCTGGCCAAGAAGAAGCGCCTGGAGTGGACCCGGGAGGTCGACTTCGACATCCCCGTGGTCGGCCAGGACGTCGAGAACCTCACCGACATCGAGTACCTCTACTGGGTCGGCTGCGCCGGCGCCCTGGAGGACCGCGCCCGGAAGACCACCAAGGCCTTCGCCGAACTGCTGCACATCGCCGGCGTCTCCTTCGCGATCATGGGCGGCGACGAGTCGTGCACCGGCGACTCCGCCCGCCGCCTGGGCAACGAGTTCCTGTTCCAGCAGCTCGGCCAGCAGAACGTGGAGACCCTCAACGAGGCCGCCGCCAAGAAGATCGTCACCACCTGCCCGCACTGCTTCAACACCATCGCCAACGAGTACCCCCAGCTCGGCGGCCACTACGAGGTCATCCACCACACCCAGCTGCTCCAGCACCTGGTCGACGCCGGCAGGCTGCTCCCGGTCACCCCCGTCGAGGGTCTGATCACCTACCACGACCCCTGCTACCTCGGCCGCCACAACAAGGTCTACACCCCGCCACGCGAGATCATCGGCCGCGTCCCCGGCCTGCGCAACGAGGAGATGCACCGCCACAAGGAGCGCGGCTTCTGCTGCGGCGCCGGCGGCGCCCGCATGTGGATGGAGGAGCGCATCGGCAAGCGCGTCAACGACGAACGCGTCGACGAGGCGCTCTCGCTCAACCCCGACATCATCTCCACCGCCTGCCCGTTCTGCCTCGTCATGCTGACCGACTCGGTCAACGGCAAGCAGGCCGCCGACACCGCGGGCGCGATCAAGGACGACCTCAGGGTCGTGGACGTCGCCCAACTCCTCCTCGAATCCGTCCGCAAACCGGACAACGGGGACGCCAAGGCACCCGCTTCCGCCCCTGAACCCGCTCCGGAACCGGCCGGATAGCGCCCTTGTCCCGCCCGTTCGGGCATGTCATGATCGCCGCGACCGGGCGGAGGGCGGGTTGCCGGGGGAGTCGAGCGGGCCTGGGGAACGTCCACACCGCGCTCGCGGCGACGGGCGAGGCTCATCTCGACCCCTCCGGCGCATTCCCACCGCCGAGACGCGGTACGTTCGTACTCGTGGCCGGTTTCAGGAACGATCGCGACGACCAGCAGCCCCCGTACGGACAACCGCCGTACGGGCAGCACCCCACCTATCCGCAACCCGCTCCCGGTGGCTCACCCCCGGGCTACGGCTCGCCCGACCCGTACGCGGCGCAGCCCTACCC